>JAWUWF010000054.1:0-7384 GCA_034111985.1 Pseudophaeobacter sp.
CGCTACCGTGCCCGCAAATCCGACTGCGATGCTTGTGATCTGAAAGGGCGTTGCTGCCCCAAGTCACCAAAGCGGAAAGTGACGCGATCTATCTACGAAATCTCCAGAGATGTCGCCCGCGTTTTATCGCAAACTCAGCAATATGCCATCTCATGCAAACTGCGCAAAAAGGTTGAGATGTCATTTGCACACCTCAAACGTATCAACGGCTTGGGTCGGATTCGATTGCGTGGCCCCTCTCGGGATCATGGCTATGCTATGACCCTGCCGGGCAGTGCATGTGGCGCCCATGACGAATTTAACCTCGCCGCAACCGCCCAAAACCTCAAAAAGCTAGCCAAACTGGCACCAAAGCAAACTCAAGCCATAGCCGCCGCGTGAAACAGAGGCGGGAACACATTCTCCTGTGATACAGGGCCGCAAAAACTTCGAGTTTTTCGACAGAATTAGCCTAAAGCGGCCCTGGCCGCGAACTGCGGCTCCAATGGTGCAGCCGGTTTTGAAATACCTAAACGTGTCGACGAAAGCGGCCTTTCCATTTCCCAAGGTGAACATGCCACATGCCGTTCTGACCTGCTCCCCCAAAACGTCCGCATTTTGGGACCAATCTGTTCCTATCGCAGGAGACCGATGATGATGAGATCAGGGCTCACAGAAGAACGGATCATTGAAATTTTGAAAGCAACACCAGGCCATCTCCGGGTACAGGATCTGTGTCGCAAAGACGGTGCCCTCTGGTCGGCAGGCTAATGCGCCGCAATGACCGCAAGGGGCGATGCAAGCGATTATGAATGGCGCGCCAGGTTTGGTGGGATGGAAGACGTCACAGGCTGCAAAATCAAATCAAGATGAGTAAGTTGTCTTCTCATAGGGCTGTGAAGCAGAACTGATTATTTTGGTTGATTAGATGGGACTGCGAAACAATGTTTCTCAGCCCCATCCTAACCTAAAAGCGACGGAAATTTTAGTCGACAAGTCGCCTGATGCATCAGTCAAAGGGCACCGGACTTTTGTCAGTCGGTCTTTACAAAAAGGCCTTATTCGGCGGCCTCTGGCGCATCCTCGGCTTTTGGCTTTGGCTTCGCCCTGGCGCGTGGGGCGCGTTTTGGCTTTGCCTCTTTCGGCGCATCCGTCACGTCAGGCGCCTCTCCGCCTTCAGTTGACGTCACGCTGGCGCCCTCTACAGGCTTCGCTGCCGGTTTGCGCGGACGGGGTTTGCGTGCGACCGGCTTTTTCGGCTGTTGCGCGGGCTCTTGGCCTTTGCTTTCAGGGGTTTCAACCAGCCCACTGCCCTCGGGAGCTGTTGCGCTCACCGCATCGCGTGGATCAAGCATCTCAGGTTGCGGCGCATTGGCCAAATCCTGTTGCGGGGCCGCTGCTGGTGCACCCTGACGTGCTACGGGTGCAGCGTGCGAGGCCTGATGTTGAGACGGTTGAGGCTGTTCAGAGCTCGGCGCTGGTCGCTGCTGCCCCTGTGACGGTGCCGCCTGATTGGGTGTCACCTCACGCTCCTGACGATCAGAGCGTTCCCGGTCGCGATCCGCCTGACGTTCACGGTTTTGCCGTTCCTGGTCCTCACGGCGCGCATCGATTTCGCGCTGCGCTTCATTCAGCAATCGCAGATAGTGTTCAGCGTGCTGCTGAAAATTTTCCGCGGCCACACGGTCATTGCTCAGCTGCGCATCTCGCGTCAGCTGATTATATTTATCAATGATCTGTTGCGGCGTGCCGCGCACCTTGCCCTCTGGGCCGGAGCTATCGAACACGCGATTAACAACATTGACCCCATTGGGGCGGTTCCGGTTCGACTTGGAACGCGAACGTGATTTTGACGATCTCATATGCCTAACGTCAGCCTTAATTTCATGTGTCATGGATCCAATTCAGCGCATCCTTAGCGCCGGATGATCGACTATTTTGGGCTTAATGTCGCTGGGAGGTAGAGTAACCTCGCCTGTCGTGAGCGACCCTTTTGAGTAAACATTTTCTGTGCTCCCAGACAAGGGGCACATTTCATATTTGCCATTTTTTCTTTCAAAAACAAAAATATTTGCCAAAATCTGGCGACATTCTGGTCTTTCAGGTCTTAGAATGGGCCAAAACCACACGATCACGACCATCAAGGTCCTGCAGAATACGAATATCCACCAGGCCAGCCTCCCGCAGCATCGCACTCACCGCCTGCCCCTGCGTCGGACCAATCTCAAGACAGAGGCGCCCTTGCGGCCGCAAGTGCACCGAAACCCCGGCCGCGATTGCGCGGTATGCGCTCAACCCATCACCGCCATCGGTCAGCGCCATGTTGGGTTCATGGCTGCGCACCTCGGGGGCCAGCCCCGCCATTTCCGCCAAGGCGATATAGGGCGGATTTGCCGTGATCAGATCAAATTGTCCCGTGACGTTGGAAAACCAGTCCGATTTCTGAATATCGATGCGCGCCTCAACCCGGTGCAACACGGCGTTGGCACTGGCCTGCAGGCAGGCTGCTTCGCTGAGATCAACGCCCAAGCCCGAGGCCAGTGGCGTCTCAGCCAGAAGCGTTACCAAAATGCAGCCGGACCCGAGGCCAAGGTCCAGAACACGCTCAAATGGCTGCGACAGGGCGATCTCGATCAGGGTTTCAGTTTCCGGCCGGGGATCCAGCACATCTTTGGAAACTTTAAAACGGCGGCCATAAAATTCCCGCTCTCCGATCAGATGTGACACCGGTACCCTAACCGCGCGCAACGAGATCAGTTGCTCATAGCGCTCAGCGACCTCCGGCTCTAGATCCTCGGGGGCGATCAGGGTAACGCGGCTGGCCTCGATGCGGGCGGCATGGGCCAGCAGAACACGGGCGTCTCGGGCGGGATCATCAACACCGGCGGCCCGCAGTCGCGCGGCAGCAGCGGCCATGGCCAGTGCTGCAGTGCCACCAGGAGGGCTGGAGCGCCCCTGGCTCATTGCCCCATCTCGGCCAAAAGCCGGGCCTGATTGTCGGCCGTCAGCGCATCGATGATCTCATCCAGATCGCCTTGCAGAATTTGATCCAGCTTATAGAGCGTCAGGTTAATCCGGTGATCCGACATCCTGCCCTGCGGAAAATTATAAGTGCGGATGCGCTCCGAACGATCCCCTGAGCCCACCTGACTGGCGCGATCCGCCGAGCGCTCGCCATCAATGCGCTGGCGTTCAAGATCATAGAGCCGGGCGCGCAGAACCTGCATGGCGATTTCGCGGTTTCGGTGCTGTGATTTCTCGGCACTGACCACCATGACCCCGGTGGGGAGGTGGGTAATACGGACGGCCGAATCCGTGGTGTTCACGTGCTGGCCACCAGCGCCAGAGGCACGCATGGTATCAATGCGAATATCTGACGGGTCGATCTTGATATCCACGTCCTGGGCCTCGGGAAGAACCGCCACCGTGGCTGCCGATGTGTGAATACGCCCGCCGCTTTCGGTGACGGGAACCCGCTGCACCCTATGCACGCCGCTTTCATATTTCATACGGGCAAAGACGTTCTCGCCCTTGATATGGGCGACCACTTCCTTGATGCCACCAAGTTCGGTGACCTGCTCTTCGATCACGTCGAATTTCCAGCCGCGCGCCTCGGCATAGCGCTGATACATCCGCAAGAGATCACCGGCAAACAAAGCCGCCTCATCGCCTCCGGTTCCGGGGCGGATCTCTAGGATTGCAGGACGGGTATCGGCGGCATCCTTGGGCAGCAGCGCCAGTTGCAGCGCCTGTTCAGCCTCTGGCAAAGCCGCCTTCAAAGCCGGAATTTCTTCTTCTGCCAGCTCTTTCATATCCGGGTCAGCCAGCATTGCCTCGGCCTCCGTCAGGTCGGTCAGCAATTGCCTGTAGGCGCTGATCTGTTCTGCGACAGGTTTGATGTCGGAGTACTCTCTCGCCAGATTGGCGATCTCACTACCGCTCACCCCCTCTGCCATGGCAGCTTCAAGATACTGAAAACGCTGCAGAATCTGTTCTAACCGCTCTTCGGGGATCATCCGTGCCTCATCGGTTTTGGGGTGTCACTCTGCCGCTTTGGCAGCTCAATGCTTCTGTGATATGCTAGGTCTATGCAACATGCCAGTCCCCTTCGGCAAGCCAGATCCGTTAGACAAACCAGAGCCCTTCTCGCATTCGTGCTGGTCGCCACAGCCTGCAGTACACTCCGTCCTGCCCTGGCCGATGTCATCGGCCCCGGCGGCAAGGTACTGGATTGCTACTGCACCGATAAAACTGGCACACGGGTAGAACTGGGGGAGCTGCGCTGCCTGGATGTTGATGGACGACAATTCATGGCGCAGTGCCAAATGTCACTCAACGTGCCTATGTGGCGCGAAGTGCAGGCAAATTGCCTGTCAGCCAGCCTTGACCTCTCTGAGGCCCCTGCGCAACTCCCTGCACTGTGACACACAATCTAGCTGTGACACACAATCCATCTGACAGCCCCTGCGCTGTTGAGCGCAGAACAGGCGACGAGAACAGAGATCAAACCCGACAGACAATGCCAACCTTTTCGCCTGCCAGCCTTTACGCCTGGCATTCAGTGCGCCTGGCATTCAGCCTTCTACGCTTTATTCGGGTGCTTTGGGCATCTGCGACAGCCAGCGATCAATTCGGGCCTTGTTGACGCCAAGGTCAGACCGACCAAAGCGCAGCCGGGCATAGACCTTGAGCAGGTCCCCGTCCTGACGCGCCGTGGTGTAGTCGGGAAAGCCGATCACCTTGGTCCGGGTCACATAGGTCGCCATGCCATCCTCAAAAGATCCGGCCAGCAGCTTGGTACGCGGCGCGGATGTGGCGATCTGGTTAAACTGCTGCAACGCATCAGGTCCTGCACGCACCACCTTGAAAACGCCGCCCCGGAACGCTTTGTCCTCAGAGAGTTCTGGCTGGGTGTTCCAGTCAAAGGGATCCACAGGCGCTAATCTGATAAAGCCAATAACCACAACACATGCGGCCAGCAGAACCCAAACAAAAATCATGATTTTCCCCATTTTTGATCTGCCCTCTGCCCGCTCATGCTTGCTCATGCCTGCTCAATAATGGGGCCACCCTGACGGATGCCCCCTGAGATCAGCTTAGCGTGACTTGACACCGGGAAGAACGCACAACATCTCATATAGCAAATTAGCCGCAGTCAGTGCGGTATTGCCCGAGGGATCATAAGGTGGAGAGACCTCGACCAGATCACATCCGACGATATTCAGCCCCTTCATTGCACGGATCAGCTCCAGCGCCTGCGGCGTGGTGAGCCCGCCAATCTCTGGTGTGCCGGTACCGGGCGCATAGGCGGGATCCAGACTGTCGATATCATAAGAGATATAAACCGGGCGATTGCCGATATCGCGGCGAATTTCAGCGCCCATATTGTGCAGCGATCTTCCCCAAAGCTCTTGCGCCGGGAAATGCTGAAAGCCCCAGCCCTGGGCCTCGGTGAAATCATCTGCACCATAGCCGGTGCCGCGAATGCCAATCTGATAGGTCTTGTCGGCGACCAGCAGACCCTCCTCATAAGCGCGACGAAACACAGTGCCATGGGTTTCTTTTTCGCCAAACATGTCGTCATTCACATCCGCATGCGCATCGACATGCACCAGCGCGACAGGGCCGTATTTGGCCGCGATCGCGCGCAGGATCGGCAGGGTGATCGAATGATCGCCCCCCATGGCCATAGGGATCACACCACCCGAAAGGATCGCCTGATAGCTCTCCTCAACAATGCGCAGTGATTCCTTTAGCGAAAAGGTGTTGATCGCGAGATCACCAATATCGCCGGCATTCAGGCTGTCAAAGGGCGCCGCTCCGGTTGCCATATTATAGGGCCGCAGCATCGCGCTTTCGGCACGAATTTGTTTGGGTCCAAATCGCGTACCCGAGCGCCAGGATGTCCCGATATCCAAGGGTATCCCCAGAAAGGCCACATCCAGCCCCTCAAGCGAAGTTGCCTGCGGCAGGCGCATAAAAGTGCTTGGGCCGGAAAACCGGGCCAGATCATTGCCACTAATCGGTTGATTGAACTCAGCCATTGTCTCTCATATTCCAGCCCAGAAGGCAGATAATTTCCATTGCCACATGCGCGCCTGCTATTGCAGTTGCCCCTGTGGTGTCAAAGGGAGGCGAAACCTCCACCACGTCACCGCCCTTAATATTGATACCTTTGATGTCGCGCAAGATGCGAGCGGCCTGCGCCGAGGTCAGCCCGCCCCAGACCGGTGTGCCGGTGCCAGGTGCGTAGGCCGGGTCCAATCCATCGATATCAAAGGTGAGGTAGGTGGGGCGATCTCCAAGGATTGATTTGATGCGCCGCGCGGTCTCGGCTGCGCCGATCTCATGCACGGTGGCCGCATCAATGATATTGACGCCCAGCGTGTCCTCGTTGGTGGTGCGAATACCAACCTGCACCGAGGTCGCAGGGTCAACAATCCCCGATTTTACTGCCTTGTAGAACATGGTGCCATGATCGACGCGGCTAAAGTCATCATCCTGCCAGGTATCCGGATGGGCATCAAACTGCAGCAGCGAAATAGGGCCGTATTTCTCGGCATAGGCCTTGAGGATCGGAAAGGTGATATAGTGGTCGCCGCCCAGGGTCACCGAGGCGGTGTCCGTGGCCAGAATTTCGCGAATATGATCACGAAGTGTATCCGGAAAGGCCGGGATATTGGCATAGTCAAACGCCAGATCGCCATAATCCACGATGGCAAGCTCGCTCAAGGGATCATAGTCCCAGCCATAGGGCGCATCGGGGCTTTGCAGCGCCGAGGCTTCGCGGATCGCCCGAGGCCCCAGACGGGTGCCTGGACGGTTGGTGACAGCCTGATCAAAGGGCACGCCGGTGACGGCAATATCCGCATGTGTCAGGTCTTTGCTATAGCGGCGGCGCAAAAAGGACAGCGCACCACCAAAGGTGTTCTCAAAGCTGTGACCTTTCAGGTCCTTTCGCGTGAAGGCGTGATCTACCTGCGTTTTTGCATCTTCCAGTGCCATGCTAGCCTCTTTCCCTTTTGCCCAAACCGCGTTTATCTCAACGCCCGTCTTAACATGTTTGGCGGCCCATTGATGGGCCACCAATATGACAATATGATCATTTTATTGCCGCAGGGAATAGACCAGCTGCAGCCTCTTGTCACCTTCGCTCAGGGAACCTTCATTCAGGGCACCTTCACTCAGGCAAGCGGCTGCGCACGTTCCACAAGGCGGGCAAAAAACGAGGCACCAATAGGAGAGATGTCATCGTTGAAATTATATTTTGGGTGGTGCAGCCCGGCGCTCTCCCCTTGGCCCAAAAACAAATAGGCACCGGGACGGGCGTTCAGCATATAGGAGAAATCCTCGGCGCCCATTTCACGCCCTCCATCCGCCTCAACATTTTCAGAACCTGAGATCT
>JAWUWF010000055.1:0-21243 GCA_034111985.1 Pseudophaeobacter sp.
CCGCCCCCCCCGACGATCTTTCAGATCAACAAAAAGTTCAAAACCGAACATCATCACTTACAGAGACAAACCGCGCCACAACTTTCTTCAAGCCCGCCTTGTCAAAATCTATTTCCAGCTTATCGCCATCAATACCTGCAATAACGCCATAGCCAAATTTCTGGTTGAACACCCGCTCGCCCAGAGTGAAGCTGGAAACAGCTGTGATATCAATCACCGGGCTGCGGGCCTCTTTTGGCTGCGAAATCCCACGTTGCCCAGCGCGCGCCTGCATTCTCTTCCAGCCAGGGGAGTTATAGCCATCCGCCTGCGCCACCTTGGCGTCAATGGTTGATTGCAGGGGCTCGGTACTGCTGGCCGCAGCGCCATATCCGCCGCCATAAAGGCCGGGAGGCGTCAACACTTCAACATGTTCTTCTGGCAACTCGTCCACAAAACGCGAGGGGAGCTGTGATTGCCATTGACCAAACACCCGACGATTACCGGCAAAGGAGATCGTGCACAGCGTTTCAGCCCGGGTAATCCCAACGTAGGCCAGCCGACGCTCCTCTTCGAGCCCCTTCAGACCTGATTCGTCCATTGAACGCTGAGACGGAAACAAACCATCCTCCCAACCGGGTAGGAAAACTGCCGGAAACTCCAGCCCTTTGGCTGCATGCAGGGTCATAATCGAGACTTTCTGATCCGAATCCTGCTTGTCATTGTCCATGACCAGACTGACATGCTCCAAAAAGCCCTGCAGATTCTCAAAATTCTCCAGCGCCTTGACCAGTTCCTTGAGGTTTTCCAATCGCCCTGGAGCCTCAGGCGTTTTATCCGCCTGCCACATGCCGGTGTAGCCGCTTTCATCCAGAACAATCTCGGCCAGCTCCATATGGGAGATATCAGGATCCTCCACCATACGGCCCCAACGGCGCAGATCTTCAACAAGACGGCGCAATGAGGCACCGCCTTTGCCTTTGATTGCCCCGGCCTCCACCGCGAGCCGGGCGCCTTCAACCAGCGAGACGCCATTTTCGCGCGCCACAGCCTGAATTACCTGCCGTGCTTTATCGCCCAAACCGCGTTTGGGGGTGTTCACAATCCGCTCGAAGGCCAAATCATCATCCGCCGAGGTCACCATACGGAAATATCCCATGGCATCCCGGATCTCGAGCCGCTCGTAAAACCGTGGGCCACCAATAACCCGGTACGGCAAACCAATGGTAAGGAAGCGATCCTCAAAGGCCCGCATCTGATGCGACGCCCGCACCAGAATCGCCATATTATTTAGATCAATAGGTGCCTGCCCACGGGTCCCCCGCTGCGTCGCCTCGATCTCTTCGCCAATCCAGCGTGCCTCTTCCTCGCCATCCCAGTGGCCGATGAGTCGCACCTTTTCGCCGCCCTTTGACGCCGTCCACAGCTCCTTGCCGAGCCGGTCGGCATTGCCACTGATGACCCCTGAAGCGGCCGCGAGGATATGCTCGGTCGAGCGATAGTTCTGCTCCAGCCGGACCACCTTGGCCCCTGGGAAGTCCTTATCAAACCGCAAGATATTGCCAACTTCGGCGCCCCGCCAGCCGTAGATAGACTGATCATCATCGCCAACGCAGCAGATGTTTTTATGTCCCCCAGCCAAGAGCCGCAGCCACAAATACTGTGCGATGTTGGTATCTTGATATTCGTCCACCATGATGTAGCGAAACCAGCGCTGATACTGTGACAGGATATCAGGGTGGGTCTGAAATATCGTCACCACATGCAGCAGCAGATCGCCGAAATCGACCGCGTTAAGCTCTCTCAACCGGGTCTGATACTGCGCATACAGCGCCGGGCCACGGAAATTGTAAGCGCCCGCTTCTGAGGCGGGCAATGCCTCCGGCGTAAGCGCCCGGTTTTTCCAATCATCAATGATCCCGGCCAGCATCCGGGCCGGCCAACGCTTGTCATCAATGTCTTCGGCGCGGATCAGTTGCTTGAGCAACCGAACCTGATCATCAGTGTCCAGAATGGTGAAATTTGACTTTAAGCCCACCAATTCCGCATGACGGCGCAACAGCTTAACGCAGACCGAGTGAAAGGTGCCAAGCCAGGGCATGCCCTCGGCAGGCTGGCCCAGCATTGCCCCGACCCGCTCTTTCATCTCCCGCGCGGCCTTGTTGGTGAAGGTCACTGCCAGGATTTCATTTGTGCGGGCCGAACCGGTGTTCAACAGATGCACAATTCGCGCGGTCAGCGCCTTGGTCTTGCCAGTTCCGGCCCCCGCCAGCATCAAAACCGGCCCATTCAGGCATTCAACCGCCTCGCGTTGCGCGGGGTTGAGCCCCTCAAGATAGGGGGTTGGGCGCGCAGCCATCGCCCGCGAAGACAGAGAGGCGCCTTCAAAGGCGTCCATTTCATCAAAACTGTTCATACCCGCAACACTAGCCTGTTTCAAAGCGCGAGAAAAGGGGACGTTCGCATTCTGTTCACAAATCCATCCCTAACGAATTCACCCCTAAATCACCTGGTGAATTGGCTGAATTTTACACATCTTATAAGCGAATTATTCGCTTAATCTTCACTTCAGGTAACGCGATCTAAAGTACTCGGGGAGCAGACTGGACCAAACAGCGATGTCAGGTGGTTGATGAACAACGAGTCAAAACAGACCTTGTACAACAGGCTCAGAAGCCTCTTTCTGCTTTTGCTCCTGGTCGGCATGGCAGCGGGATCTGTCTGGGCCATCATCGCGGTCCCTGCTCCGATTGTTAACCGCATGCTGGAGGCAGACATTCGCCTGGAATCCGAACTGTGGAAACGACGCCTGATCCTCCATATGGAGAACCCGGAAAAAGCCTTTAAGATCGGCGCCGTCACTCCCTTTGACGCCAGATACCTGACCCTCATGCCCAAGGCGTCGAATGTCTACCGCTTTCGGATGCTCAACAGCGATGGGATGGTCTTTTGGTCTACGCGGCCAGACGAGATAGGCGAATACGAAAGCCGCAACTATTTTGACACGATTGTCGCCCAGGGTGAGACCTACTATATACACGAACGCCAACCCTCTTCCGAGGTTGACAGCTCAAATCAGCTGGCGGCCATCTCTCAGGTTGAGGGACAGCGTGAGGTGGCGGTCATCTACGTGCCACTGATGCGCAATGGCCGCTTTGAAGGCGCCATCGAATTTTTCACCGACATTACCGACCGCCGCGCCACCTTTATCTACCGCGCCCGCCTGTCGCTCTCGGTGCTGACGGCCATCTCGCTTACGGCCCTCTCTTTTGCGGTCTTTATGACCTTTAGCGCCAACCGCCTGCGACTAAAGCAGCTCTATGTGCGCAACAAAAGTGAACGCGCCATTCTGGACGAACAATTGCGCCTGGCGCGCGAAGTCCAGCTGCTGGGAGAGCTGAACGAATGGCTGCAATCCAGTCGTTCTCTGGAAGAACTGTTTGATATGGTTTCCCGGTTTATGACGCATATCCTGCCGGACGCCGAGGGTAGCGTTTATGTCTATTCCAACTCACGCGATGTGCTGGAAGGCTGTGCCAGCTGGAACGGCGGCACCCACAAAGATCACATCCACCCCGAGGAATGCTGGGGCCTGCGCCGGGGACGCACCTATGAGTACGGCGCATCCGAAATCGACTTTGTCTGTGAACACGCCGAGCCCCATGATGGCCGCAACTACTACTGTTTTCCAATCCTGGCCCACGGCGAAACCGTTGGCCTGATGCACCTGCGCTCTGCCGTCAACAAAAGCCGCGAATTCAAAATCAGCAGAAAACTGGCGCAGATGTGTGCCGAGCAAATCTCTATGGCGATTGCCAATGTGCGGATGCGCGATCAATTGCATGACCAATCGGTCCGCGATCCTCTGACTGGTCTATTCAACCGCCGCCACATGAGTGAATCGCTGCGAAAACTAATCAACGCCAGCCAGAACACGGGCAAAAACCTCAGCGTGATCGCCGTCGATGTGGACCACTTCAAAAAGTTCAACGACAACCACGGACACGACGCGGGTGACATGGTTTTGCGCGCAGTTGGCGCGGTGATGGAACAGGCCTGTGATGGCGATGATGTTGCCTGTCGACCTGGGGGCGAAGAATTCACCCTGATCGTTTCTGGCTACAGCCAGGAAGACGTCGTCACCAAGGCAGAGTTGTTGCGTCAATCCATTGAGGCCGTGGTGGTGCGCTATGGCGAAAAGGCCCTGCCCTGCATCACGATTTCTCTTGGTGTAGCGCATTATCCGGCACATGGCTCGATGCCCCAGGACCTGCTGCGCGCCTCCGATGATGCATTGTATGAAGCCAAAGCCAAGGGCCGCAATCAAGTCTGTATTGCCTCAGGCGCAGCTCTGGAACCGCGCCATCCAGAGGCCCAAAATGAGCCCGCCGACCTCTCAGAGCCCGACAACCTGAATGCAGCCTGAGGCGAAAGAGCACCGGCTGGGTTCCCCGAAGACGGCCCCCTAGGTCAGAAGACCGGCCCCTAGGTCAGATGGCAAACGCTGGTGGCAGCACCTAAAATCTGGCGCAATCGCCCGCCAGGCTTGTCAATTGCGCCCCACCGCCTATCAATACGCCATGGATGACCTGCATCAACGCTACCCCGGCCTTTCAGACCTGCGTGCCCGCGCGCAAACCCGGCTGCCAAAATTTGTCTGGGAGTATCTCGACAGCGGCACTGGCCATGAGGCCACCAAGCGCCGCAATCGCAGTGCATTGGATCAAATTGGCTTTCTGCCGTCGATCCTGCATGGACCTTTGGAGGTCGATCTCACCACGCCCCTGTTGGGATCGACACTGCCTTTGCCGTTTGGCATTGCGCCTCTGGGCATGTCAGGTCTGATCTGGCCCGATGCCGAAGGCCACCTGGCCCGGTTTGGCGCGGCATCCGGCATCCCCTACTCCCTCTCGACCGTCGCCAGTCAGTCGCCCGAGGACCTAGCGCCCCATCTCGGCCCTGAGGCCTGGTTTCAGCTCTACCCGCCCAAAGACGAGGCCATCCGTCACGATATGCTGACGCGCGCGCGGGACGCAGGGTTCAAAACGCTGGTGCTCACCGCCGATGTGCCGGTGGCCTCGCGGCGTGAACGCCAGGTCCGCTCGGGCCTGACCCAGCCCCCCCGGCTGACACCGCGACTGCTGGCCCAAGTGGCCCGCTGCCCGGCCTGGGCGCTGGGGATGGCACGGCAGCACCGCCATGACGGCGGCATGCCGCATATGCGCACGCTGGACAAATATGTCACCGCCCAAAGCGAGGGCCTGTCCTCAACGGCGCATATTGGCTACCTGCTGCGCACCTCGCCTGATTGGGACTATGTGAAATGGTTGCGGGACAATTGGCAGGGTGCCTTTGTCATCAAGGGCGTGATGCGCGCTGAAGATGCAGAGCCACTGGCCCAAATCGGGGTTGATGCGCTTTGGGTCTCGACCCATGCGGGTCGCCAGTTTGACGCCGCCCCCGCCGCCATTGAGGTTCTGCCAGAACTGCGCGCAGCCACCACATTGCCGCTTATTTTTGACAGCGGCATCGAAGGTGGGTTGGACATTCTGCGCGCCCTTGCCCTGGGTGCGGATTTTGTCATGCTGGGGCGGGCGTTTCACTTTGCACTGGCAGCATTGGGCCCAAAAGGGCCGCAGCATCTGGTGGAGATCCTCGCCAAGGATCTTGAGGCCAATATGGGCCAGCTGGGGCTGACAAAGCCTCTTGAGGTGCGCAATCTGGACATTCGCGACCTGACCTTCGCTCCGGGAACACCCCGCTAATCAAGGCTTTTGGGGCAGTCAATTCAGGCCAGTCCCAGTGGTACTCACAGGCCTGGCGGGCGTCCTGCCGCCTGTAACGCTCCTGATGGAATCATTGCCTTTCACTCCGTCCCCCTGAGGCCGCATCAGACCCTGTCCCCATAGATTTGACTGGTCAAATGCTGCAACTGCAGCAAGACTGGCAAAAAATGGCCGTATGCGAGCGCAATCATGCCGCAGATACCCAAAACTACGACTATACCAGCCGCACAGTTCGACCTAACACTTCGCCAACCCAACCCATCCCCGAGGAGCCACGATGCCTGACTTCAAGAAGATCCTGATCGCAAACAGGGGCGAGATCGCCATTCGTGTGATGCGTGCTGCGAATGAGATGGGCAAACGGACGGTTGCTGTCTATGCCGAAGAAGACAAGCTGGGCCTGCACCGTTTCAAGGCCGACGAGGCCTACCGCATTGGCGAGGGCATGGGGCCGGTCGCCGCCTATCTGAGCATCGATGAGATCATTCGTGTCGCCAAGGAATGCGGCGCTGATGCCATCCATCCCGGCTATGGGCTGCTGTCGGAAAACCCTGATTTCGTGGATGCCTGCGCCCGCAATGGCATTACCTTTATTGGCCCAAAGGCCGAAACAATGCGCGCCCTTGGCGACAAGGCCAGCGCGCGCCGTGTTGCGGTCAAGGCGGGTGTGCCGGTGATCCCTGCCACCGAGGTGCTGGGCGACGACATGGTGGCAATCGCCAAGGAGGCCGCAGAGGTTGGCTATCCCTTGATGCTGAAAGCCTCCTGGGGCGGCGGCGGCCGCGGCATGCGGCCAATTCATGGCCCCGATGAGTTGGAAGAAAAGATCCTTGAAGGGCGCCGCGAGGCCGAGGCCGCCTTTGGCAATGGCGAGGGCTATCTGGAGAAGATGATCATCCGGGCCCGCCACGTCGAGGTGCAGATCCTTGGCGACAAACACGGTGAGATCTATCACCTGTTTGAGCGCGACTGCTCGGTGCAGCGCCGCAACCAAAAGGTGGTGGAGCGCGCTCCAGCCCCCTATCTCACCGAAGAGCAGCGCACCGAAATCTGTGATCTGGGTCGCAAGATCTGCGCCTTTGTTGGCTATGAATGCGCCGGTACGGTCGAGTTCCTGATGGATATGGACACCGATAAGTTCTACTTTATCGAGGTGAATCCCCGGGTGCAGGTCGAGCATACCGTCACCGAAGAAGTCACCGGCATCGACATCGTGCAGGCACAGATCCTGATTGCCGAGGGCAAGACCATCGCCGAGGCCACCGGCAAGGCCTCACAGGATGAGATCCGCCTCAATGGCCACGCGCTGCAGACCCGCGTCACCACCGAGGATCCGCTGAACAACTTTATCCCTGACTATGGCCGCATCACCGCTTACCGGTCGGCCACCGGCATGGGCATTCGCCTAGATGGCGGCACCGCCTATGCGGGCGGCGTCATTACCCGCTATTATGACAGCCTGCTGACCAAGGTCACCGCCTGGGCGCCTACCCCGGAAAAAGCCATTGCCCGTATGGACCGCGCCCTGCGGGAATTCCGGGTGCGCGGGGTCTCCACAAATATCGCCTTTGTCGAGAACCTGCTGAAGCATCCTACCTTCCTCGACAACAGCTATACCACCACCTTTATCGACAACACGCCGGGCCTGTTCCAGTTTGCCAAACGCCGTGACCGCGGCACCAAGGTGCTGACCTATCTGGCGGATATTTCGGTCAACGGCCATCCCGAGACCGAGGGGCGTGTGGCACCACACCCGGATCTGAAAGAGCCGCGCGCCCCAAAGGTTGCCCCCGGCAACACCCCCTATGGCACCCGCAACCTGCTGGAGCAAAAGGGGGCGCAAGCCGTGGCGGATTGGATGAAGGCACAGCGTCAGCTGCTGCTCACCGATACCACCATGCGCGATGGTCACCAGTCCCTTCTGGCGACCCGGATGCGCAGCCATGACATGATCAAGATCGCCCCGGCCTATGCGCAGAACCTCAGCCAGCTGTTCTCGGTTGAATGCTGGGGCGGGGCGACCTTTGATGTGGCCTATCGGTTCTTGCAGGAATGCCCCTGGCAGCGATTGCGCGACCTGCGCGCAGCCATGCCCAATGTGATGACCCAGATGCTGCTGCGCGCCTCCAATGGCGTCGGCTACACCAACTATCCTGACAACGTGGTGCAAGAGTTTGTCCGTCAGGCCGCCGTTACCGGGGTGGATGTTTTCCGGGTGTTTGACAGCCTCAACTGGGTGGAAAACATGCGGGTCGCCATGGACGCCGTGGTCGAGAGCGGCAAGATCTGCGAAGGCAGCATCTGCTACACGGGCGATATTCTGGACCCTAATCGTGCCAAATACGACCTGAAATACTATGTCGGCATGGCGCGCGAGCTTGAGGCCGCAGGCGCGCATGTGCTGGGTCTGAAAGATATGGCGGGCCTGTTGAAACCAGCAGCTGCCGGCCAGCTGATCAAAGCCCTAAAGGAAGAGGTCGGCCTGCCGGTGCATTTCCACACCCATGACACCTCAGGGATTGCCGGCGCCACCATTCTGGCCGCCGCAGATGCCGGGGTGGATGCGGTGGATGTGGCGATGGATGCGTTCTCCGGCGGCACCTCGCAGCCCTGCTTTGGCTCTATCGTCGAGGGGCTGCGCAATACAGACCGCGACACTGGCCTGGACATCGCAGCCATCCGTGAGATCTCGGATTACTGGGAGCAGGTCCGGGCGCAATATGTTGCCTTTGAGAGCGGCTTGCAGGCACCTGCCTCAGAGGTCTATCTGCATGAGATGCCCGGTGGCCAGTTCACCAACCTCAAGGCGCAGGCGCGCTCATTGGGGCTGGAAGAGCGCTGGCACGAGGTCGCCCAGACCTATGCCGATGTGAACCAGATGTTTGGCGATATCGTCAAAGTGACGCCCTCCTCCAAGGTGGTCGGTGACATGGCCCTGATGATGGTCAGCCAGAACCTGACCCGCACCGAGGTCGAAGACCCGGACACCGAGGTCTCCTTCCCCGATTCAGTGGTGGATATGATGCGCGGCAACCTCGGCCAGCCTCCCGGTGGCTTCCCCGAGGGCATCGTCAGCAAGGTGCTCAAGGGCGATGCCCCCAATCTGACCCGCCCCGGCGCCCATCTTGCGCCAGTGGATCTGGACGAGACCCGTGCCGAGCTGAGTCAGATGCTGGAAGGCAAGGCCGTGGATGACGAGGATCTCAACGGATACATGATGTATCCCAAGGTCTTCCTCGACTACATGGGGCGGCATCGTCAGTACGGCCCCGTGCGCGCCCTGCCGACGCGGGCGTTCTTTTACGGCATGGAGCCGGGCGAAGAGATCACCGCCGAGATCGATCCTGGAAAAACGCTGGAAATCCGCCTGCAGGCGCTTGGCGAGACCGATGAGACCGGCGAGGTAAAGGTCTTCTTTGAGCTGAACGGCCAGCCGCGGGTCATCCGCGTGCCAAACCGTCTGGTGAAGGCCACCACCGAGAGCCGCCCCAAGGCCGAGCTTGGCAACACCGATCACATTGGAGCACCTATGCCGGGTGTTGTCGCAAGCGTCGCCGTACACGTGGGGCAAGAGGTGCACGAGGGCGACATGTTGCTGACGATTGAGGCGATGAAGATGGAGACCGGCCTGCACGCCGAGCGCAGCGCCAAGGTCAAGGCCCTGCATGTTCAGGCTGGCACTCAGATCGACGCCAAGGACCTGTTGATCGAGCTGGAAGACCTGGCCTGATCTGATTTATCACCCACTGCGCTGTGGCCCTAACGGGCCGCAGCTGCGCCAGGTCGCGTGCCTTAGGCAGAGGACTAGCTCTGTGGCGGGCCCAAAACATCGACAGTTATCAAAGACGCCCGCCAGTGCGGCACAACAAACTCAGGTGTCGACAGGCGATCCGATTCTGCCCCCGGCACCGCGAAATTCTGCAGGTACAATCCAGCAGAAATCGCCGCAACCAGTCCTACAATCCGGATAGTGTCATTGAGTTTCACCACATCCCTCTCCCTTGTGAATGCCTCTGTTTGTTCTTCAAACGCAGCCCTCGCCACATTCCGTCGCCAGACCCCGACTTTTTTTCACGCGCCACAGACATTTTTTGCTTGCGGCGCGCGGCAGGAATGCATAGTCCGGCCTCACGAATGGCAGCGCGGGCGTAGCTCAGGGGTAGAGCATAACCTTGCCAAGGTTAGGGTCGGGCGTTCGAATCGCCTCGCCCGCTCCATTCGAAATCGAAAAGGCCATCCCATCTTGGGGTGGCCTTTCGCGTTGCAGTAATAGACCTTAGCCGTACCTTGCGTGGAATCAGCTTTGCGCCTAGGAACAGATCCAGAACGCAAACTAAAACAGGCAGGCACGACGATATGCTCACATCCGTGGAACTTTGCGCTGGCGCTGGCGGCCAGGCTCTGGGGCTCGAACGCGCCGGCTTTGATCACACGGCTCTGGTGGAAATCGACAAGCATTGCTGCGCCACGCTGCGCCACAACCGGCCTGACTGGAACGTGCTTGAAGAAGACGTGCGCCTCTTCAAAGAAGAGGCCAGCGCCTACAAGGGCATTGATCTGTTGGCTGGCGGTCTGCCCTGCCCGCCCTTTTCGGTGGCCGGCAAGCAGCTTGGCGAAAAGGATGAGCGCAACCTGTTTGATGATGCCATCCATATTGTCGACGCCACCCGGCCGCGCGCCGTGATGATCGAAAACGTGCGCGGCTTTCTGGATGCGGCCTTTCACGACTACCGCGAAAAGCTGAAAAAGCAGCTGTCCAAGCTGGGCTACGAGACGGACTGGCGTCTGCTCAATGCCTCGGACTATGGTGTGCCACAGCTGCGCCCGCGTGTGGCGATCATTGCCCTGCGGCGCGAATTTTCCGGTGATTTTTCCTGGCCCGAGCCGCTGCCCTATAATCCGCCCACCGTTGGTGCGACCCTGCTGGACCTGATGAAGGCCCGTGGCTGGCGCGGGGCCGATGACTGGGCGGCACAGGCTGACGAGATCGCGCCCACAATCGTTGGCGGCTCCAAAAAACACGGCGGCCCCGATCTAGGTCCCACCCGGGCGCGCCGCGCCTGGGCCTCGCTGGGCGTCGAGGGGCGCACCATCGCTGTTGAGGCTCCTGATCCGTTTCACAACGACATGCCCCGCCTGACGGTGCGCATGGTGGCCCGCATTCAGGGTTTTCCCGACGCCTGGCACTTTACCGGTGCCAAGACCAATGCCTATCGTCAGGTTGGCAACGCCTTCCCGCCGCCGGTGGCAGAAGCTGTAGCGCAGCAGTTAAAACTTGCGATCGCAAAGCCCAAAATCCATGCCCTGCGCGCCTGACCGCCCTTTAACGCGGGCGACAGACGTGCCGCGTCCTGAGGGCGGAGCATGAAGCTAAAACTCCCACCCTGTCTGATCCAGGCCGGGCATCCGGACTATGAGCTGCTCAGCCAGTTGGCGGTCGAGATTACCGCACGGGCGGGAGGTGCATTGACGCTGGATCAGGATTTTCCTGCCATGCTGCGGCGCTGTATTGATGATGTCATCATGACGCCAAAAACCGGTCGACGCGCCTATGAAGAGCTGGAAAAGACCGAGAAAACCTATATCGGCACCCGCGTCGAGATCGAGCTGCGCGCCCTGCTGCGTCTGCCGCGTGGACGGCTGGATACCGAAATCCTGGGGCGGGATGTTGATATCAAAAACACCATGGGCAGCAACTGGATGATCCCGACCGAGGCACTGGATCAGCCCTGCCTGCTGGTGGCCGCAGATGAGGCGCGCGCGCGCTGCTACCTGGGCCTCATCGTTGCGCGTCCGGCCTATCTGACCCATGGTCAGAACAAGGACGCCAAAAAGTCCATCTCTGCCGAAGGTTTTGGCCATATCCTCTGGCTGATCTGTGACCACCCCTACCCGGCTAACTTTTGGCGCAGGCAGGATCCGGCCACGGTGGCCGAGATTTTTTCCGGCGCCACAGGCAATCTGCGCATGGCCTGCCTGTTTCGCCAGATCCAAAATACCCCTATCGCCCGCGATGTGGTCGAAGCGGTGGCACAGCAAAAAGACTTTATGCGCCGTATCCGCTCTGACAAGGGGCGCGGCACCCGTGATCATCTGGAGCGCGACGGCATCCTGCTGCTCTCGGGACAGTATGACAGCCAGTTGATCAAGGCGCTTGGCCTGCCACATTGCGCGGGGTCCGAATTCATTTCCTGCACCCCCAAGGACGATCAGGCCCGGCGCATGGCACTGCAGGCTGGCTTTTCTCTACCTCCGAGGCATTAGCCCCCCGCCCAGCTGGGCCATTCGGAATAATTCTCACACAGCGCGTCACTTTCCCTCTTGCGGCCCTGCCATGGATTGCCTAAATACCGCTTCACCAAATGCAGCGCGGGCGTAGCTCAGGGGTAGAGCATAACCTTGCCAAGGTTAGGGTCGGGCGTTCGAATCGCCTCGCCCGCTCCATTTGGAAAAAAACAGGCCGCTTGATGCATCTCGCATCGGCGGCCTTTTTCGTTTTTGCGGCTGCATCTTGCCCCGGCACAGCACCTGCAAAAAACTCTGCAATCTGACCCATTTTGCCCTTGCGGCCCCGGCAGCCTTTGCCTAAATACCGCCTCACCAAATGCAGCGCGGGCGTAGCTCAGGGGTAGAGCATAACCTTGCCAAGGTTAGGGTCGGGCGTTCGAATCGCCTCGCCCGCTCCATTTGGACATGAACAGGCCGCTGGATGCACCTCGCATCGGCGGCCTTTTTCATGCGCTCCTTCATGGGCTCTCCCCCGAAGTGCTGCAGCCTCAAACAGGGGCGAAATCCGGGCCTAAATCTGGGGCAAAAATATTTTGATCAAATCCTTTGACCTGCCTGCCAAAACAAGACAATGCTAGCCACAGGGGTGCTGCGTCATTTGCCTGCACCCGTTGATTGTCTCTGCCATGTCACCGCGACATGCGCGCCCCATTCGAGGAATTCAGCAATGGCCCCAGTCATCTACCCAACCACCAACCTCACGGCCACCGAACAGATGTGCCTGGACCGCGGCGAAGGCATTTATGTCTTTGACAGCGAAGGCAATAAATACATCGAAGGCCTGGCCGGTCTGTGGTGCACCTCGCTGGGATATGACAACAAAGAGGTGATCGGCGCCATTACTGACCAGCTGAATAAGCTGCCGTTCACCCATACCTTTGGCGGTAAAACGCACCAGCCCCTGATGGATCTGGCTGACAAGCTGGCCGCGATGGTTCCGGTTGAGGATCCCTATATCTTTTTTGGCAACTCTGGCTCGGATGCCAACGACAGCCACTACAAGATGCTGCGCTATTACTTCAATGCCATCGGCAAGCCGGAAAAGCGCAAGATCATCACCCGCGAGCGGGGCTATCACGGCGTCACCGTCGCGGCCGGCGCACTCACATCGCTGCCCGCCAATCTGGCGCATTTTGACGCCCCTGTTGAGGCTCTGAGCATTCTGCGCACCGATGCGCCGCATTACTACACCGGCCGCAAGGGCAACGAGACCGAGGCGCAGTTTGTTGACCGCATCATCGACAATCTGGAACAGCAGATCCTGGCAGAAGACCCCGACACCATCGCCGCCATGATTGTTGAACCGATCACCGGCGCCTCAGGCGTCATTGTGCCACCCGAGGGCTATTACGAGAAACTGCAGGTCCTGCTGCGCAAGCACGGCATTCTGGTCTGGGCCGACGAGGTGATCTGCGGCTTTGGGCGCACCGGCGCCGATTTTGGCTGCACCACAATGGGCATCAAACCCGACCTCATGACCTTTGCCAAACAGCTGTCCTCGGCCTATTTCCCGATTTCGGCCAGCGTGATTCCCGGCTGGATGTACAAAGAAATGGTGGCGCCCTCCAATGAGGTTGGCGTCTTTGGCCATGGCTATACCTACTCGGGCCACCCCGCCGCCTGTGCCGCCGCCCTCAAAACGCTTGAGATCTACGAGCGTGACAACCTGTTTGAACACGCCGCCGATGTTGGTGCCTATATGCAGGCAGAGCTACGCCGTCTATTCACCGATCATCCGCTGGTGGGAGAGGTCCGCGGCAAAGGGCTGATCGCCGCCCTGGAGCTGGTCTCGAACAAAACCACCGGGGCCACAATTGCAGGCGGCAAAGGCGGCGCTGCTGCGGTGAAGGCCTGCCAGGACAACGGTGTGATCCTGCGCGCAGTTGCCGGCAATGCCCTGGCCTTTTGCCCGCCGCTGATCATCACCAAGGCGGAGATCGACGACATGCTGGCGCGGGTAAAGCGGGCAGTTGATTCCGCCTATGAAAGCCTCAAAGCTGAGGGGCTGCTAGAGGGCTGAGGGCTGATCCTAAACGTCGCGACAACACGAAAACGCCCCGGATAACTCCGGGGCGTTTTTGTTTGATCAATCAGAAAGCTGCGCACAGCCTGTTCAGAACACCTACCTGTTCAGAACACCTTATAGGTCATGGTGGTGAGCGACCGCTCGATATTGGGAATCACCAGCAGGTGGTCATTGATATATTTGCCCACATCCGCATCCGACGGGATATAGAGCTTCATCAGCAGGTCATATTCACCGCTGGTGGAGTAGAGCTCAGAGTGGATTTCACGGCGGGCAATATCTTCGGCCACCGTATAGGTGGAGCCGGGTTTGCAGCGGATCTGGATGAATACACAGGTCGACATGGGCGTCCCTTTGATCGTTTTGAACGGGTTATTTGCCCTGCAAGCTGGCACGTGCCGCCTCTGGGCGCAATGGCCGCAGCCGATCTGGGCAACAGAGCAAACCGAATGCCACGCAAGGGTCTTGAGCCAGCCCCCCTCCCCGCCCTATAAGAGCCGCGCAGACAGCAAGGAATGCCCTCATGCGTAGCGCCAAGATCACTCGCCAGACCGCCGAAACCGAAATCTCGGTTGAGATCAATCTCGACGGCTCAGGCTCTTATGACAACCAAACCGGGGTTGGGTTTTTCGACCATATGCTGGATCAGCTGGCGCGCCATTCGCTGATCGACATGACCATCCGCGCCAAGGGCGACTACCATATTGATGACCACCACACGGTCGAGGACACCGGCATCGCGCTGGGTCAGGCGCTGGCGCAGACGCTTGGCGACAAAAAGGGCATCCGCCGCTACGGGGAATGCCATCTGCCAATGGATGACGCCCAGGTGCGGTGTGCGCTGGACCTGTCGGCGCGCCCCTTCCTGATCTGGAATGTCGAGATCCCGACACAAAAGATCGGCACCTTTGATACGGAACTGGTGCGCGAGTTCTTTACCGCCTTTGCCACCCATGGCGGCGTCACCCTGCATATCGACCAGCTGCACGGGTTCAACAGCCACCATATCGTCGAGGCGGCCTTTAAGGCAGTGGCCCGCGCGCTGCGGCTGGCGGTTGAGACCGATCCGCGAAACTCTGCCGCCCTCCCCTCAACCAAAGGGGCGCTCTAAGCGCCCCTCCTCTTTCCATCACACGCCTGCAATTCAGGCTGCATGTTGGGTCACTGACTGGCTGGTGGCTGGCTTACCTTTGCGCCGGATAAACCATTCGGCCACCAGCACATTGGGCACCCAGCAGGCCCAGGCCACCAGAGTGTAGCCCGCCTCTTCGCCCAGGGTGGCAAAGAGCAGCGGCAGATACAGCCGCAGCGTCACAGCTGCAAAGGTGAGCGCGCCTGAGCGGATCATCCAACGACGGTGATCCGCGATACGCCCCTGTATCGCCAACCAGATCCCCCAGCCGGTAACCCCCAGCCAGAGCAATGCCAACACGC
This sequence comes from Pseudophaeobacter sp., assembly GCA_034111985.1. Lineage (GTDB taxonomy): Bacteria > Pseudomonadota > Alphaproteobacteria > Rhodobacterales > Rhodobacteraceae > Pseudophaeobacter. The sequence goes on from JAWUWF010000055.1 coordinate 15,514, forward strand.
CAAAGCCAAGACCAGCAACCGGACCAGAGGTCGTTCCAATCGCCATCATCAGGCCGCCCAGACCGGACAGTAAAATCGCCAGCCCATAGGCGCGACCAATCCAGCGGTGCAAAGCAGGCCGGCGCTGACGCAGCCCCTGCCAGAACTGGAACGGCAACAGCGCAAGAGCCACCGGCGCCAAGCCAATGTGGAGGTAGAACTCTATCGGGCGCTCCAACGCGTGATAAGCGACAAATGACATCGACTGCTCCATCCCAAGGATCAGAAATCTCCAGGACGCCAGGGCGATCAACAGGCAGAAAATCCAAAACATGCCTTGGCGCAGGCTGATCAGGGTTTTGAGGGATGGCATCACGTTCTCCAAACTTGCTAGCTAAAATTGACAGTGTAAACTTGCGGTGCAAACTTGACAGTGTAAAAATCAGATCCACTTGACGCTGTCAAGTTACCTGATACTTTGTGTATCAAATGACTGATCAAACTGTTAAAAAACCGCACCACCATGGTGATTTGCGCGCGGCGCTGATTCAGAGCGGCATCGAAATTCTCAGCGAAGCGGGGCTGGATTCGCTCACCCTGAGACGTTGCGCGGCCCGCGCCGGGGTCTCGCATGCCGCTCCTGCTCATCATTTTGACGGTGTTGCTGGGCTGCGCGGCGCCATCGCCAAGGAAGGCTTTGACCGGTTCCGGCAACAGATGCTGCAGGCCCGCGCCCTCGGCACCCAGACCCCCAAAGGACGCATTCTGTCGATGTGTCGGGGCTATCTGGATTTTGCCGTTGCAAACCCTGCCCTGTTTGCCCTGATCTTCAGTTGCGGGCCGATGTCGCAGCTTGAAGACGACATGAACGCAGGCGATGCCAGCGCCTATGGCGTGCTGCGCGAAACCTGCGCGCCGTTTGTGCCAGATGGCGCGGACCCTCTGGTGATAGAGACCCAGGTTTGGTGCCTTATCCACGGCTTTGCGCACCTGTTGCTGGCTGGCACCTTTGGCCCCTGCGATGACACAGCGGACCATCATGCCCTTTTTGCCCCCGTCATAGCCCTGCTCGAGGGGATCGGCACGACCCCCACGCCCAAATGACGGCGCGGCAAGCCAAAACCGCCGGGCCTCAGCCCGCTGGACTTGACCTTTTGCGCAAATCAAGAGAGGTCTGAGGCAACTTTTCCAGAAGGCTCGTACCCCATGCTGACCGCCATTATCGACTATGAATCCGGCAATCTCCATTCTGCCGAAAAAGCGTTTCAGCGGATGGCGCGCGAGCTGGATGCCGGCGAGGTCGTCGTCACTTCGGACGCCGACGTGGTGGCGCGCGCCGACCGGCTGGTGCTGCCCGGCGATGGCGCCTTTCCCGCCTGCGCCACAGAGCTGCGTGGCCACAAAGGCATCTATGACGCCATGGTTGAGGCCGTTGAGCAAAAGGGACGGCCTTTTCTTGGCATCTGTGTTGGCATGCAACTGATGGCCACCACAGGCCACGAATATCACGACACACCGGGTCTGGACTGGGTTGCGGGCGATGTGGTGAAGATTAGCCCTGCGAACCCGGCCCTGAAGGTGCCGCACATGGGCTGGAACGACCTGATCATCGACCATCCGCACCCAATCTTTGAAGGCATTGCCTCGGGCGATCACGTCTATTTTGTGCATTCCTACCATTTTCGCGCCAATAGCACCGCCGAGCGACTGGCCCATGTCGACTATGCCGGGGATGTGACAGCCGTGATTGGCCGCGATACCATGCTCGGCATGCAGTTCCACCCAGAAAAAAGCCAGGACGTCGGGCTGCGCATGATTGGAAATTTCCTTCGCTGGACCCCTTAGGGTCTGGCCTCATCGCCCTGCGCCTATTGCCTGCTCACCCTGCCCTGCCCCCCCTTGGCGACCGCGCAAGCAGCTAAGGCTTCAACAGTTTATCTCGGTTGCGGCCTGCGCACTGGCTGACCTGCGCACTGGCCGAAAGGAATCGCCAGGACTATCCGCGGGCGTCAGGCGATGCCCGGCATTGCTGAGAGTGGGAGCCTAAGGCGTGGCGCAGTTTGGCGGCCGCTCTTTTAGCGCCCTCCCCTGCGCGAGAGGAATAGACAGACCTTGCCTTTGCAGGCATAGAGAAACTCCCAAAAACCACAGGCCAGAGCCCCCTAGTGCAGATCCGATTTGAAAAATTCGATTACGTCGAGGGGCGGCATCGCTACTGCATTCTGAGGCTCAGCCAGACCCTGTTCGGGGAATGGTGCCTGGAACAGGCGAAGGGGCCAATCGGTGGCCCCGGTGGCCAACAGAGGCGCGCCTATTTCACACAGCATGGGGAAGCGGTTCAGAGTTTTGAGAGCCTGCGCGATGCCCAGGTCAAACGCGGCTTTGTCCCCATCCCGGTGCAGCTGGGGCTGCTCTGACAGCCCCAGACTTGGTTTCACGCTAAGAGCTTTTCCGGATTATTTGATCCGCGTCCATGTCTGTTTCGAGCAGATCAACCCGCCCGCAACACAGCCCCGCAAGGCCAGAGTGTCGCCACTGAGGTCCATTTTACCAGTGTAAATCTTGTCATTGGACGGCCGCCAGACTTCACCTGTGTAGTAGCCGTCTCCCTTGGCAATCATGTCGATCACCAGCGTCTTGCCAATATTGGGCGAGGTATACTCTCCCGCGCCATTAAATGTCTGTGCAATCTTGCCGCAGATCGCAGAGCCACAGGGCGCCATCTTGATATGGGCATATGAGCCATCGTCGGGCTGGGTCTTCCAGGTCCCCAAGATCGGATCAGCCAGAGCCGCCCCTGCCAGACTCAGAGTGGCCAGACCAACAGCGGCCAGGGTTGTTGCCAAAATCATCTTCATTTTCATCTCTCCCATTTACATCACAGCCATGTCGCACAAATTCAACACAGGTTCCCCAATACAGTGGTGCAGGCAGGGCTTTTCAGGCAAGGCTGACTTTGGGTCGCGTTGCAATTCATGCCCGCCTTGTGCAAAACACCGCTCATGAGCAGGACCAGCCTCTGTGGACCAAAGCTCCGAATGACACGCGACGACCAGATACCCAGCCCACCAGATGACAAAGGCTGCACATATGATCCTCTATCCCGCGATCGACCTAAAAGATGGCCAGGCCGTGCGCCTGCTGCATGGCGACATGGACAAAACCACCGTGTTCAACGACAACCCGGCGGCGCAGGCCATGGAATTTGTCAATGCGGGCTGTGACTGGCTGCATCTGGTCGACCTCAATGGCGCCTTTGCGGGTGAGCCGGTCAATGCCGCTCCGGTCGAAGAGATTCTCAAACAATGCAAGGTGCCAACACAGCTCGGCGGTGGCATCCGTGATATGAAAACCATCGAGAGCTGGATCGACAAAGGTCTGGCGAGGGTGATCCTGGGCACGGTCGCCGTCGAGAACCCCGATCTGGTGCGCCAAGCCGCGCGAGAATTCCCCGGCAAAGTCGCCGTTGGCATTGATGCCCGAAATGGCCGCGGCGCCACCAAAGGCTGGGCCACTGAGACAGATGTCATGGTCACCGATCTGGCAAAATCCTTTGAAGACGCCGGTGTCGCCGCCATCATCTATACCGACATCATGCGCGATGGCGCCATGAAAGGTCCCAACGTCAAAGCCACGGCCGATCTTGCCAATGCAGTCTCGATTCCGGTGATTGCCTCGGGCGGTGTGTCCTCTCTGCAGGATCTCAAGGATCTGAAAACCTGTGGGGCCCCTTTGAATGGCGCTATCTCGGGCCGCGCCCTCTATGATGGTGCCATTGATCTGGCCGAGGCTCTGGCCATTCTGAAAGCCTGATCTTCATGACGCGGATCCATGCAACCAGCCTGCCACAAAGCAGTCGCCTGTATCAGCAGCCTGCCGGGATCCGCGACAGCGATTTTGTCGACTGCTATACCAAAGCCTGCGACGCATCCCTGGAAGACGCCGCCCAACGCGCTCTGTCCTTCCCGCGCTGGGTCTCTGCCCTGATGCGCCTGCGCAATGCTTTGGTCGCGCCCTTTGGGCTCAATACCGAAGTCACCAGTCCAAACCGGCCAAACCAGCCAGACCGGATTGGTGTCTTCCCCCTTGTGAGCCGCGATGAGAACGAGATGATCCTCGGGCTGGATGACAGCCATCTGGATTTTCGCATCTCGATCCTGAAACAAGACGGGCAGATCTACTTTGCCACCTGGGTACGGACAAAAAACCGCTTTGGCCGAATTTACCTCAGCCTAATCATGCCCTTTCATATCCTCATTGTACGTAACGCTGTGGGTCGTGCCTGATGTTTAGGCGGCTTTCCCAGCTCACCCGCATTCTGGGACTTTTCACCATTTCAGCCATTGGTCTTTGGATCGTTTGCTTTGGGATCTTCCTCCTGTTCGAGAGCCTTCTTGACTGCTCTTTCAATACGAATCGCGTGCGTTCCTGTCTGGTTGGAGGGCTAGATCTGGGCTTTTGGGTTCATGTCACAGGTATGATGGCCACTTGGGGCCAACTAATTTTGGCACCCATTGTGCTCCTTACTGGTGTTTTATGGGCTGCCATGACATTGATCCTTCGAGCATGGAAAAGGTGAAATCACGATGCTAAAAACCCGCATCATTCCCTGCCTGGACGTGGCAGATGGCCGTGTCGTTAAAGGCGTAAATTTTGTTGGTCTGCGGGATGCAGGGGACCCGGTTGAATCAGCCAAGGCCTATGATGCAGCCGGCGCCGATGAAATCTGCTTTCTCGACATTCACGCCACCCATGAGAACCGTGGCACCATGTTTGACGTGGTGCGCCGCACCGCCGAACAGTGCTTTGTGCCGCTCACGGTCGGCGGCGGTGTCCGCAGCAAAGAAGACGTGCGCGCCCTTTTGCTGGCCGGGGCCGACAAGGTTTCGTTCAACTCAGCTGCTGTGGCCAGCCCGGATGTGATCGCCGAGGCCGCTGATCAGTTTGGCAGCCAGTGCATCGTCTGCGCCATCGACGCCAAAACGGTCAGCCCCGGTAAGTGGGAAATCTTCACCCATGGTGGCCGCCGTGAGACTGGCATTGATGCGGTGGAATTTGCCCGCACTGTCGTGGCCAAAGGGGCCGGGGAAATCCTGCTCACCTCGATGGATCGTGACGGCACCAAATCCGGCTTCAACCTGCCCCTCACCCGCGCCATCTCGGATGCGGTCAATGTGCCGGTGATTGCCTCTGGCGGGGTTGGCACGCTGGATCATCTCGTTGAAGGCGTCACCAAGGGCGGCGCCAGCGCTGTTCTGGCCGCCTCCATTTTTCACTTTGGCGAATTCACCATCCAGGAGGCCAAGCAACACATGGCCGCAGCGGGCATTCCAATGAGGCTGACATGAGCATTCTTCACGACCTAGAAGCCACCATTCATGCGCGCAAAACCGCAGACCCCAAAAGCAGCTGGACCGCCAAGCTGCTGGCCAAAGGGCCGGAAACATGCGCCGAGAAATTTGGTGAAGAGGCCATTGAAGCGATCATCGAAGCGGTCAAAGGTGACCGCGAGAAACTGGCCTCTGAAGGCGCTGATGCGCTCTATCATTTTCTGGTGATGCTTGCCGCACGCGATGTCACCTTGGACGATGTCCTAGGTGAGCTCAGCAAACGCCAAAGCATCAGCGGCTTGGATGAAAAAGCGGCCCGGCCCAAAAGTTAGGCCCAAAGCCTGCTTCAGACCCACCCTTGATCTGATGAACCTACCAGATACCCACCAGATGCACCGGCTTTGCCGGCCACATACAGTCC
>JAWUWF010000056.1:0-11068 GCA_034111985.1 Pseudophaeobacter sp.
CAGGTCTGCTTAAGGCCAAAACAATGGGTGCCGGCACCGTGGTGGATGCGGGGATCTATGATGGCTCGGCGCATATGATGAACCTGTTGATGAGCATCCGTCAGGGCGGTGGCTTTGGCGAGGCCCGGGGCAGTAATCTGCTGGATGGTCCCCACTGGAGCCGCAGCTATGCCTGTGCCGATGGCGGCTATATAACCGTGCAATGTCTGGAGCCAAAGTTCTACGCCTTGTTTTTGAAACTGATGGAGCTGAGCGAGGATGCCGATTTCCAGCAGCAGTTCGACACTTTGAGATGGCCCGCGCTGACCGGGCGCCTTGCCGGACTGTTTGCCAGCCAGCCCCGCGCCCACTGGGCGGATCTGTTTCAGGGAACGGATGCCTGCGTCGCTCCGGTGCTCAGCCCCGATGAAGCCCGCGAGCACCCGATGAATGGGCGCGGCACCTGGGTGGAACACCAGGGGATTTTACAGGCAGCGCCTGCCCCTCGGTTTTCCGACACCCCCGACTGGCAGCCTGCCGATAGCCCGGAACGTGGCCAACACAGCGCTGATATTCTGGCCGAACTCGGCCTCAACAAGGATTGATCCCCATGACTGCCCATATCTCACCCTGGATGGATGAAGAGCTGACCCTGTTGCAGGATAGCCTGCGCAGTTTTTACGCCACAGAAATGGTGCCACACGAGGCCCGCTGGCAGCAGCAGGGCCACATCGACCGCGACTTTTGGAACAAGGCCGGCGAGTTTGGCATCCTCTGTGCCTCGGTCCCCGAAGAATACGGCGGCATGGGCGGGGATTTTCGCCATGAGGCGGTGATCGCGACCGAGCAATACCGCGCGGCTGGGTTTTCCGGTTTTGGCAATTCGGTGCACAGCCAGATCTGTGCCGGGTATATCCTCGACTATGGCTCGGAAGCGCAGAAAAAGCGCTGGCTGCCAAAGATGGCCAGTGGCGAGATGGTCTGCGCCATTGCCATGACAGAGCCCGGCACCGGCTCGGACCTGCAGAACATCAAAACCACCGCAAAGCTGGACGGAAATGAATATGTGGTGAATGGCTCAAAGACCTTTATCACCAATGGCCAGCAGGCCGATCTGGTCATTGTGGTTGCCAAAACAGACCCTACGCTAGGCTCCAAAGGCATCTCGTTGGTTATGGTGGAAACCGCGGATGCGCCCGGTTTTGCCCGTGGACGCAATCTGGAAAAACTGGGTCTCAAAAGCCAGGACACATCCGAGCTGTTCTTTGACAATGTGCGGGTGCCGCCAGAGAATCTACTGGGCGGCAGTGAGGGTCAGGGGTTTTATCAGCTGATGAAATCGTTGCCACAGGAACGCCTGGTGGTGGCCCTGGGCGGGGCGGCTGCGATGGACAAAGCGCTGCAAGAGACCGTCGCCTACACCGCCGAGCGAAAGGCCTTTGGCAAGCCGCTGCTGGAGATGCAAAACACCCGTTTCAAACTGGCCGAGGTCAAGACCATCGCCCATATTGCGCGGGTGTTTCTGGATGATTGTGTGGCCAAACATCTGCGCGGTGAGCTGGACGCCACCACCGCCTCGATGGCGAAATGGTGGGTGACGCAGATGCAATGCGACACCATAGATGAATGCCTGCAACTGTTTGGCGGCTATGGGTATATGTCGGAATACCCGATCTCGACCATGTATGCCGACGCGAGGGTGCAAAAGATCTACGGCGGCTCAAACGAGATCATGAAAGAGCTGATTGCCCGCAGCCTCACACCCTGAGCAGTGCCGCCCGAGAAATGAAAAACCCGCGCCACAGGATGCTGCAGCGCGGATTAAATTGGGACAAAACGCAGGACGATCAGTCCTGTTTTTTGCTGGCAGCTGCCGCCTTCATCCGCTCTAACAGCGCCGTCTTATCAGAGGCTTTGTCATAGGGGTTTTTGCGGCTGCCCTTGGCATTGTGCTCCGCGTGGCGCGGTGCATTTGTAGCCTGCCGTGCGGCTCCGGTCTTTCCATAATCCATGGGTCTGCCCTCGTATATTGGGGATGAGAGGAATCTCTGTTGTCGCGCTGATGCCCGAAACGCAGCTTATTTGCAAGGCGAGGCAGCTGTGGGCCAATGAAACACAGGCGTCAGCCTCCGGGCCGCTGGTAGGTCAGTACCTGGTTCAGATAGCTCTCCTCACCAATGCAAAAATGGGTTTCACCGCTGATCTCAAAACCCATGCGCTGATAAAAGGCAATTGCTGCGGTGTTTTGCGCATTGGTCGCCAGCCAGGGTGCCTCAGCGCCCAAATCAGCGCAGCGCAGCAAACCAGCCAGCAACAGCGCCTTGCCCAATCCCCGCCCATGATGGCGCGGCTGCACATAGAGCGTTGCGATCTCGACCGCTGATCCCGGCCCCGAGGGCGGCGTTGGTCCCTCAGAGATACGGATAAAACCATCAATGCCCTCAACATTCTGCGAGACGATAAAGGTCTCGCTCTCCTGTTGCAGCAGCAACTGGAACCGGGCCGGGGTCAGGTCGGAAAAGATATAGTCAGCAAACTGGCTATTCACGCCCCTGCGCAGATAGGTGCCGACCCAGACCTCAATCGACAGGGCCGCCAGGCTCGACGCGTCCTCAGGACGCGCCGGGCGCAGGATGATCTTGTCATGGCGGCTGTCAGCCACCGCGCACCGTATCAATCATCAGCTGCACATTGTCCGGGTTCGCATCGGGCGTGATGCCGTGGCCAAGGTTGAAGATATGTGGACCATTCTTAAAGGCCTGCACAATGGCGCGGGTCTCATCCACCAGGTCCTGGCCGCCGGTGACCATATGGCGCGAGGCGAGATTGCCCTGCACACAGCCATCCACCTGCAAGTTCTGCGCCGCCCAGAGGGGATCAACCGAGTTATCCAGCGCCAGACAATCGATACCGGTCTCTTTGGCAAAGCCGAGGTATTTTTCGCCCGCTTCCCGCGGAAAACCAATGACCGGAATACCGGGGTGGCGCTCTTTTAGCGCAGCAGTGATCTGGCGGCAGGGCTCCAGCGCGTATTTGCGGAAATCCTCGCCTTTGAGCGATCCCGCCCAGCTGTCAAAGATCTTCACCACTTCGGCACCGGCCTCGATCTGCATCGACAGGTAATCAATGGTGGCCTCGGTGATGCGCGCCAGCAGGGCTTCAAACAGGGCGTTGTTTTCCATCCGCAGCGCATGCGCCGGACCCTGATCCGGCGTGCCGCGACCGGCAACCATATAGGTCGCCACGGTCCAGGGCGCACCGGCAAAGCCAATCAGCGTGGTCTCGGAGGGCAGTTCCGTCTTTAGAATTTTGATCGTCTCATAAATCGGATGCAGGGTCTCATGAATATCCGCAGCCGGGCCCAGTTTGGCAAAATCACCCTCGGTGGTGATGGTCGACAGACGCGGGCCTTCGCCGGTTACAAACCAAAGATCCGCGCCCAGTGCCTGGGGGATCAGCAGGATGTCGGCAAACAGGATGGCCGCGTCAAACCCATAGCGGCGGATCGGCTGCAGGGTGACTTCGGCGGCCAGTTCGGGATTGTAGCAGAGCTTGAGAAAATCGCCGGCCTGGGCGCGGGTGGCGCGGTACTCGGGCAGATAACGACCCGCTTGGCGCATCATCCAGATTGGTGGGACGTCTTGTGTTTCACCCGCCAATGCGCGCAGCAGTTTCTTCTGTTCGGCCATGTCACCCTCGGTTTTACGTGCTCATTTGCTTGCCCCATGAGGTCGACCCAAAGCGGCAAATTGTCAAGGGTAGCCGGACCAGAGCTTGCAACGGCAAATCGCCGCTACTAAAGGTTTGCATATGACACAGAACCTGCCCTCCCCCGCCTCTCCGCTGAAAATCGGCACCCGTGGATCGCCTCTGGCGCTGGCTCAGGCCCATGAGACACGCCGCCGTCTGGCCGAGGCCTTTGATCTGCCGCATGCCGCCTTTGAGATCGTGGTGATCAAAACAAGCGGCGACAATCAGGCGCTGATCGCGGCGGACAAGCCGCTGAAAGAGCTGGGTGGCAAGGGGCTGTTCACCAAAGAGATCGAAGACGATCTTTTGTCGGGCGCCATCGACATCGCGGTGCATTCCATGAAGGACATGCCGGTGGCGCAGCCTGTCGGGTTGTTGCTGGATTGCTATCTGCCGCGCGAAGATGTGCGCGATGCCTTTGTGTCACCCAAATTTTCCCGCCTGCTGGATCTGCAGCCGGGGGCGGTTGTTGGCACCTCGTCGCTGCGCCGCCGGGCCCAGCTGATGAACCGCCGCCCGGACCTGAAGGTGGTGGAATTCCGCGGTAATGTGCAGACCCGGCTGAAGAAACTGAATGCGGGCGTCGCAGAATGCACCTTCCTTGCCATGGCCGGGCTCAACCGGTTGGCGATGAAAGATGTGCCCGCCACTGCAATCGAGACCAATGACATGCTGCCTGCCGTCGCCCAGGGGGCCATCGGTATTGAGCGGCGCGGCGATGACAGTCGCGTCGCTGACATGCTGGCGGCCATCCATGACCAGGCCACCGGCCAGCGGCTGGCGGCGGAACGCGCCTTTCTGGCGGGTCTTGATGGCTCTTGCGAGACGCCCATCGCCGGGCTGGCGGAACTGACAGACAATGGCACCCTGCGCCTGCGCGGCGAAGTGCTGCGCCCGGATGGCTCAGAAGCCATTGCCGAGGCCCAGAGCTGCCCCATCGAAGACGGCGCTGAGCTGGGCCGCGCCATGGCCGACAAACTGCTGGCCCAGGCTGGGCCCGGTTTCTTTGACTGGCGCCAGTAGGGTGCAAGAGTAAGCTGCAACAGTAAGCCGCGCCAGTTTTCCTGAAAGGGACGCGACGACATACGCCAGAGTATGACGCCACGCCCCATTTGACCGCTCCCCTGCCCATGGGTGACCCTGTGATCAGGAGGAGCGCCAAATGACACCCGGAAAGAACTATCTCAGCAGTGACGAAATACGCCCACTGGCCGAACGGTCCGACGCCATGGGGGCCTGGCTGGTGCTGCATTGCTGGGGCGTGATTGCTTGTGCGCTGGCGCTGTTTGGCCTTTGGCCCAATGCGCTGACCTTTGTCGTTGCCGTCATGGTGATCGGCTCGCGGCAACTGGGCCTGGCGATCCTGATGCATGAGGCGGCCCATAACGCCCTGTTCAAAACACGCAGCTGGAACGAGACCATCGGTGAATGGCTCTGTGGTCGCCCGGTGCTGGCCGAGCTCGCCGCCTATCGCCATTATCACCTGACGCATCATCGCTTTACCCAAACCGACAAAGACCCCGATCTGGTGCTGAGCTCGAAATTCCCGACCTCCAAGGCGTCCCTGCAGCGCAAATTCACCCGCGACCTCACAGGCCAGACCGGTGCCAAACAGTTGCTTGGCCAGATCCTGATGAGCTTTCGCCTTGCCGGCGACAAAGACGCCATGGAGGCCGCCGCCTCGGATTTTGCCCAAAGTTTTAAAGCGCCACATCTGTGGAAATCCCTGCCGGTATTTCTGGGCATCATGCTGGGGATGAGCCTGGTGGGCAGCTGGTGGTGGGGCTTTGCCTTTTGGCTGCTGCCCTACCTCACCTGGTTCCAGTTTGTGCTCCGGGTGCGCAATATCGCCGAACACGGCGCCACCGAGCAGTCGGAGAACCCGCTGCAAAATGTGCGCACCACCAAGGCAGGCCCCCTCGCGCGGCTGTTTGTCGCCCCCTATTGGGTCAATTACCACCTGGAGCACCACATGGTGATGCATGTGCCCTGCTGGCAGCTGAAACACATGCACAAGACGCTGCTGAACAAGGGGCTGGGTGGAGAGATGCGCATCGCAAAGGGCTACGGTCAGGCCATGGTTGAAGCAGGCTGGAAGCGCGCCTGATTGCCTGGCCTCCCCGGCGTGTTCTCAGGCTCAACCCTACTGGGTCGGCTGTTGCAACTGGCGAGACCAGCGCAGCCAGGTTTCGGGGCTGTCGTGGAACACATTCAGATCCACATTGCCCTTGACCCCCGGCACCAGGCCCGTGCCGCTATATTGCCAAAACCGCCACCGCGCGCCGGGGTAAACTTGGCGCGGATGGCCCGCAACCGAGCGCAGCCAGAACTCGGTGCCCTGCAGTTTGCCTATGCCTGTCTCGCGGAAAAAATCCACCGTAGTGTAGATCACTGGGCGCTGGCCATAATGCGCCTCCAGCAGCGCCAGGAACTTGCGGGCCTCGGAGCGCACCTTGCGGCCATCGGGGCGTTTGGTGCAGGTGCGCGAGCGCGGAGTCCACTCCATATCCAGCACCGGTGGCAGGGCATTGGCGTCTCGTGGTACATGTTTGATAAACCAACGTGCCTGTTCCGCAGCGCTGCGGCAGAAGTAGTAATAGTGATAGGCGCCGCGCTGCACCCCGGCACGCGCCGCACCCTGCCAGTGATTTTTAAACCCCGGATCCGCCAGATCGCCACCCTCGGTTGCCTTGATATAGGCAAAGGAGACCCCGGCGCGCTGGACTTGTGGCCAGTCGATCACGCCCTGATAGCGCGACACATCAATGCCGTGGATCGCATAGCTATTAGGTCCCCGCCCCTGCCATGAATGTGGATCACTATCACCAAACCGGGGGTAGGTCATGAGCTGCGCCAATTGCGCCTGCGAGGGGCGCGGGGTGGGCGCAGCAACTGCTGCACTGCTGCTAGGCGGCGGCGATTTTTGGCCACAACAGGCCAAACCCATCCCCAGAACAATCAACAAACCCATCCAACGCATAAGAAAACCCAAACCCAAAAATCAAAACGAGCCGGCCTTCTCTGCGCCGTCTCTCTCAATCTCTATGGAAGCCGTGCCCATTCAAAGGGCAAAGCCGCAGAGCACAGAAAATAGGCGCATTTTCGCAGGGTATTGTGGTGGCTGGATCAGATCCACTTGGCCATGGGCGGCAGGCTCATCAGCACCGCATTGGCATCATGGCCGGTCTCAAGGCCAAACTTGGTGCCCCGGTCATAGACCAGATTGTATTCCGCATAGAGCCCCCGATGCACCAGCTGCGCGTCTTTGTCGGCCTCGGAGAACTCCTGCACCCGGCGTTTTTCCACCAGCGGCAGATAGGCGGGCAGGAAGGCGCGGCCAATGTCCTTTGTCAGGGCAAAATCCGCCGCCCAGTCGCCAGAGTTATGATCATCCATAAAGATACCGCCAACGCCACGGGCGCGGTTGCGGTGGGGAATATAGAAATACTCGTCCGCCCAGTCTTTGAGGCGCGGATAAAGTGCTGTGCCATGCGGGTCGAGGTGCTGTTTTTGCTGGGCGTGAAAATGCGCGGTATCTTCGGCGTATTCAATGCAGGGGTTCAGGTCCGAGCCACCGCCAAACCACCAGGCATGTGGCGTCCAGAACATCCGGGTATTCATATGCACCGCTGGCGCATGCGGGTTGCGCATATGCGCCACCAGCGAGATACCCGAGGCCCAGAAACGCGGATCTTCTTTCATACCCGGCAAACCCTTGCGGGCCGCCATGGCGTTTTGCGCCCGCTCGCCAAGACTACCGTAAACCTCAGAGATATTGACTCCGACCTTCTCAAACACCCGACCGCCGCGCATCACGCTCATCAAACCCCCACCGGCGTCTGATCCATCGGCCGAGGCCCGCGTGGTTTCACTGACCTCAAAGCGCCCCGGTGCAAGATCGGCAAAAGGACCCGCCACATGGCTGTCTTCCAGCGCCTCAAAGGCGGCGACGATCTCATCGCGCAGGGTGCGGAACCAGGCAGCGGCCTCGGCTTTTTGGTCGGTCATGTCAGCGGTCATTAAGAGGTCTTTCTGCAGATAGTTAGCTGGGTCGGTCGGCGTGAGAACTCAGGGAAGCTAGTTTGCTGCCCAGGCTTAGTACACAGGCTTTATATACTGGCTTAGTGCACAGGTGCGGCCACGGGGTCCAACAGGGTTCGGCCACCATCCAGGGTCATGATCTGCCCGGTCATAAAACCAGAGGCATCCGACGCCAGGAATTGCGCCGCCTCGGTGAGCTCGGTCGGTGAGGCAATCCGGCACAGCGGTGTATGCGCTTCGATGTCCTGGCGGTAGCTGCGGTTGTCCTTTAGGGTCGATTGCATCGAGGCACTCATCACCGAGCCAAAGGCGATGGAATTCACCCGAATACGATGTGGCGCCAAAGAGACCGACAGCGAGCGGGTCAGCTGATCCAGGGCCGCAGAGGCGACGGAATAGGCCATCAGTTCCGGGTGGGTGCGGCGCGCCGCAATGGAAGAGAGGTTGATGATCGCGCCCAAGGCTGCAGTGCCTTCGCGTTTCTCACCCTGTTTGATCATCCGGCGCGCCACCTGCTGCGACAGGCGCAATGTGGGCAGGAGGTTCTCTTTCAGCAGCAGCTCCAGGGACTCGTCATTTGGGTCCAGAGGATCACTCTGCACCACCTGACGGGCGCCGTTGACCAGAATGTCCACGTCTTCAAACGCGTCAATGGTGGCCGATAGCAGATTGGCAATTGTCAGCCTTTCACGCAGATCACCCGCAAAGTACCGGATTTTGCTTTCATCCGCCTGGGCACCCAGCTCGCGGACAAGGGCGGCCTCATGGGTGTCGGCAAACATCACTTTGGCCCCGGCCGCAACAAACTGGCGGCCAATAGCCAGGCCAATACCAGTAGAGGCGCCGGTGACGATGGCTGTCTTGCCAGAGATGGAAAAGGACATGTCGGCACACTCCCGAGAATTCAGTTTGGCTGCGAGACTAGCCCCCGGCACCCGATATTGGAACGGAGAACTTAAAGCCCCGCAAAAGACAGCCTAGCGCTTGACGCGACGCGGCCGTTGCGCGTGCAGGACCTTGAAACGATTGTTGCCCGCAACCTCGCTGACGGCGGCAAACCGCTCTCCCAGAATTGTCTCATAGGGCAGATGACGGTTGGCAACCATCCACAGATGCCCCGAAGCGGTCAGCATCTTGGCCGCCGCTGCGATAAAGGCCTGGCCCAATTCCGGTTCGGCACTGCGACCAGCGTGAAACGGTGGGTTCATCACCACTGTATTTACAGGCCCTGACGCCTGCCAGTGGCGCGCATCCGCCCAGTAAAATTTGGCCCGCGGATCAGCCACATTGCGCCGTGCGCAGTCCAGTGCCACATGGTCGGCCTCAACCAGATGCAGCTCTTCCACGCCGGTGCGGGTCAGGATCTGTGACGAGAGATACCCCCAGCCAGCGCCCAGATCGACAACCACGCGGCCCAGCTTTTGTGGCAGGCTCTGCGCCAGTAGCGCCGAGGCCGGATCAATGCCATCTGCGGAAAACACGCCCGGTGCGGTGACGTAGCCGTCGACCTCGTTTATCGCCTGCGGCATCCAGTCCCCAAGGGCAGTGTTTCCCCCCTGGAACCAAAAGATCTTACCATGCGCCTTTGATATCGGCCCCGAGACATCAATCAGTTTGCGCAGAGCTTTGAGGACCGAATCGATGCCGTCGGTCTTGCCGCCATCCACCAGCACAGGACCGGAGGTAACGGCCGCGGCCTGCGCCACCAGCAGGCGGGCTTCTGCTTTGGCGCGCGGCAGGAAAACAACGGCGGCGGCGAATTTTTCACCCTCCGGCACCGCGCTCAACCCCGGCAGGCAGGTAAAGCCGGCGGCCTCATAGCTTTCAAAATCGGGCCGCATGGGGTGCAGAATCAGCACGCGGTCCTTTGGCAGGACGGAGAGATCCAGACCGGCGCTTGGGGAAAAGACGGCAATGCGGCCCTCATCGGGCATGACACAGCCACCCGGATCAAAGGCCAGGGACAGGCGCAGGGACATATTATAAGGCCTCTTTCGGGTTGGTATTATTCTTCTTTTTCCATCGTGCACTGCAGCGGATGCTCGTGCCGATTGGCAAAATCCATAACCTGGCCAACTTTGGTCTCGGCTATTTCATGGGTAAAGACCCCCACCACCGCGAGGCCTTTTTTGTGCACGGTGAGCATGATCTCAAAGGACTGCGCATGGGTCATGCCAAAAAACCGTTCCAAAACCAGCACGACAAACTCCATCGGCGTGTAGTCGTCATTCAGCAGCAGCACCTTATAGCGCGGCGGGCGTTTGGTCTTGGGACGCGTCTTGGTCAGGATACCTGTTTCGGTATCATCATCATCATCCGAGAATTTGGACATCATCACAGGCTGCAGCGGCATCGGCTATCTGTTCCAGTCATGCATGGAAATCTATCACCTGCTTATATAGCGTAAAGACAGCGCAGGAAAAGGGATTGAAACGGCACCGTGACACGTAATTTAACAACAATCGGTTTTGATGCCGACGACACGCTCTGGCACAACGAGCGATTTTTCCGCGTCACGCAGGAGCGTTTTGCCGAGCTTTTGCAAGACCACACGCCGCGGGCAGTGGACCGCACGGTCCTGGAAAGCAGCCTGCTCGCGGCGGAAAAGCGCAACTTGGGACGCTATGGCTATGGTGTCAAAGGCTTCACCCTGTCGATGATCGAAACGGCGATTGAGGTGACGGATCAGCGCGTTCCTGCCACTGTGATTCAGGAGTTGATTGTCGCCGGGCAAATGATGCTCTCTTACCCGATCGAGCTGCTGCCCCAGGCGCGCATGGCCGTCGAACAGCTGGCGCAAAGCCACCGCGTTGTCCTCATCACCAAGGGCGATCTGCTGGATCAGGAGCGCAAACTGGCGCAGTCCGGGCTGGGTGATCTGTTTGACGCGGTCGAAATTGTCTCGGAGAAAACACCCGAGATCTACCAACAGATCTTTACGCGCCACGGTGACGGCCCCGAGCGCGCCATGATGGTTGGCAATTCCATGCGCTCTGACGTGGTGCCTGCCGTTACGGCTGGCGGCTGGGGCATCTATGTGCCGCATGGGCAAATCTGGGAGGTGGAACACGCAGATCCGCCGCTTCACAGCCCCCGCTACCACGCCCTCAAAGATCTCAGCTATCTGCCACATCTGGTTGCCGAAATCGACTAAGCGCGCATTCAGATGAGGCATATTCAGATAAGGCTGGGGTAAAGAGTGCATAAAAGGGGGGAGCTCCCGCGCCCGCCATATGCCCTGACCTCACGGCCAGAGCCTACGGAACGGCCTTGGGGGGGGGGGGGGGGGGGGGGGCGG
>JAWUWF010000057.1:0-9171 GCA_034111985.1 Pseudophaeobacter sp.
GGCGATTTGTTCACGCAAAAAATCAAGATAGCCAGGTGCAGCCTCACTCAACGGTCGAAGCCCCTCATAGAGGGGGGATGAGGCTGCAAAGGCGACGGCTATTTCCTGCCCATAAGGCGGGCCGACGGTGATTTGCAGGCCAGGATCCTCCGGGGAGTTGGTGCCGACGCGCAGAGCGCTTTTGGGACGCGCCACCTGCAGCGGCACTGTGGCATTGGGGCTGAGATGGATAACGTCGCCAGCTGCGTCAAAATAGTCGACATAAACATAGGCGGGATAGTCCGGTGCTGTCAGGTCGAAGAACAGTTTTTCCCCACCGGAATAGGACAGCACCCGGGCCTGTGCATCCGCTCCCAGTAGCAAAGGATTGGTGATCTGGTCCGTGCTTTGGGGTAGGCCGACTGTAGAGATGCCCGAGAGGGCGCCGCACTGAGGGCGGGGCAGCAGGCGCATCTGATCAGAGACTGCGATGTCGCGGCCCATTTGTGCCTGCAGCGCCGCCAGGACTGGTGCGCGCAGGCCGTTGTCCGGCAGATGACCGCGCAGCTCTAGCACCGCCGTTTCCGGGTTGAAAGAGAGCTGCAACCGGGCGCAAGGGACCGCACTCAGCAGGCCCGCAAGCCCATCGCGCACTTCTGCTGCCTGCCCCGCAAGGTCGCCGGGTCTGGTAAAACTTTGGAACGCGGCGAGCGATACTGGATCGATTTCATTGGTTTCGCCGCCCTGAAAGGCCAGCGCGGCCGTGATGCTGTCCGCCTGCGGGCTGCTCTCTGCCAAAGCCTGCGAGGGGGAGGGGGCCACTGGCAGTGGATTGGCCAGCGCGTCTGTTGCAGCGGGCGCGACAGTGACCGGATCTGGTGAAATTGCGGCTGCTGCGCTGGCGTCTGGCACAAATGAAACCGCGCTGCTGGGGTCCGGTGCAACCGGATTTGCCCTGTTGGTGTCTGGCGTAAGCTCTGCTGCAGAGGTCGCGCTTGCTGCTACAGAGGGGGCTGGACTAGCCTTTGGGCGCGCGGTTTGCAGGCTCTGCCGGTAGGGGCTGCGCGCAGCAACTGGGCGGGCGGCTGGTTGTGGGCTGAGCGCGGGGCTCTGAAGCGGGGTGGCTGATGCCAGTTGTGCGGCTGGAACCCGAGCGGGGTTGAGGGCTTGCGCATCTACACGGCTGGTCGTCGCCGCAGTCTGCGGCACAGTCCCGGCGCCGAGGCTGTCGCTTTTGGCTGCAACCTGTTTGCCGGGTTCAGTCGTGGCTGTCTGTTCCTGTGCCTGACTGCGGGTGAGCGTTTGGGAGGAAAGCGTGAGCGCGCTTTCGGGGCTGGGTTGTTGCGGCAGCGGGGCAGGGTTCAGATAGGGCTGAAGCGTGGCAAAGACTGCAAGATGCGCGCAGAGTGACCCGGCAAGGCCTAGTCCCCAAAGGGCTGGCCCCAAATGGACCGGCCCCAAATGGACTGGCCCACGAACAGCAGGCTCCAAAATGGTTGACTTGCCTGTCATGGCTGGTCTCGCATAGCGCGTTCAGGGGGGACCACAAGCACCACATCCAGAAATCCAAGGGCCTCTGCCTGACTGACCTGAGGTAAAACATGGCGCAGGTCAGTGTCCCGGTGGGCATTTATCCGCAGACGTAAATCGGGCTTTTGCGCCAATTGGCTGGCCAGCGCGGCCGACAGGTCAGTCTTGGCGATCTCTGTACCATCCAGAGCCAGGTCTCCGTCGCGGGAGATCGCTACTGTGATGCCGCCAGCTGGCATGTCCCTGCCGCTCTGCGCCTCAGGTGGCGCGACATCAAAAGGCGCGGTTGCATCCATGCGACCGATCAGCATGAAAAACACCAGCAGGAAAAAAACCACATCAATCAGCGCAATTATGGTCTCTGATTGGCTCTGCCGTGGGGGCCGCTTTAACTTCATTGCCGGGCCTCCAGTCGCAAAACACGCATGTTTTGAACGCCAGCCGTGGCCGCCAGATCCATGAGCGAAATCAGCGCCTGTGTTGGAGCTGAGCCAGAAGGCAGAATGACCATCTGTGCCGCCGGATCTTCTTCCAGAGCCTTTTGCAGCACCTGCGCCAATGCCTGCGGCGACAGCGCTTTGCCGCGCAGGCTGGCGGTGCCATCTGCCTGGATGCGGATCATCAGCCGGACCTCTGGCGTCTCACCGGGGGATGCCACGCCGTCTGCCGGGCGCAGGGCCGGAATCATGTCCAGGTTCAGATAGGTCGAGGTGACCATGAAAAACACCAACAAGATCAGCATCACGTCGATCATCGGCACCAGAGAGATCAGGGCATGGGGGCGCTTGCGGCGGCTCAGGATCATGCCGCGCTCCGCGCTCTACCGGGCATGATCCGCCAGCATCAACCGTCCGACAGCGCTTTCGATCATCATGGCGGCAGAGGCGATCCGGGCGGCAAACAGCCCGGCAGCAATGGCCGCCGGGATTGCCACCACCAACCCGGCGGCCGTGGTCAAAAGCGCTTGCCAGATCCCGCCGGCCAGCACCGACGCATTTGCCGCGCCCTGGGCCAGTTCCAACTCCTGAAAGGACTGGATCATGCCGGTCACCGTTCCAAGCAGTCCCAACAGCGGCGAGACCATGGCGATCAGCTCGAGCAGCCGAATGAGGCTGTTCATGCGCTGAACCTCTTCGTTGCCCCGGCGTTCCAGCTCGGCGGTCAACACAGGGCCTTGAAGGCCGTCCTGCAGCGAAGACATGGCAAAGATCAAAATTCGGTCTGCCGGAGATTCCCCTTTTTCTACAGCGGATTGCGCCCTTTCACTGTCGCCCTTTTGCCAGAGATCAATCGCCGCGCTGCGCTGATCCGTACCAGAGGTCACGGGCCAAAGCTGGGCCAGTTTCACGCCGATAATGGTGAGCGAAAGCAGCGAGATCAGCGCCAGCAGGATGATAATCGGACCGCCGGTTGAAAGGTTTCCTAAAATGGCAGTCATGATCTATTTCACCAGTTTTGCGGTGCTGCGGGAGGCCAGCGTGAGGATCGGAAAGCAATCCATCTCTGCTTCGTTCTGTGGCTGGCAAGAGGTGACATCATGCAGCAGAATCTCGGAAATATTACTGCAAGTGATCTCTGGAATTTCAAACAATTTCAGCGTGGTGCGTTGAACGGGCAGGGGAGAGGCATCGACCGACAGCAGCCTGTCGATGATGCCGTCTCCGTCTAAAATGGCCAAAGACATCTCAAAGCCGGAAAAGCTTTTTCCGGTTTGGTTGCGAAACAAAAAGAAGGCGCGGCAGCCACCGCCTTCGATCTCTTCCACCTTGTTCAGCTCGACCAGCAGCGGGCCAGTTTCACCTGGAGTGATCTGCTCGGCCTGGCTGATCTGGGGGGATATAATCAGGAGCGTCGCCGCAAGGCCGTGGCTGATCAGACGGGAAATACGGGAGGTCAAACGCATCGGGGTCTCCGGGGTTGGGAACAATGGGTAGTCAATCAGGTAGTCGTTATTCAGGGTGGTTCTGGTGGCCCGATTAGGGTCACAAAGGCGGGGTCTCAAACCAATGATGTCAGGGCTTTTTCAATCTTGTCCATGGCGGCGCGGGCGCTCTCCAGATCCCGTTTTTTCAATAATTTGGCGGCTTTGTGAATGGCCTGGGTGAGGCGGTCACGGGCAGGGCCGGGCGCGCGTGCCACATCTGATTGCAGGGCCTGGGCGCGTTTGACCTGCGCCCCAAGCGAGCGCTGATCGGCCTCGCGCTGGCCGCGTTTCAGAGTGGCTTCTTCGTCTTCGCGATCTTTGCCGAGGGCGGCCATGGCCCGTTCGGTGACCATAATCAGCGTCTCGGCCTCTTGCAGGCGACCTGCGTTTATCAGGCTGACGGATTTGGCCAAAGCCCGGTTCAGTTTCAGCTCCAGCGGGCCGGGCGCCAGAGCGATGCGGGGCTGAATACGCTTTAATCTGCGTTTCAGCGGCAGCACAGCCTTTGGGTCAATTCCCGAGGCAGAGATATCGCTGCTGTCGGCGGTCTTTGAGACAGCTTTTTCCGAGGCTTCCGGTTTGAGACTGTCGAGAAGATTGCCGCCGTCATCATAGAACAGAATGTTCACTTTGGGGCGATTTGCCTTCAGAAACCGCTTGAGCTGCAACAGCATTTGCTTTGGAGCCTGTTCGCAGATCATCTCCATCTCATCGCCCTTTACCGTATAGGTTCCCCAGGCGAAGGGAGGCTTGCCATCGGCCTTTTTCAAATGCGCCCGCAGGGTTTCGGGCTTGGTGCCTGGCTGTATCATCATCAGGGCATCTTTGAGCGGATCCAGACAGAAGGCAAAGCTCATCCTCCGCTTGGCGCCATCCCGCACCATGGCCTTGACGTCGTCGCCGGTAACACGATCTGCACACATGTGGTCACTCACAAAAAGGTGTAAAAACAATTGACTTTAAGATGGCGATAAGGCTCACTCTACGTCAAGTTATTGTTTACAAAGTGGCGCGACAGGGCCCGCTGCAGTTCTTACATCGGTAGGAATGCGGCATTCCCGGTACGCGCTAGGCCTGTTATTTGGGGGGCTCAACTGCATGGATCTGGCTGTCTTTTTACGGTCCAAAGGGGACGAATCTCCCAGTGGGGAAGACCTCGAATATGACCCGGCCTTTACCGAGATGGAGCTTGCGGCCAAGCCCGGTGAAGAAAGTGTTGTGGGCGATGAGCGCATTGAGGCCACCGATCCAGACTATAATACCGTAGAGGAAAAAGCGCTGGAGGTTCTGGAGCGCAGCCATGATCTGCGGGCGGCTGTTTTTCTGACAGACGCTGTTTTGCAGCGCGACGGCCTTGCGGGCTTTGCCGAGGTGACCAGTTATATCCGGGGCTGTCTTGAGCAGTTCTGGGAGAGCTGTCATCCCGAGCTTGATGAAGATGACGGCGACCCGACTATGCGGATCAATGCGGTGCAGGATCTGTGTGGCCAGCCGGACGGAATGGGCGGGCCTTCGCCGGTCTACCGCTCGCTTATGCGCAGCCCTCTGAGCGACAGCCGGGGCTTTGGCCGTTTTTCTCTGCGCGATATTGATATCGCCGAGGGGCTTTTGGCCGCACCCGAGAACATGGATACTGTCCCGGACAGTGCCACGATTGGAGCGGCCTTTCAGGACAGTGACAGCGAGGTGATCGCGGCACGTCTGGCAGCTGCCGAGCTAGCATGCGACAATATCCGGGCCATTTCAGCGGTGTTCGACGCGCAAACCCCGGGGCAGGGGCCTGAGCTGGATCCCCTGATCAAGCTGTTGCGTCAACTGAGCAAGCGGCTGCGGGATTATGGCAATCTTGGCGCGGCCGAAGCCGAACCTGGTGAGGGCCCTGAGACAGCGAGCGATGGCGAGGCAGAGAGCGCCGCGCCTGTGGGGGGGGGCAGGGCTGCGGCCTCCGGCGCGATCAATTCGCTTGCCGATGTGACCAATACCCTGGACCGCATCATCGCCTATTATCAACGCGAAGAACCCTCTAGCCCGTTGCCGCTGTTACTGGAGCGGGCCAAGCGGCTGGTGGGGGCTGACTTTCTCACCATTGTTAATGACATGGCGCCTCGTGGTCTGGAGAACGTGCAGCTCATAGGCGGCTTGGAGGATGACGACTAGGGGCAGGTAAGGGATCTTGACCTGTAAAGATTTGCTCTGGTGGCGGGTTTTTATGGCAGGTTGAAATACGATTTTAAGGAGAGCTAGATGGCTGGAAGTTCACAAAAGTTCATTGCCCGCAATCGGGCACCGCGGGTCCAGATCGAGTATGATGTGGAACTATATGGCGCTGAGAAAAAAGTTCAGTTGCCCTTTGTTATGGGCGTTCTGGCGGATCTGACCGGAAAATCCGAGGTTGAGCAACCTGCCGTTGCGGATCGAAAGTTTCTTGAGATCGATGTCGACAATTTCGACAACCGGATGAAATCCATGGCGCCGCGCGCCGCCTTTACCGTGCCCAATACGCTGACAGGCGAGGGGAACATGGCGGTCGATATCACCTTTGAGAGCATGGATGATTTCAAACCCGCAGCCATTGCTGCCAAGGTTGAACCGCTGCGCGCCCTGCTGGATGCCCGCAGCCAGCTGAGCAATCTGATGACCTATATGGATGGCAAGACCGGCGCCGAGGATCTGATCTCGAAGATCATGCAAGATCCAAGCCTGCTCAAGACCCTGGCGGCCCAGCCGAAACCCGGCGGTGACGCCGGTGGTGATACGGAATAAGGAGGTAAAAAATGGCAGACCAAGAACTCCAAACCGAAGCCGCTCCGGCAGAATCCGCCTTTGGCTCCAATGAATTTGCAAGCTTGCTGCAAAAGGAATTCCGGCCCAAATCGGACCAGGCAAAGACGGCCGTCGAAAGCGCTGTCAAAACCCTCGCGGAACAGGCGCTGGCCAATACCGGGCTGATTTCTGATGATGCGCTGCGTTCGATCGAAAGCATCGTGGCCGAGATCGACAAAAAACTGACCGAGCAGGTCAACCTTATCCTGCACAACGAAGAATTCCAGCAGCTCGAAAGCGCGTGGCGGGGGCTGCACTATCTGGTCAACAATACCGAGACCGACGAGATGCTGAAGATCCGGGTGATCCCGATCACCAAAAAGGAACTCGGCAAGACCCTGAAGAAATTCAAAGGCACCGCCTGGGATCAATCGCCGATCTTCAAAAAGCTCTATACCGAAGAATTCAGCCAGCTGGGCGGCGAGCCCTATGGCTCGCTGGTGGCGGATTTCCATTTTGATCACTCGCCGCCGGACATTGAACTGCTGGGCGAGATGTCAAAGATCGCTGCTGCGGCGCATGCGCCACTGATCACCGGGGCCAAGCCCTCGCTGTTTCAGATGGACAGCTGGTCGGAACTGTCAAATCCACGCGATCTGACCAAGATCTTTCAGACCCCGGAATATGCCGGCTGGCGCAGCTTGCGCGAAAGCGAGGACTCCAAATACGTCGGCCTTGCTATGCCGCGGTTCCTGGGGCGTATGCCCTATGGGTCTAAAACGGATCCGGTGGATGAGTTTGCCTTTGAAGAGGACACATCAGGCGCCGATAGCGAGAAATACGCCTGGGTCAATGCCGCCTATGGCATGGCGACCAATATCACCCGGTCGTTCAAATCCTATGGCTGGTGCTCGCGTATTCGCGGCGTCGAAAGCGGCGGTACACTGGAAGAGCTGCCTTCGCACACCTTCCCGACCACCGATGGCGGTGTGGATCAGAAATGCCCCACCGAGATTGCCATCGACGACCGGCGCGAGGCGGAGCTTGCCAAGAATGGCATGATGCCCCTGCTGCACCGCAAGAACACCGATGTGGCAACATTCATGGGCGCGCAATCACTGCACAAGCCCACTGAATACGACGACCCGGATGCAACCGCCAACGCCAATCTTGGCGCGCGTTTGCCTTACCTTTTTGCCACCTGCCGCTTTGCACATTATTTGAAATGCATGGTGCGCGATAAGGTTGGGTCGTTCAAAAGCCGTCAGGATATGGAGTCCTGGCTGCAAAGCTGGATCAACAATTATGTTGATTTTAATGCCGATATCTCATCGGAAAACGAAAAGGCGCGCAAACCTCTGGCCGCTGCCGAAGTGGTGGTTGAAGAGGTCGAGGGCAACCCGGGTTATTACAGCTCAAAATTCTTCCTGCGCCCGCACTATCAGCTTGAAGGCCTCTCGGTCTCTCTCAGATTGGTGTCGAAACTGCCCTCGGAAAAAGGAGGCTGACGACCACTCTTGCCTCAAATTTTGTCAATCAGTTACGTTTGAAAGGATAGCAGATGGCTGCAAATATGTTTTTGGAGATTTCCGACATCACCGGTGATGCCACGGAAGACAAACATAAGGGCTGGATCGTGATCCAGTCTGCCAACTGGAATGTGGAGCGTGCCGTTGAAATGACCGACCTTGGGTCGAGTCAGCGGATGCATGCGAATTCCAACTTCGGTAAGATCGAATTGACTTCGCAAATGGGCAAAGCGTCCAACAACCTTGCCAAATCGGTGGCAAACGGCACGGTCCGTCCGGAAATCATCATGCATTGGTGCCGCTCTGGCGACGCCCAGGCAGAGGGGTTGCTGGCCTATTCCGAGTGGAAGCTCAAAGATGTGGTGATCGACAGCTATTCGATCTCTGCAAGCGAAGACGGCATTCCGGAAGAGACCTGGTCGCTGGCCTATGTGGCGCTTGAACATACCTACAAATCGACCAACCAGAAGTCTGGTAAACTGGAAAGCCCGGTTGTGTTCCAATGGAATGTTCAAACCGGCAAATTCGAGTATTGATTTGCACTTCCCCGGGCGTGTTGCACGCCCGGGGTTTCTTTTGATTTTACTGTTTAGACGGCGGAGTTTTGACCATGAGCCCTGTGACCCCTGAAGAGCATTTGCGGGCCGGTGACCCGAGCCAGGCTCTGTTGGCCCTGCAGGAGAAGGTGCGTGCCGATCCGTCCAACGCAAAACTGCGAATTTTTCTGTTTCAGCTGCTTTGTATTCTGGGAGACTGGAAACGCGCGGTGGCGCAGCTGCGGCTGAGTGCTGAACTGGATCCTGCCGCCATGATCATGGCGCAGGCCTACCGCGAGGCCATCCTCTGCGAGGTCTACCGTGAAAAGGTTTTCAAGGGTGAAAAAGACCCTTTGATTTTGGGCGAGCCCGAGGCCTGGTTGGCACAGCTGATCGAGGCACAAAAATTACTTGCTCGTGGTCATTCTGCCGAGGCAGCCAAGATGCGAGATGCCGCCTATGCGGCGGCTCCTGCGACCGCTGGTGAGATCGACGGCACCCGGTTTGAGTGGATTGCAGATGCAGATATGCGTCTGGGTCCAGTGCTGGAGGTGATCCTGAATGGGCGCTATTTCTGGCTGCCCTTTGCCCAGATCCAAAAGCTTGAAATCGACGAGCCCAGTGATTTGCGCGACACGGTCTGGATGGCGGGTACGCTGACGCTGGCAAATGAGGGCGCATTGGCTGTTTTGATCCCGACGCGCTATGCGGGCAGTGAAGCGTCAGACGCGGCGGTAAGACTGGCGCGCACGACCCTTTGGCAGGACGCCGGAGGCGGCGCTTATCCGGGCCTCGGCCAGCGGCGTTTGACCATTGGCGAGCCGGACTATCCGCTGATGGACATCCGGCTGTTGCAGATCGATGCCCAAGGCGGCGTCGATGTCTGACAAGATGCTCGCTGAGCGGCTGC
>JAWUWF010000058.1:0-17581 GCA_034111985.1 Pseudophaeobacter sp.
CGCCGCTATGAGGCATATAAGGCCAAGGTGGTGCAGCCGTTTTTTAGCGAGCATTTCACCCGGATCGACCGTCAGGTGGTGCTGGTGGATGTGCTCAGCGCCATACATTCCGGACCACAGGCGGTCGAGGATCTGCGCCAGGCCATGGGCGATGTGCTCTCGGCCTTTCGTCCCGGTCGCAACGGCTTTCTAACCTCTCTGCTGCGCGGCAAGCGGGTGGAGAAAATTCTGTTTGCCGCCACCAAGGCGGATCATCTGCACCATCTGCCGCACCCGCAAATGAGTGCCATCATCGAGGCGTTGACCCGCGAGGCGCGCGACCGGGCCCAGTTCGCCGGGGCCGAAACCGCCGCGCTGGCGCTGGCCTCCTTGCGCGCCACGACAGAAGAGATGCGCCCGCATGACGGGGCAGATCTGGCCTGCGTGCGTGGGCAGCTTTTGGAGACAGGCAGGCAAGCGGCCTTTTATCCCGGAGCACTACCGGAGGATCCGGCGCAACTGCTGGCCCCGGCGCGACAGGGGGCGACGCGCTGGCTGGGCGGGGACTATCAGGCAATGCAGTTTGCCCCTGCAAAGCTTAGCCTGAAACCGGGTGACGGGCCGCCACATATCCGGCTCGACCGGGCGGCGGAATTCCTGATTGGAGACCAGCTATGACGATCCAACTGCGTAACGCGCGCTCAACTGATGCCGGTAAGATTGGCGAGATTCTGCACCGGTTCGAGGTGGAAACACCCTGGATGACGAAACAGCACAGCGGTGCCGAAGCCGTGGCCTTTTGCGGGGCGATGATTGATCGCGGCTGGGTCACTGTAGCCTATGAGAGTGCGGCTGATGGGCCGCATGACGCTCCACAGGTGCTGGGGTTTCTGGCGCGGGACGGTGCCGAGATTTGCGCGCTCTATGTGACGTCTGAGGTCTGCGGCCAGGGCATAGGAAAACGGCTGCTGGATGTTGCCAAGGGTGCCGAGGCACGGCTGACCCTCTGGACCTTTCAGGCCAACGCAGGCGCGCAACGGTTTTATCTGCGCGAAGGCTTTACCGAACAACAGCGCAGCGATGGTGCCCGCAACGACGAGGGGCTGCCTGACATTGAATACCTCTGGACCAAAGCCGACGAGAAGGCCAGTACATGACAGGGCGCATAACACAGGGCCCAGTGGTTTTTGACCTGGATGAAGAGCCGCAACCGCAGCCGCAGGTGAGCGAGGCGCCGCCGGTGCCGGATGTGGCGCAGACGGGTTTGCCTCCGTCGACCCTGCAGCGGGCGGCTTTGGGCGCGGCGCGGCGACCATCCCGGCTGGCGCGCTGGTTCTGGGGACTGGTTCTGGCGCTGCTGGGGGCCATGATCTCGCTGGCCGCCTGGGATTTTGCCATGGGGCTGATCGCCCGCCTGCCGATTTTGGGCTGGGCCGTCAGCGCGGGCTTTGTGCTGGCGCTGATCATGGCGCTGATCATGGTTCTACGGGAACTGGCTGCACTCTCGCGGCTCAAACGGGTGGATAGCCTGCGCCAGAGCAGCCTTGCGGCGACGCGCGACATTGCCGCCGCAAAGGCGCATGTCTCCCTGCTCGAAGGCTTTTATGCTGGCCGCGAGGATCTTGCCTGGCAGCTGGCGCGCCTGTCTGAACGCAAGGCAGAGGTGCTGGACGCGGATGCCTTGTTGATGCTGGCCGAGGAAGAGCTACTGGTGCCGCTGGACGAGCGCGCCCTGCAACAGGTCGAGGCGGCGGCGCGTCAGGTGGCCACGGTAACAGCCCTGGTGCCGCTGGCCCTTGCCGATGTGGTGGTGGCGCTGCTGGCTTCGGTCAGGATGATCCGGCAGGTGGCGCAGATCTATGGCGGACGCTCCGGGCTGTTCAGCTCCTGGCGTCTGACCCGCGCAGTGCTGGCGCATCTTGCCGCCACCGGCGCGGTTGCGGCGGGGGATGATCTGTTGGAGTCGGTACTGGGGGGATCAGTGCTGTCCAAACTGTCGCGGCGTTTTGGCGAAGGGGTGGTCAATGGGGCATTGTCCGCCCGCGTTGGCATTGCCGCGATGGAGGTCTGCCGTCCGATGCCGTTCTCAAAGGCACATCGCCCCTCGACCCGTCAGGTGATCAAAGGCGCCTTGGCTGGTTTGTTCCGGCGCGAAACGCCGGGTGCAGACTGAGGCA
Source organism: Pseudophaeobacter sp. (assembly GCA_034111985.1). Taxonomy (GTDB): domain Bacteria; phylum Pseudomonadota; class Alphaproteobacteria; order Rhodobacterales; family Rhodobacteraceae; genus Pseudophaeobacter. The sequence goes on from JAWUWF010000058.1 coordinate 2,157, forward strand.
GGCGTTGCAGCTGGCCTTGTTGGAGGGGCAGACAAAACTGGCGTGCCCGGCTCAAAACAGCCGAGGCGGCGCATCTTTGGGTTGGCGCATGGCAACAATGCCGGTGCGAAAACCTTCGCCGATCCGATCCGCCAAAGCGCCCCATTGCAGCGCAATAGCCTCGGGTAATTCTGCGCGCAAAACCTCGTGAAAGAGCCCCAGCCACAGGGCAAAGTGGTGCGCCTGAATTTCGGCACGCGACACATGCACCCGCATCGGATTGCCGTTGTAGCATTTCTCGCGCAGGATCGCGTTGCGCCAGAACCGGGCGATTTTGGCCTCATGCTCGGGCCAGGCACCATCCGGTACATAGAGCGCAAAGACCGGTCCCAGCTCTGCATGGGCGCGAATGCGCAGGTAGAACAGTGTCACGATCCGGTCGATTTCATCTGCTGTGATGTCAAAACGTTTCATCGGGTGATCGCTGGTCTGGGTCTGGGTCTGTGTCTCGGGGGGCATTGCCTGATCCTGTCTTGCGTATCACAGCCTTGCCAGAGATTGCACTGAGAGGCCGCTCTGGGCAATAGGTAGGGGCAGCGGTGATCTGCCGCAAGGCAACCTGTGCACAACGCGCTAGGTTTGAGCCAGCCAGCAACACGGAGAGCCCGCCATGCCAGAACCTGCCCCCTCAGAACATGGTCACAGCCCGCAGGAGATCAGCGACCGGATTGGCGCGCCACCGGGACGCGGCGTGCTGCGGGATGTGGTTTACGGTGCCATTGACGGATCGGTCACCACCTTTGCCATCGTGGCTGGCGTGGCCGGTGCTGGGCTGTCACCGACCATTATCATAGCCCTTGGCCTCGCCAATGTGCTGGCAGATGGGTTTTCGATGGCGGCAGGCAATTACTCGGGCACCAAGGCAGAAGTGGACAACCTGATGCGCCTGCGCCAGGTCGAGGAACGTCATATTACCGACTTCCCCGAAGGCGAGCGCGGCGAGGTGCGCGAAATCCTGCGTCTCAAAGGCCTGTCCGGGCCAGTCCTTGAGGCGGCGACCGATGCGATCTGCGCCAACCGTGAGGCCTGGATCAATTTGATGATGGAGGGCGAATATGGCGCAGGCCCAGTGGATCCTGACCCGATGCGCGCAGCCATTGCCACATTTCTGGCCTTTCTGGCGGCCGGCATGGTGCCGCTTGTGCCTTTTCTCTTTGGCATGGATACCGCTTTCTCGCTGTCGATCTGGCTGACGCTGGCAACCTTTTTTGGCATTGGCGCGCTCAAAAGCCGCTGGTCTCTGGCGCCCTGGTGGCGCTCTGGGTTTGAAACGCTGGCCATCGGCGGGGCGGCTGCCGCGCTGGCCTATGGTGTTGGCAGTCTGTTTCAGGTCTGAGCTGTGCGATCCAGTGTTTCGCTTGCGAAACGGGAGGGGGCAAGCCGACACTCAAAAGGAGGCAGCAGCAAGGTCGCTGAAAGAGCGCAAAAATTGTGTGCTGGGCGGGACTGTCTGGGAGGCCTGGGCTCGTTTCCCGCGCCGCATCAGTCGTCTGGGACGGCTGTCCTTGGGGGCGAAATGCGCCACAGGTCGCGTTGATCGGGGCATTCTATCGGTGCTTTACCCCAGACCTCGACCGGCATATAACGCCCCCATGTCCCACCATGCGGCCAACATTATGCGAATTATATCCCCGGCGCTCTGATTGTTTGAGCCGCCGGGCAAAGGCGCTTGAGCCATCGCGCCGAACCGAGCAACCTTATTTTCGACCTGATCATCCAAAGGACGCCACCCATGTGCGCCGACACACCTGAGACCCACGACTACAAACAGACCCTGAACCTGCCAAAGACCGATTTCCCGATGCGCGCAGGCCTGCCCAAGCGCGAGCCCGAGTGGCTGGACCGCTGGGCCAAGATCGGTGTCTATGACCGTTTGCGCGAAAAAGAGGGCCGCACGCCCTTTACGCTGCATGATGGTCCTCCCTATGCCAACGGCCATTTGCATATTGGTCACGCGCTGAACAAAACCATCAAGGACATGATCGTGCGTTCGCACCAGATGATGGGATTTGATGCGCGCTATGTGCCGGGCTGGGATTGCCATGGTCTGCCGATCGAATGGAAGATCGAAGAGCAGTACCGCAACAAAGGCAAGAACAAGGACGACGTTGATGTTGTCGAGTTCCGTCAGGAATGCCGCGCCTTTGCCGACAAATGGGTTGATATCCAGCGCGAAGAGTTCCAACGTCTTGGCATCACCGGCAACTGGGCCGAGCCGTATCTGACCATGGATTTCCATGCCGAGGCGGTAATCGCGGCGGAATTCCAAAAGTTCCTGATGAACGGCACGCTCTATCAGGGCTCCAAGCCCGTGATGTGGTCGCCGGTTGAAAAAACCGCGCTGGCCGAGGCCGAGATCGAGTATCACGACCACAAGAGCCACACCATCTGGGTGCCTTTTGCCTTTGCCAATGCCACAGGTGATCTGGCCGAGGCCCGTGTGGTGATCTGGACCACCACCCCCTGGACCATCCCGTCAAACAAGGCAGTCGCCTATAATAACAAGGTGGGTTACGGCCTCTACCAAGTTGACGCCACCGAAGAAGAGAGCTGGACCACGCCGGGCCAGACCTATCTCTTTGCCAATACTCTGGCGGCAGACGCACTGGGTAAGTCCCGTGTCACCGAGTTCAGCAAGCTGCGCGATGTCGCGCCTGCTGAGCTGGACGGGCTGCTGTGCAAGCATCCCTTTGCCGGTCTCGAGGGGGCCGATGGTTTCTGGGACTATGAGGTGCCAATGATCGATGGCGATCACGTCACCGATGATGCCGGAACCGGCTTTGTGCATACGGCCCCCAGCCATGGTGCCGATGACTACGAATGTTTTGTGGCACGCAATTGGATCGACCGCATGACCCATAATGTCGGTGAGGAATCTGAGTTCCTGCCGCATGTGCCGTTCTTTGCCGGGCTGCAGGTCTTTGACCGCAAGGGCAAAGAGGGCAAGGCCAACACCGCCGTGATCGCCAAGCTGGTCGAGGCCGGTGGCATCATTGCCCGTGGCCGCGTCACCCATAGTTACCCGCACAGCTGGCGCTCCAAGGCGCCGATTGTTTTCCGCAACACACCACAGTGGTTTGCCTCTGTGGACCGCGCGGTAGGCGATGGCCAGGACGAGATGGGCACCACGATCCGCGAACGCGCCCTGCGCTCGATTGATGAGCTGGTGAAGTGGACGCCGCAAACCGGCCGCAACCGGCTGTATTCGATGATCGAAAGCCGTCCTGACTGGGTGCTGTCCCGCCAGCGCGCCTGGGGTGTGCCGCTGACCTGTTTTGTCAAAAAGGGTCTACTGCCAACGGATGAGGGCTTTTTGCTGCGTGATGACGCGGTCAATGCCCGCATTGTCGCCGCCTTTGAGACTGAGGGCGCGGATGCCTGGTATGCCGATGGCGCCAAGGAACGCTTCCTTGGCGAGGGCTTCAAGGCTGATGAGTGGGAACAGGTCTTTGACGTGCTTGATGTCTGGTTTGACAGTGGCTCGACCCATGCCTTTGTGCTGCGGGATCGCAAGGACGGCACCGAAGACGGGATTGCTGACGTCTACATGGAAGGCACCGATCAGCACCGTGGCTGGTTCCATTCGTCGCTGTTGCAGGCCTGTGGCACCAAAGGCCGCGCACCCTACCGCAATGTGGTGACCCATGGGTTTACCCTTGATGGTAAGGGCAACAAGATGTCCAAATCGCTGGGCAATACCATCGTGCCGGAAACGGTGATCAAACAATATGGCGCCGATATCCTGCGTCTCTGGGTGGCTCAGGCGGATTATACCACTGATCAGCGTATCAGCCCCGAGATCTTGAAAGGCACCGCCGACAGCTATCGCCGGTTGCGCAACACCATGCGCTATATGCTGGGCGCGCTGAGTGATTTCAGCGAGGATCAGCGGGTGGAAGCTGCCGATATGCCCGAGCTGGAGCAATGGGTGCTGCATCGTCTGGCCGAATTGGACCAGCGGGTGCGCAGCGGCTATCAAGCCTTTGATTTCCAGGGTGTCTTCTCGGCGATCTTCAACTTTGCCACCGTCGATTTGTCGTCCTTCTATTTCGATGTGCGCAAGGATGCGCTCTATTGCGACGGCGACACGCTCAATGCCCGTGCCGCCCGCACCGTGCTCGACATCCTGTTCCACCGCCTCACCACCTGGCTGGCGCCGATCCTGGTTTTCACCATGGAGGAGGTCTGGCTGGAGCGCTTCCCGGGCGAGCAAAGCTCGGTGCATTTGACCGATATTCCCGAGACCCCGGCAGATTGGCTGAACGAGCCTTTGGCGGCGAAATGGACCCAGATCCGTCAGGCGCGTCGCGTGGTGACAGCGGCACTGGAAATCCAGCGGATCGACAAGGTGATCGGCGCCTCGCTTGAGGCAAACCCGGTTGTGCATCTGCGTGATCCAGAGGTACTGGCGGCACTGAAATCGGTGAACTTTGCCGATGTTTGTATCACCTCCGACGTGGTGCTCAGCGGCGATCCGGCTCCAGCCGAGGCCTTCCGTATGCCCGAAGTCGACGGGATCTCTGTGGTCTTTGAAAAGGCCGAAGGCGACAAATGCCAGCGCTGCTGGAAGATCCTGCCGGACGTGGGCCGTCATGCCCATGTGGGTGTGTGTGCCCGCTGTGATGCAGCCCTTGACGACCTCTAATCGTGAGGCTGACATAGGGTCTGACCTCTAGGCAGGCGACGCGATAAAAAAGGCCCCCGGAAACTGGGGGCCTTTTTTGCGCTGTGGCCGCTCTCGATGGGCGGCCAAAGCGCTGCTTCCTTGAGAGAGAAGGAGGGTCGAGATCTGTTAGCTGATTAGGTTCACGGCCTTAAGATAGTTGAGTTCGGCAAGAAGCGCATTTGTGGGCTTTGGGCCGGGGGCAAAGTCAGAGTTCTGGTCAAGCAACTGCGCCGCGATGGCTTGTTCACTATAAGTGCCGCGTCGCAGGGCCTGATTGCGTGCCATTTCCTGCGCCGGCCCCACATACTCAACCTTCGGAACCTCCGCCACAACAGGCGTTGATTCCGCCGAGAGCGCCACTTGCCGCTGAATGGCTCGGTTCATGCCTTGCGATTTGCCCTCTTGGAGGCTGGCATCTGTTTCTGGCACGCCGGCTTTAAAGGAGGCAAGCAGGCTGTTTGTGTTGAAACCAGAAGACATTGCCGAGATCATGAACTTACCCACTTACGTTTGCTGAGGCCTATTTTTAACCGAATTTTGGCAAATCGTGTCGGCACCTTGGGTCACCCTGCGGGCTAGTTTGTATAGAGACCTATCCAAAAGAGTGCCTTTTACCTGTCCCCGACCTGCCTTGGGTGGTCTACTGGGCTCAAATCCCTTGCCCGAATGGGTCTGTATTGGAATCGATAGCACCCATGCCCTCAGCAAAAATTGCAACAATTGTTGGAAGCCTCTGCGTCACAGAGACCGATGGCGCCATTTCCGAGTTGGCCTGGCGGGATGTCGAAAGCAGTGACGTAACAGCCCTGCTCAGCCAGGCGATTGAGCAACTCCGGGCCTATTTTGCCGCGGAACTTCAGGTGTTTGACCTGCCATTGCTGGTCGCAGGATCCGATTTCCAGCGCGCTGTCTGTGATGCAATGCTGGCGATCCCTTTTGGAGAGACCCGCACCTACGGGGAGATCGGTCGCGATCTCAAGGCGCCACCACAGCCCATTGGCAATGCCTGCGGCGCCAACCCCATTCCGGTGATCATTCCCTGCCACCGGGTGCTGGGGGCAAACGGCCTTGGGGGATTCTCGGGCAGGGGCGGTGTCGAGACCAAGGTCACGCTGTTGAAACACGAAGGTGCGGCTGGCTTGCTGATTTGAACCCGCGCTGGGTGCCAGGCACCGGTTATGTTGCCAGTCCCGTGCTCCTCTGTGCGCCGTTGTAGAGTCAGGCACTGGCCTCGCGTTGATCTAGTGCTGGTCGGGCGTCAGGCTAGCGACGTTCCGGAATGATCTGCTGCGCGATGCCAACAAATATCAGATAGATTGAGGTCACAACCAGCCCCCAATGCGCCCAGCTCTCTGGGTGGAAGTCAACCCAGGCGGCCCAGCCGGCAAAAAAGGTCCAGGCCAGCGCAATGGGCAGCGAGACGCGGCGCCAGCGCTCGGTGCGCACGGGGTGGATGAACTTCAATGGCAGGAACATGGCGATCGACAGCAAGGTAACCAGAACCAGTATGGTCCAGTGGTTGGGCTCCAACGCAAAGATCACCAGGATGAGCATGTTCCAGCAGCCCGGAAAGCCGGAAAAGGAGTTGTCCTTGGTCTTCATCCGGGTGTCGGCAAAATACATCGCGCTGGCAAAGGTGATGACGATGATCGCAAACCAGCCGGTCCAGCCCGCCATCAGACCCGATTTGAACAGGGCAAAGGCCGGGATAAAGACATAGGTCAGGTAGTCGATGATCAGATCCAGCAGCACACCATCAAACTGCGGCGCGTAGCGTTTCACATGATAGTGGCGTGCCAGCGGGCCATCAATGCCATCCACCGCAAAGGCCACTACCAGCCAGACAAACATCAGGCTCCACTTGGCATCTACTGCTGCCAGCATGGACAGCATGGCAAAAACGGCGCCGGTTGCGGTGAGAAGATGAACGAAGAGGGCGCGGATCTGAGGTGTCATACGCCTCTGATGGCAATTTTCACCCGCGCCCGCAAGGCTTCAGTGGTAGTAAGCCGGGGATTCCTGACGTGGCTGTGCCACAATGTGCTGTTCTTCGAGCCGAATCCCGGCCTGTAAAAAGACCATTTCTGCCTTGTGAATTCCTGACGAGGGAAGGTCGGGCCTGCGGTTTTTACGCGGCAGGCGCGGAAACCGGATCTGCGAAGGAGCAGGGGCAGGTGTGGCGGGTGCGGGATGAAATTCGAGTGTTTGTATTGTCATCTTGGGCATCCTTTCTGGAGCTGTTGCAGGTCTCAGATACCTGATCAAGCCTTAACCTAAGATGTTTTGGCGACTGAAAATTGTATCGAATTTTAAGGGGTTTGACCCAAAACCCTTGCGATCTCTACTGCCCCCATCTGCGGGCGCCGTGCTGCATTTTCTCCCAGATCCGGCTGGGCGCAGTCTCGGCGAGTGGGAGGTTCAGGACAGGTGAAGGTTGTTCTGAATTTATGTATATACAAAGACTGTGCATTGTCGTAGCATTTCATCACTCACAGAGACGGGTGGCGCATGAACAAGTCTGAAAAATCTGGCAAAAAGCGCAAGGATGCGCAGTTGGTCCTTCGTATCAAAAAGGACGAACGCGATACCTTTGTCGCACTTTGCGAGGAGCTGGATACCAGTGCAGCCCGCGAAGTGCGTCGCTTTATCCGTGAGTTCGTAGCCAGCCACCAGGCTGAAAATTAAAACCTTGAGGAAAGGGGACGACCATGTCCAAGAAGGCAATCATCAAAGAGCTGAAAAAAGAAGTGAAACTGCGCAAAGCCAAGGTCGAGCGGCAGGCAAAGAAACTGAAAGCGGCACTGAAGGCGTTGAAAAAAGCCGCCTGATACAGATGCGAATCCCCTTCGGATTTGTCTGACTGGCATAGAATCTGACTGGGAGAGAAACAGAGACGCCGCAGGGAACGAACCTTGGCATAGTATAGCTGGCAAAGGTCGGAGATGCGGCGTCTCTGTTGTCTGTCTAGGCCTTGGGGTGACTGCGGTTGTAGACGGCCATCAAATGGGCCGTGCCCACTGCCGTATAGGCCTGTGTCGTCGACAGAGAGGAATGGCCCAAAAGCTCCTGTATGGCGCGCAGATCCCCTCCGGCTTCCAGAAGATGCGTGGCAAAGCTGTGCCGCAGGGCATGCGGCGTGGCGGTTGCGGGCAGTCCCAACTGCGCCCGCGCCTGCGCCATTACACCCTGAATTTGACGCGGATTGAGCGCCCCGCCGCGGACACCGCGAAACAGGGGCTGGTCGTTTTCGCGCGGATGCGGTGACAGCTGTAAATAACGATCCACCGCGTTGCGCGCGGCGGCAATAACCGGCACCAGCCGCTCTTTGCCGCCTTTGCCGATAATCCTGAGACTGGCAGGCAGCGGTGCGGCGCGGCCCATAAGGCCGAGGGCCTCGGAAATCCGCAGCCCGCAGCCATAGAGCAGGGTCACCACAGCCACATCGCGCGCCGCCACCCAATCGCGGCTTGATTGCAGCTCGACGGTCTCGATGACCGCACGGGCCGCATCAACCGCCAGAGGGCGGGGCAGTTTCTTTTGGAATTTGGGTGCGCGGGCGGCCAGAACCGCTGTTGGCTCAAACCCCTCACGCGCGGCCAGCCAGCGATAGAATGTTTTGACGGCTGAAAGCTTGCGGGCCAACGAGCGTGCCCCCGTGCCCGCGTTGCGCTCGCGCGCCATCCAAGAGCGCATGTCGGAGGTGGAGATCTGTGCCAGAGCGCCCAACCCCTGCCGCGCACCGCTGTGTTCGCTCATAAAGGCCAAAAAGCTGATCAGGTCGCTTTGGTAGGCGGTGAGCGTATTGGCCGCAGCGCCTTCGAGTGCGCTGAGCCCCTGGAGCCAAAGCTGCAGCGCATCACGGCAGGCGGGTGACACAAGCAGCGTTTGATCAGCTGAGGCACTCATTGGCAGAATGCCTCAGGGGTGGTCAGCGTCACAGTCCTATCAGGGAGCCAGAGGGCCTCCCCGCAGGTCATGACAGCCAGCGACGCATGGAACGTTCAAAGACGCCCGCAAAGAATGTCAGAAGATCGGTGCCATGCTGCGGGGTGAACTGATGTGGATCTTCCGATCCCAGAACCAGAAGGCCCGGCAGGCGGCCGGTGCCAAGATCCAGCCGCAGGCAGGCCTCAGAGCGGATCCATTCGGATTTGTCGCCATAAATCATTGGGCTGCCGCCCTGTACCTGACGCAATGTGACCTGTCGGGCCGGGCCTCCGCGCTGGTTGGCAAGATAGCTGTCGATGTCGCCGGGAGCAGCTACCTTGAGCATCTCACCCATACGGGCAGCGGCGGCATCACCGTCATTTTGGACAGTTTCCAGCACCAGCGCCACAGTGTCGACGCGCATGATCTCAGCCAGATCACTGTTCAGGGTCTGCAGAAAGCCTTCAAAGTCGGAAGGATCCAGCAGGTGCAGGATGGCGCGGTGGATCTGATTCGTTCCCGCGAGGTTCTCATAGGCGGCGGCAATGACCGAGCGGTGGGTATCTTCCAACTTGTCCAGTCGGGCTTCCATGCGCTCCATGGCGATGCCGCGCAGGTCGACGATATTGGAGCCCATGGCGCGTTCATTGGCGGAAACCAAGGCGTTCATAAGGCCCAGGTCGTCGAGAACCGCGTCTGGTTTTGCCAGAATTGCGTCGCGAAGGGGTGTGTCGAGTTTGGCGGTGCTGCTGCTCATTCTTGAACCTCTGATTGGGCTTTCAGCCCGGTTTATAACATGGGTTTTCACTGATGCGGCCTAAAATTTTATTACCGTGTGGAAAAGGCCGAATACAGCGCAACGGCGGGCTCCCGCCCATGGCTGACTGTATCACTGATCCATGGCCTCGGTTGGGGGGGGGCCGGGCTTTGCCCGGCGCGAACAGGGCGGCAGATGTCGGCGCTGTCAGGTGTGGCGTAAGGACAGAAGAAAAGGCGCCCAGAGGGGCGCCTTTGATTGGATATTTCAAGACTGAAAAACTAAGATTACAGGATCTTGATGTCGGCTGCTTTGATGTCGGCCAGGAAGGTTGCGAGGCCTTTGTCGGTCAGCGGGTGGTTGACCAGGGACTTGATCACGGCTGGGGGCGCGGTGATCACATCGGCACCGATGAGGGCACTGTCCATAACGTGGTTGGCCGAACGGATCGAAGCCGCCAGAATTTCGGTGTCAAAGCCGTAGTTGTCGTAGATCTGGCGGATGTCGTTGATCAGCTCCATGCCGTCGAGGTTGATATCGTCGAGGCGACCGATGAAGGGCGAGATGAATGTGGCCCCGGCCTTGGCGGCGATCAGCGCCTGGTTGGCGGAGAAGCAGAGCGTCACATTGACCATGTGGCCGTCGTCAGACAGGGTTTTGCAGGCCTTGAGGCCATCCCAGGTCAGGGGCACTTTTACGGCGATGTTCTCGGCGATCTCGACCAGCTTGCGGCCCTCGGCGATCATGGTCTCGGCGTCTGTCGCGGTGACTTCGGCGGATACCGGCCCGGAGACCAGCGCACAGATCTCTTTGGTGACCTCGATAATGTCACGACCGGACTTCTTGATTAGCGAGGGGTTGGTGGTCACACCATCCACCATCCCGAGGTCATTCAGCTCGGCGATGGCGTCGATTTCGGCGGTATCTACAAAGAATTTCATCGGCAGGGATCCTTTTGGGAAAGTTTGGCCTTGATTGCGCTAGCCTTTAGCGCATGGCGCGGGCATTAAAAAGCCCCGAGGTTTGGAGGCAGCACAGGTGAGCGCGCAGGATTTTTTCCATCAGGGTGACAGGGTGGCGGTTTTGACCGCGCAACCTCTTGATCGGCTTTTGGATTACCGCGCGCCCGAGGGCGGCTGTTTCCGGGGTGCCTTTGTCGAGGTGCCGCTGGGCCCGCGCAAGGTTCTGGGGGTGGTTTGGGGGCCGGGGGCCGGGGGATTCGATTCGGCCAAGCTGCGCAGCGTCATCCGGGTGCTGGATGTGGCCCCAATGCGCGAAGAGATGCGGCAGTTTTTGGGCAAGGCCGCAGACTACACCCTGACACCGATGCATGCCATGCTGCGGCTGGCCACCCGCGCGCCGGGCCTGTCTGATCCCCCCTCGATGCGCCGCGTGCTGCGACTGGGCACAAAAGAGCCTGAGCGGATGACCGATGCCCGTGGCAAGGTTCTGGCGGTGATGGAAGAGTTTGGCGGCCTTGCGTTCACCCCGAAAGAGCTCGCCGATATGGCCGGGGTTACACCCTCGGTGGTCAAGGGGCTGATCAAACAGGGTGCCCTGCGCGAGGAAGAAACGCCACGCGATCTGCCCTACCCGCTGTTGGATCCCGACCTGCCCAGCAAGGAGCTGACCGAGGATCAGGCAGCCGCCGCAAGCGTCCTCGCTGAAGGTGCCAAAAGCGGCAGCTATGGCACCACGCTGCTGAAAGGTGTCACGGGATCGGGCAAGACCGAGGTCTATCTCGAAGCTGTCGCCGCCTGGCTGCGCAAAGGCCGCCAGGCGCTGGTGCTGCTGCCTGAAATTGCCCTCACCGCTGAATTCCTGAAACGGGTCGAGGTGCGCTTTGGCGCAACTCCAGCTGAGTGGCATTCGGGGGCTACCATGACCGAGCGACGCCGGGTCTGGCGTATGATCGGGCAGGGCAATGCGCAATTGGTGATTGGGGCGCGCTCGGCGTTGTTCTTGCCGTTTCGCGATCTCGGTCTGATCATTGTCGATGAGGAGCACGACACCGCCTACAAGCAGGAAGAGGGCGTGCTGTACAATGCCCGCGATATGGCGGTGCTGCGGGCGGCGATGTGCTCGGCGCAGGTGGTGCTGGCCTCGGCCACGCCCTCATTGGAGACCTGGGTGAATGCAGAGGCGGGCAAATACCAACGCGTCGATCTGAACGCGCGCTTTGGCACCGCGGTGTTGCCGGCGATGCGGGCGGTGGATATGCGGGCCGAGGACCTGGCACCTGCGACCTGGATCTCACCGACCCTGAAATCGGCCATGACAGAGCGGATGCAGCGCGGTGAGCAGTCGCTTTTGTTCCTCAACCGCCGTGGCTTTGCGCCGGTGACGATATGCAGGGCCTGTGGGTCTCAGGTGGCCTGCGACCATTGCGATGCCCGCATGGTGGAACACCGATTTATGAAGCGGTTGATGTGCCATCAGTGCGGCGAGACCAAACCCGTCCCCGAAGTCTGTCCCTCCTGTAAGGTTGAAGGCAAGATGGCGCCGGTTGGTCCCGGCATTGAACGCTTGGGCGAAGAGGCCGCAGCCCTGTTTCCCGAGGCCCGCATTGCGGTGCTCAGCTCTGATCTGTTTGGCTCGGCCCGGGCGCTGAAGGCGCGCATTGAAGAGATCGCAGCGGGCGAGGCGGATATCATCCTTGGCACCCAGCTTGTGGCCAAGGGGCATAACTTTCCGCTGCTTACTCTTGTGGGGGTGATCGACGCTGACCTTGGCCTGCAGGGCTCGGACCTGCGCGCAGGCGAGCGGACCTTTCAGCTGATGCGGCAGGTGGCAGGGCGTGCCGGGCGGGCAGAACGCCCCGGCGAGGCCTTGATGCAGACCTTTCAGCCAGAGCATCCGGTCATTCGCGCCATTCTGACGGGCGACGAGGAAGAGTTCTGGCGCGCCGAGGCCGAACAGCGTCGCGAGGCAGGCGTGCCACCCTATGGTCGCATGGCGGGTATTATCCTGTCGGGGTCTGATCTGGCGCAGGTCTTCGATCTGGGCAATGCGCTGGCGCGCAATGACGCACCGTTGCGGCAGGTCGGCGCGCAGTTGTTTGGGCCAGCCCCAGCACCCATTGCCCGGGTGCGGGGGCGTCATCGGGTGCGACTGCTGATCAAGGCCGCCAAAGGCGTGCCGCTGCAAGAGGCGATTTCCCGCTGGATCGCGCCCTTCAAGATGAAGGGCGACCTGCGTCTGAATGTTGACATCGACCCGCAGAACTTTTTTTGAACCTCGATCTGGCCAACAGAGGCCGAGACTCCCAGACAGAACACCCTTTGCCCCCAGACGATATCGCGGACGACATGGCGAACGACATGGTGGACACAGTGCGCGCCTGGTGCGCGCGCGGTGCGGGCTTTCGTGTTGCGCAAGAGGGGAGCACTGCGTCATAATCCCAACGTAATCCCTGCCTAAAAAGGGAAAAAGGCTGCTCTTCGAGGCAGGGGCTGTCAGAAAATGCAACGAATTCCTGTTATGAGAGCGGCTCTAAATGTGTGAGATGTGCGTAGTCACCCAGAATTTTGACCCTCAACGTCATCTCCCCGAGGGCACTCTGGTGCGGCCTGATCCTGACCCGGCGCCTGTGCCTGACCCGCTGCCGACCGGCACATTGGCTGACTTGTCCAGCTATCTCACGACCGGGTACTGGGCGGAGTCTGATCAAACCTCCAGAAGCTTTGCCGCCAACCCAGGCAATAATTCCGAGTATGTTATATCCGTCAATCTGACCGGGCTCCCCTATGAAGGTCAGCGTCTGGCGCGCTGGGCGCTGGATACCTGGGAGCTGATGGCGGATGTGCAGTTTATCGAGACCCAAAACGGTGGCGATATTGTTGTGGATGACGATGAAGACGGTGCTTTTGCCCAAACCGCGTTTTCTGGGGAGACTGGGGGCAATATCCTCACCTCCTATGTGAATGTAGATGTGGAATGGATTGCTGAGTACGGCGCGACGTTGGATTCCTATGCTTTTACCGCTTATGTGCATGAATTCGGCCATGCGCTGGGGCTGGGGCATTTGGGTAACTACAATCTCAACACCGGCGATGCACGTTTTACCAATGACAATTACCAGCAATCGATTATGTCCTACATCCCGCAGGATCAGAGCGACGCCACAGATGCGAGCTTTGCCTTTCCAACGGGTCCGATGATGGCGGATATCGCGGCGATTCAATCGCTCTACGGCAGCTCTGCGGCCACCAGTGGCGACACCACATGGGGGCAGGGCGGTGCCATGTCGCGCCACTTTGCAACGCTCTATGCCGGGGTGGATGATGGCGATGACAGCACTGAGGAAGCGGCGCCTATCGCCTTTGGCCTGTTCGAGGCCGCAGGCGGTGGCACCGATACAATCGATCTGAGCCCCAGCACCACACATGACCAGTTGGACCTCAACGGCGGCAGCTTTTCCAATATCGGCGGGTTGACGGGTAATCTAGCCATCGCCGAGGGCTCCGAGTTTGAGAACGCCACGATGGGCTCTGGACGCGACACGGTTGTCGGCAATGGTCTGGACACCACGCTTTGGGGGCAGGATGGCAACGCCCGCCTCTATGGGGAGAGCGGCGAGGACCGGCTGCTGGGCGGGGATGGTAACGACCGCCTCTATGGAGGGAGCGGTGAGGACCGACTGCTGGGCGGGGCCGGACGCGACAGGCTGTTTGGCGGCAATATGAATGACCGGCTGGGGGGTAACAAGGGACGCGACCGGCTGGACAGTGGCGAAGGCAATGATGTGATGATTGGCGGTGCCGGAGCGGATGAGTTCTTTTTTGGCTTTGGCCATGACAGTGACCGGATCTGGGACTTCAAGCTGGGCACGGATGCGCTTTTGTTCTCGGCCATTGATTTCGAGGACATGAGCGCGCAGGAGCTGGTCGATAGCTTTGGCCGGGTCAATCGCAAAGGCGTTGTGCTGGACTTTGGCGACAGTGAGGTTCTGGGCGCGGACTACAATGACCGTCTGACTTTGATTGGGGTGTTTGATCTCGACGCACTGGCGGATGACATCAGCTTTATCTGACGGGCTCTGCCGGTTTTTGACAGCTCTTGGCGGCGGCTTCGGAACCCTTCTGGACTGAGATCTCTCCCAAGCTCGGGCCGTTTTGGCCCTGGCTCTCCCTTTCGACAGGCGGCCCCATCTCGGGTGATGTCGCTGAGCAGTCGAACCTGCTATTTGAGCCTGCCGACTCCGCCCGCTCAGCCAGCCCGTTCAACCCGCCAGTTGAGCCTGCCAGCCAAATGCATCAATGCGCAGCCGACAGGACCCGCTGATCCACCAGTAGATCCGTGGCCATGGCTCCGATCCACATGCAAAACAGCGCCAGCCAGGCGGTGCCGGCAAAGATCGAGCCGCCAGTGACTCCAGCCCCAATGGCGCAGCCGCCCGCCAGCATGCCGCCAAATCCCATCAGAACTGCGCCGATCATCGCCTTGCGCATGGTGACGGCATCGTCAAAGGCCTGCAGCTTCATCTCACCTGCAGACCAGGCGGCCAGCATCGCCCCAATAAAGACGCCGGGCACCAGACCGATGTCGAATTCCAAAATGGCATTGCGATCGAGGAAGAACATCAGTGTATGGGCCGAGGGACCGGTAAATGTGGCGCTTTCAATCTGCACCGGATCAAAGGCCACCTGAGAGAGCCCGTAGGTCAGCACCCAGCCCAGAGCCACCGCAAACCCAACCCCAGAGGCAAAAAATAGCCGTGCCGCGCCAATCTGGCTGCGCCGAGACAGCACCAGTGCGACCACAGCAATGGCAAGGCCAAGCGCCAGGCCGCCCCAGTCTGGCAGGCCCGCCTCGACCAGCAGATCCATATTGCGCCCACCAGAGGTGATCCAAAGCCCGGCCAGTTGGTCCCGCAGAGGCGATAGCATGCCAGAGAGGCTCATCTGGGCCACCACGGCAAAGATCAGCCCCGAGACGATCGAGCGCATATTGCCAGTTGCCGCCAGCACCAGCAGCCGCCCAGAGCAGCCGCGCGCCAGCACCATACCCGCGCCAAAGATCAGGCCGCCAATGATG
>JAWUWF010000059.1:0-24555 GCA_034111985.1 Pseudophaeobacter sp.
CTTTCTTTGCGACGATACAGCGTTAGATTACCAAGGAGCGTCGCAACTTCTTATAATTGGTATTGGTATGGCTGGGTTTTTCAAAGTACTGGCAGCAGCAGTCTGTCTATTCCTCCCCCACATCGCCGAGGCGGCGCGGGATCGCATCGCCTTGGTCATTGGCATGGCAGACTATCAATTCCTGCCGCCTTTGCAAAACACCCACAACGATGCCAGCGGCATGGCTGCGACCCTCAAAGGGATCGGCTTTGCCGTCACCCTGGCGCTGGATGCCCCCGCGGTGCAAATGACAGAGCTGCTGGATGATTTTGCCTTTCGCTCAGAAGTGGCAGATCTTGCGCTGATATATTTTGCCGGTCACGGCATCGAGGTGCAGGGGGAAAACTTTCTCATCCCGATTGATGCCAATGTCGCCAGCAACCTAGATGTTCAGCGTCAGTCCGCATCGCTCAAACAACTGCTGTCGGCGGTGGATCGCGCCCGCAAGATGCGTATCGTCATTCTCGACAGCTGCCGCGACAACCCCCTTGGCGACACCATCGCTTTGCAAACCTCGGCTGCGACGCAGGCCGCTGCTGAGGAGACACGTGGTGGCGGCGGTGGCATGGCGGCCGCGGATCCCGATCGCGGAACTCTGGTTGCCTTTGCGGCCCGCGACGGCCAGGTCGCGATGGATGGCACCGGGCAAAACAGTCCCTATGCCCAGGCCCTGATGCAGAAAATGGTACAGCCCAGCCTGGAAATCAGCCTGATGTTCCGCCAGGTGCGCGATCTTGTTTTGCAAAAAACCGGCAACCTGCAAGAGCCTCATACCTATGGCTCTCTCACCGGTGTCCCGTTTTATTTTTCCGGCGCAAGTGACGGAGGCGAGGCTGTCCTGCCGGCAGGCACATCCGAGGCCTGGTCGGCGCTGCGCCCGGACCAAGAGGCGCAGCTCATGGCCCTGGCCGACCTTGGCGACACCCGCTCGATGCTGGGTCTTGCCTATATGCGACTGAACCCTGATGCCGGGCGATTTGACCCCGAGGCGGCGGTGGCCTTTTTGCAGCGCGCTGCGGATGCCGGCGCGCCCGAGGCGCAGTTTGAGCTGGCCAAACTCTATGAACGCGGCACCGGCGTCGCAGCAGACCCGCAAAAGGCATTGCAGCTCTATCAGGCGGCGGCGCGGCAGAATTTTGCGGATGCCATCAATGATCTTGGCTTTTTGCATCATCAGGGCGGCCTAGGCCTGCCAGCAGATCCGCAAAAGGCCTATGAGTTTTTCCAGCGCGCGGCCGAGCTGCGCCACCCGCAGGCGCAGTTCAATTTTGCCGCTCTGATCGACGATGGGCTGGTCCCCCAGAAAGGCCCGGAAGATGCGGCTGGCTTTCTTTATGCCGCGCTCCGCTCTGGCAGCGCCGATGTTTTGAACCTTCTCAGTGAGCGCCCCAATATGTTTACCCTCCCAACCCGCAGGGCGTTGCAAAACCAGCTGCAGGCCAACAAGTTCTATCAGGGATCTATTGATGGCGATTTTGGCCCGGGCACCCAGCGCGGTATTCGCCGGGCTTACGGGCTTGAGGGCTAACAACCCTGTGCCCTCGGTCAATGTTCCGCGTGCAGCCAACCCACAGGAGACGCGCCTATGAAATGCGTAGGCGCGCCTGTCGCAAGACACCACCGCGTTTTTCCGCTCTAGAGCAGACCTTCAGAGACCCAGGCGTCCAGTTGGCGGCGGCTGATTTCAAAATGCATGCTGTCTTCTCGACGAAACCCAGCGCCCCAGACCCAGCCTTCGGCAAAGAAAAAATCCGCCATAATGGTCAGGCCCAGCTGGGTTTTCCCATCGGTGAAATTGTCCAGCTGACCATCAATATTGAGATCAACAGCCAAGCCATAGCTATGGGTGGACAGTGAATTGGTGGTGCCTCTGATCCGGCGCACACATAAGGCCCCAGCCGTGTTGATGCGATTGTAAAGATCCGGGTCTGCCTCGCGGATATTCTCGAACACCACCTTCAGGCTTTCGATCGCCGGGCGCAGCATGCTGACGCGGATTGGCCCGACCTGCTCTGTCACCAGTTTGTCTTTGAGATTGGGATTGGTCATCGACTGGCAGGTGTCATTCAGATCTTCGCGCGGCCGCCCCAACCGTTCGGTCAGGTACTTGCCGCCCGTCACGCGCAGCCCGCGATTGACGTTCACCCGGTCCGCAATCAGCACTACCTGCGCATAGTCCAGATCCGCGCCTTCGGTCTGATCCCAAATCTCACGTTCCGCCTCGGCAGAAGAGGCCTCAGGGGCCGCCTGCCCGCCGGAGGACAGCGGCAGGCGCGTCACCTCTGTCTGCAAGTCCGATAGGCGCAGCTGCAGATCCTCAATCTGCTGGCGCAGCATCTCGATCTCGATCCGGGCCGTGGAATCAACCGCCGCACCCTGAAAATCTTCCTCGGACAGCACCCATTTCAGGCCAATCCAGACCGCAGGAGCCAAGAGCAGCCCGAAACATAGAATAATCGCCGGTAAAACCCGCATAACACCCTCAAATCTATACAGGCCTATTCAAAGCGGAGGAGACGGGCGAGTAAAGCCTTTTGTCCCGTTTAGCTGCCGCAATCGGCAACCTGTTTCCGCAGATGCAGCCCATTGGCAGAACCGTTCTTGTGGTATAGAGTTTTTCACATGTCAATTTTCAGTTTAGGGGACAAATAATGGTCCGCGTCAAATTTATCGCCGCCTTTGTGTTTTCTGCAGCTCTTTTTCCTGCCTCTCTGGCCCAGGCCCAGGAGAGCGCACAGGAATTGACAGTCGAAGAAATCACCAAAGCATTTCAAAAACAAAAAACCCGCGGTCTGGTCATCGTCCCCAGCGGCGTCGCTGCCACCGCACCGCAGGTCTCCGACAGTCAGGAGACAGCCACTGTGGCCGCCGCCACCGAGGAATACACTCCGGTAGAGCGTCAGGCGCAGATCAACGTACAAATCTCGTTTGATTTTGACAGCGCCGCGCTGCGGACAGATCAGCAGCCAAAGCTGGCCAATATGTGTGCCTCGATGCAGGTGATGCAGGGCACGGTCTTTCAGATCATCGGCCATACCGACAGTTCCGGATCTGCGCCTTATAATGAGCGTCTCTCGCTGTTGCGCGCCCAGGAAGTGCGACGTCACCTGATCAGCACCTGCGGTGTTGAAGAGGGTATGCTCAAGGCCATCGGAATGGGTGAAACGGCGCCATTTAATTCAAATGACCCACGCGCCGATGAAAACCGCCGGGTAGAATTCCAGGCCCTGGGCTGAACCGGTGCCTTTGAATACGGCCGATGGTCGGCCCCCGCGTCAGGGCAGTTTCTGTCAGGACCGCTGCTATAGTGGCGATCTGACGACAACAAAGACCGTTGGTCGATTTTTACAGCAGCCTATGATCAAGGGTCCGGTACGATGATGAACTCCCGGCCCAGCGATCTGTTCCAGCCAGGCGATCTGCTGAACAATACCTACCGTATCGAAATGCTGTTGGGTCGTGGAGGCACCTCCGACGTGTACAAGGCGCGCTCGGAAATCTCTGGCAACCTGGTTGCTATCAAGGTTCTGAAGCAAGAACTCTCTGGCAACGAAGACTTTACCGTTCTGATGGCCCGCGAAGAAAATATTCGCGAAATTCGCCACGACGCCGTGGTGCGCTATTCCGAGAACCACCGCACACCGGACGGCCATATTTATCTGTTGATGGATTACATCGACGGCCCCGGTCTCGACAAAAAGCTAAAGCAGGGGCCGATGTCTGCAGAGGATCTGCTGATCATCTGCCGTCGGGTGTCCGAGGGCCTGCAGGCCGCACATGCCCGCAATATCGTGCACCGCGATCTGAGCCCGGACAATATTATCCTGCGGGGCGGCGATCCTGCCCAGGCGGTGATCATTGATTTTGGCATCGCCAAAGACACAAATCCCGGTGCCGAAACCATTGTCGGCAATGAGTTTGCCGGCAAATATTCCTATGCCGCCCCCGAACAGATGGCCGGAAAAACCGATGCCCGCGCCGATGTCTATGCGCTTGGCGCTCTGCTGCTGGCCAATTTTCGCGGCGCCTCTCCTTCTCTCGGGGACAACCCGATGGAAGTGGTTGAAAACAAGCAAAAGCCACTGGATACCTCTGGGCTGCCGGAGCCGTTCAAAAGACTGATTGAACGGATGTGCGACCCTGATCCGGACAACCGGCTCGCCAGCGCAGCTGATGTGCTGTCCTTTCTGGACAGGCTCGACACGCCTGACGATCTGGATGGCCCCGCGCCCCAGGTCATCGAAGACGCAACCATCATCGTTCCCAAAGCGGCAGCGCCCAAAACCGCGCCAAAAGCCGCCACTGCAAAACCAGCGACGCAGGACGATCCCCCCCGTCGCAAATCCCGCATCCTTGCAGGTGTCGCAGTCCTTGCGCTTGCCCTTGCGGCGATCGGCGGCTTTGTGACCGGCGCATTTGATACTCTGCTTGGGCCAAGCTACCCTCTGGCAGAGCCTTTTACCCTGATTGTGGAAAACCCAAAGGACGGCCCCGTCAGGGCCATCGGCAACATGCCGTCAGAAGACAGCAGGGACCGACTGACCGATCTGGTGGACCAGGCTGATCTGACTCTGGCCAGCGGCACCATATCAGACAGTTGGGGCCAGGATGTGCTTGCAATGATTGAGCCTTTATCTGGACTAAACGAATGGCGCCTCGCCGTCAGCAACAACCAGGCCAGAGTGAGCGGCGTCACCGACGACCCCGAGTTAGCTGCCAAGATCAACGCCCTGTTCAAAGACGGATTGCCTGGCAATCTCGATGGGATCGCCGAAATCACCTATCGGTTGCCGGTTCTGCCTATCTCAGAAGTCCGCGGTTTGGTTGGCGGTTTTGAGGAATGTGGCCCCCTAAAGGTAGAACCAGGAACGGTTGGCGGTGGATTTGGCCCCACTGACCCTATCAAAGTGAGCGGGTTGCTTGCAGGAACCGAGACCCGCGTCAGGCTGTTTGATGCCCTGAGCAAGCTTGGCGGCTCCCGTGAAATCGCGCTTGAAACCGAGACCCTTAATCCAGCGCTCTGTGTTGTGGAACGGGTTTTGCCCAAGGCCCCGGCCAGCAACATCACTGTTGCGTTCCGGCTTGGCGGCCCCGACACACCCAATCCGTCGGGCCGGTTTTTTGTCGGTGAAAACCCGGTGATTGATGTGCTGCTACCAGCGGAGGTTCAGTCTGGATACCTTACCGTTTCGATCCTGGATGTCTCTGGTAACGTCTTCCATTTGTTGCCCAATATCTCACGTCAGGACAATGCAGTCGCGGATCTGCGTGCGAACAAAACCGGCCCGGTGCCGGTGCGCGTCGCCTATGATCTGGCCGAATCTGCGCAACATGGCGGGCTTGCCTTCAAGGTCGATGACAGCACCCTTGGCAAAAGCCGAATTCTGGTCCTGCACTCGTCAGAACCATTGTTCGCGGGCCTGCGCCCGACCTCTGAGAGCGCAGTGGGCTTTGCCGAGGCCCTAAAGGAAAGCAGCGCAAGGGACAGTGGGCTGATCCTGTCGCTGGACAGCAAAATCCTGCTCACAGCAGAACCCTGACTAGAGGCCATGCCGCCGGGTCCTTTAGCGGCGTGGCTCTTCGGAAAAATCACCCCTGCCTCCCCCAGATTGGGGAGCCAGTCGGCCTACAGAACATCCACGATGATTTGAGAGATATTGTCAGCGCCGCCACCATTCAGGGCAATCTGCAACAAACGATCTCCGACAGTTTCCAGCGGCGAGGTCGACAGAACCTCTTGCAGCATAGCAAAGGTCGCATACTTCGTTAGCCCGTCAGAGCAGATCAGGAAACGGTCGCCAGGCGCCACCTCGCCACGTATTTTGTCGAGCTCAACTTCGTCTCCAACACCAACGGCCCGGGTGATGGCATTCGATTGCGGGTGTTGTTCCGCTTCGTCCCAGCTCATCTTGCCCGCCAGCACCAATTCGGCCACAGCCGAATGGTCACAGGTCAAGAGCTCGATCAGCCCGTCGCGGAGGCGGTAAATGCGGCTGTCTCCGGCCCAGATACCGGCGAAATGACCATTTGCCAAAATTAGCGCAACCACAGTGGCCCCAATGGTGCCGCCGCCACGCGCTTCGGCCTCAGCCTGAATGGCACGATGGGCGCCCTGAATGCGCTCCCGCAGCCCATGCATCTTTGCAGCGGGGTCTAGTCCCAGCGGCAGGGTCGCCACCGCATCGACAATCAACGCACTGGCGAAATCTCCGGCCTGATGCCCTCCCATTCCATCTGAAACCAGCCAGATATCATGGTCGGGCAAGGCAAGGATCGCATCCTCATTTACCTTGCGCACTAGTCCCACATGGGTCTGCGCCACAAATCGGTATGTCATCAGTCCTGTCATATAGGCTGCGCCTCCCGCCAAATTGATGCACCAAGGTCAAACAAGCCACAGCCCAACCGCCCCAAGGGTAAATCTGCAGTGATCATCATCCGGGGGCCACTGTCGAGATAGGCACTCCAGAGACATCCGCCAGGAGACTTTTTAGCCAAAAGAGCACCCGCCAAATGGGTTTCAACCGCAGAGCCATCCGCGCCGCTGCCGGTCAGAACAAGGGTTGTCCCCTCCTGGCGCAGGGGTACCGAGGCCCGCAGGTCCGGGACCTCCAGACGTTGCAAATCTGACCACAACTGGTCCTTTGTCACGCCCGTCTCCAGCGTCGAAAGGGCGATCTCTTCCAGCTGTTCAAACAAAACGCGCTCTCGCAGGTGATCCAGCGCGGGCGGGCCTGGGGTGTCCAGCTGCACCATCAGCGTCAAAGGAAACCGGCGGCCCACGCGATCAACCGATGGCATCAGCACCCCCATCATTTTGGCCGGCCCCGCAAGGCCAGCCGCCAGGGTGAACCGCCAAAGCGGTGCAGACATATAATGGCTGTCAAACTCTGCGCCATAGACCGCTTGTGCCTCGAGCAAGAGTTGCTGCAACCAGCTGTCCCAGGTGCGCACGAACCCTCCCGGCGCATTGAGGCGAAAAAAGTCCCCAACATCTGGCATCTTACCAAAGGCCCCAAACCCACTGCCCATTACATCGACTTCGGGCAGCTGAACTTAGCCATTGCCGGCAGGGCAAAGGGGTTCACCACCGATCCTGACTGCAGCTCAAACAACGCCAACCGCCCGCCAACCCGGAAATTCACCCGGCGCCGATCACTGACATTTGTGCGCCGGACCTCGGCGGCATCCAGCAGCCGGAACCAGGCCCAGGGCCCATCACGGGACATCACGTTTTCATTGCCACGCTTCTGCGGCAAAAGCGTGATCCGGGCCAGACCAACAGAGCCGGGCCAGGTCACAGCAACGGGCGTTGGCTGCCCCATGCGATGGTTATAGGCCACTTTGATCCCGTCAATTTCCAGCAGAACTTCCTTGGCCTTAGGGTCAAGCGCCTTTGGCGTAATCTGAAACTGAACAGCAGGCGTGGCGCCACCCGCAAAAAAGGCATCGCGAATTTCACCGGCATATTGCATCTGCTGCAGCACCGCCTGACTGATTCCGAGATCCACATCATTGACCCGTTTCCAGGTCCAGGGCCGACTGCGGGTATCAACATATTTCAGCAGGTTCTCGTCAAAGAAGCTGTCGATCAGACCACCAGGTGAAAACAGTTTGGCAAAATCCAACATTGCCACATCCGCACGCGCCCGCCGATTGAACGGATAGCGGTTGTCCAGAGCCTTGGTGCAAAAGGGCAGCACGGCAGATTGCCAGCGCGCATTTATGGACGCCCGCGTCCCCTCGGAAGTGATCCCCGACGAGCCAGTCGAAATCTGGGTCGCCCAGCGTTGGATTGGCCCATCAATCCGCGAGGCCGTCTGTTGGAACTGCAGCAGGGCCTGACCGCTTTCGCCGGAGGCCACACCACTAAAGGACATCTTGTTCAACTCTTGATAGACCAGCTGCAACGAGCCCATCAGATCATCCAGTCGTGACGGCTGGCCCTCAAGACGCACCACCAGATCGTTCAGCCACTGAAAGCGTTCCTGCACATAGGAGCCGGGCGGTTTCGGCGCCTCCCCAGAGGAACTGGCCGCAGAACTCACCAGCGCCTCCAGTAGAATCTGACCCTGTATCGACAGACCGGAACGGCTCTCGATACCGACAATCTGCGACACGCCTTCGTTCAGTGCCTCTGAGTCCAGCGCCGAGCGTTCCTCGGCCAGACGGGTTTCACGACTGATTTCAGTCAGGATATTCACAATAGGCGAGGTCGGCCCTGACAGCACATTGGTGACCTCAACCGCATGACTGAGGGATTCCAAGGGCACAATGTCCACATCCCCGAGGATCTGGTCATAGCGGCTGATGTAGTCGTTATAGTAGAGATCCAGCACGTCGCGGCTCAGTGCCAGAAGGGCTGTCTCGCTTTGGCCTTCACCAGCGCTTGCACCCAGAACCCAGGCCTCGTTCTGCACCCGTTCCGAAACACTGACCGCCTCGGGCAGGAACACATTATTGAAGCCGTCGTAGGTAAAAATCCCCTCGACGCCTTCGTTCAAAGGCTTGCCAGAACTGCGCACAAGCACGCGTTTGACTGACGGGCCGCCGATCTCTGTCAGACGCCATTTGGGCAGGCTGGTCGCCTGGTTTGAGTTCACGATGCCATTGTAAACCCGCTGCGCCAAAGGCATTTCCGACAGGATATTCTGCACCTGTTCGACCAGCGGGCCATTGAGGGCGATCTCTTCCATTGGCTGCGACAGAAGGGCCGAAAGATGGTCCATCAGATCGCTGCGCAACTCTGTGCGCGCCGCACCGGGATAGGCCACCAGTTCCCAGTCCAGTCGCATCCATTCTTTTACCAGATCCGGGTTCATCGGCCCCTGCAGACCCAACATCAGATAGATCTTGAGCGCCTCATACAGCACATCCGGATTGTTGACATTGCCCGCGATCTGCTCTTCCAGACGCACCAGCAGACGGGGCAAAAACCGCTGGTTCAGCGCCGCGCGGTAGGTCTGTGCCGACTGTGTGCCAATAACCTCTCCCTGATACAGCCCGTAGGTCAGACCGCGTTCGGGCGCGGGATCGGACAGAACCGGATTGCCCGGCATATCGCGCAACAGGTTCAGCGCCGCGGCAACTGGGACCAGATCCGTGTCGCCAACCGGGCTGGGCGGCAGGGTCGCCGCCGCTGCCTGATACTGCGAGACCTGATCCTCTGCCTTCTGGATGAGATCAGCGTTTTGCAGATAGGAATTGATCCAAAGCCCGCCCATGCTGGCGGCAATCAGCAACGTCGCGGTAATGGCCACGCGCCGGGTCCAGCGATAGCGCCGCTCGACCTTGTCGTCCGCCGAAACCAGCCCGGCTTCGGGGAACAACACGCCCTCAAACAACCGGGTGAGGAAAAACGAGCGCCCCGTCCCCTGCCCGGTGCCAATAGCCTGGCGGCCAATGCCAAAGGTCTGCGCCATGCCCAGCATCAAGCGGTCAATCGGCGTGCCTTCCTGGGTCCCCGAGGTAAAATAGATGCCGCGCAGCATCTGACGTTGTTCATAGCGATTGTCCTGAAAAACCTCCGCGAGAAAGTCCTTGGCAACGCTGCGCAATGAGGCAACCTGCGACGGAAAGCCCGCCACAAGGGCGCGCCGCTGATGGTCTGTCTCGCCCTGCATTTTTTCCAGCAACTGCGCGTTCATCTGCCCCAGAAGGCCTGCAAATTCCTCGTCAAAATGCTCGATTGCAGCCGGGTCTTTTTTGCTTTTGGACAAGGGCAGCGTAAAGCCCCAGACCTGCTCGCGCTCTTCTTTACCGAGCGTGTCGAAATACTCCTGAAAGCCGGCAATCAGATCCGCCTTGGTGAAGAGCACATAGACCGGAAAGCGCACGCCCAACCGCTCACGCAGCTCAGAGAGACGGCGCCGCACGGCCTGAGCATGGGATTTTTGGGTGATCTCATCCTGCAGCGACAAATCCGAAAGCGAGATCGCCACGAGAGCGCCGTTGATCGGCTGACGTTTGCGGTACTTTTTCAAAAGCCCCAAGAAGCCCAGCCAGGCCGCATTATCAGCCTCGGCATCGCTTTCCTGGGTGGTATAGCGCCCGGCGGTGTCAATCAGCACCGCATCATTGGTGAACCACCAATCGCAATTGCGCGTGCCCCCAACGCCGCCAATGGCGGCTTTTCCCAGCTTATCTGCCAGCGGGAACTGCAGTCCTGAATTAACAATCGCGGTGGTTTTGCCAGCCCCCGGAGGCCCGATCATCACATACCACGGCAAAACATTCAGATGGCGGCGACCGTTTTTGGATTTACGCAGCTCGGTCATCGCCTGTTTGAATTTGCCGCGCAGCTCGCCAATTTCTTCCAGCAGCACGTCATCCTCGTCGACCGAGTCGACGCCCTCAGACATGTCATCCGCCATCTGATTGTCACGGCGGCGACGGCGCCAAAAAACCAGGCCAATAATCAGCAGCGTCACAACCCAGATCACCGCGATGGTGATCACCCGCGCCTGAATACTGTCAAAGGGGCGCCAATCGGCACTGCCAATAAAGGGCGCAAAGAACCAGGTACAGGCCGACAGCGCCAGCGCCAGCAGAACAAGCACCGAATAAAGGGATCGGAACAGCGGCATAAGATAGCGGCGGATCATTGGTCGACCTCCTGCACCAGCAAGATTTCAATGCGACGGTTGGTAGCCCGCCCTGCCTTGGTGCCATTGTCGGCAATGGGTTCTTTTTCTGCCCGCCCTTCGGCCGACAACCGGTCAGGGTCGCTCATGACATCGGCCATACCGGCCATGACCGATTTTGCCCGTGCCAGCGACAACGCCATGTTTGACGGAAACCGCGACGAACGGATCGGGATGTTGTCTGAATGACCTGCCACAATGACCCTGCCTTTTTCGTCATTAAGCGCCTCAGCCACCCGGGTGACCGGCGCCTTAAACGCTTTGCTCAGCTGATCCGAGCCTGATCCGAACATTCCCGATCCTGTAAGGCGAATGATCAGCGTGTTGCCCTTTTGGAAGACTTGGACGATGCCCTCTGCGATTTCGGGCTCCAGGAAGCCTGCGACCTTGGCCACCTGTTCTTCCAGCGTCTGGATCGGTGGTGGCGGCGGTGGTGGCGGCGCGCGACGTTCCAGTTCCGCGCGTGGCCCGGCGTCAACGATGCTCAGCTGCCCCACCACATTTTCGGTTTGATTGGATAGCGCCCAGCTGAGACCCAGAAACTGCATCACCAGCAAAACCCCTGTAACGATCAAAGCAATCCAAAGCAGGCGCCAGGCAGAGAGCACTTTAAACGGCTTGATCACGCCTTGCCAATGGGGCGACAGATCCCGTTCCACCGGGCCGCGTTGATTGCGCAGAATGCGCGCCAGTGCAGCGCGAATTTGCAGATGTTTCTCCGCGCCCCCCTGCTCGATTCGCAGACGCCCTTCAAATCCCAGCGACATGCACATGTAGAGAAACTCCAGCATGTCGACATTGGCGCCCGGCTCCTTTTCCAGCCGCGCCAGCAAATCATAAAACCGATCGCCGCCCACGGTTTCGCGATGGAAGGTGCCAACCATCGACTGCAGGCCCCAGCTGGACTGGCCACCCCAGGGTGTGTTGAGCACCACATCATCCAACGTTGCGCAAAGCGCATAGCGGGCCACTTTGACCGTTTGAGCCGCAATTCCGGCCTGCAAAGCGCGGTTTTCAAAGGCGCGCACCTCGGCCACCACGTTTTTGCGCAGCCCATCGGGGTCCATATGTTGCGCCCGGTTGCGAATGCGGCTGATCAGGGCAAACAGTGCCGAGGCACAGGCCGCCAGCGGGTTCATACCCGTCAGGGCCATCTGGGTGGGTTTACCAGGCGCGGATCGGCTGGCCTGACTCGCCGCCTGTGTAACTGCCTGTGGCACGCCAAAAGCGCCTTGCTGCGTCGCAGCCGGATCATCAGCGGTGACAGGGATTTGCGGCTGGACCGGGGCCTGCGGGGTCGCTGAGCGGCGACCACCGGGATTGGGACGGATCACCGTTTTATCGGTATCGCCCGGTTCCGCAAAGGGATCGTCATAATCGCCCATGATCTCATTCCCAATCTCAAAGTGTCACACCCTCCCGCCAGAGCGGGAGGGCAAAATTCCGTCGCATCAGCTGTTGCGAATGGCCCAAAGTTCCATCTTTAGCCCCGGGTATTGCCCGGAGACATGCACCGCGACCCCACCAGAGGTGGTCATCTTGCGCCAATAGGGGCTTTCCGCATCCATCTCAAAATAGACCACACCCGAATGATAAGGGATCTGGCGCGGAGCCACCGGCAAGGGGCGCAGCGTAATCCCCGGCAGTGCCGAATTGACCAGCTGGCGGATTTCCTCAACCGGGCCGATCTTGGCCTGTCCGGCAAAATGACGCCGCACGTCTTCGGCCGGCAGGTCCGCGCTGACCGCCAGTACAAATCCCGCAGTGCCCAGCAGTTTGCGATCCGCAATCACCCCAACCGAGATGCCGTATTTGCGCTCTTCCAGCTTGATCGCAATCGCCGTCTGTTCCAGCACCGAGCTGAGATATTGCCGCAGCACCCGGATCAAGGGTGCAAAACAGCCCATCAGATCATCATGGGTATAGGGCGGCAGCTCTGGCACTTGCTTGTCTGCCGCCATAAAGCACGACAGCTCACCCGCCAGACTCGCGCAGAGCATATACAAACGTTCCGGGTGCAGATTTTCGATATTGCGCAGATGCCGTATCATCGGCAGCGTGCGGTTCACCACCGCCAACAGCATGAAATCCGAGACATCCGCGACACCGCGGGCGGATCCTGCCTCGGCCAAGCGGCCAGAAAGCGCATCCATCCTATGGGCCAGAAGACCTTCGAGTTCTCGCAGGAAATCCTGCAGCACCGAGGCGGCGCGCGCATCCAGACAGGAGGGAATAAAGGCCTGATCCAGCACGATCTCTTTGTCGGCGCGCACCTCAATGATCCGGGCCACCGGGATCGCCAGCAGATCGGCCATGTCATCAACGCCAAGGGCAAATTGCAATCGCATCTTACCCACATCCAGCGGCACCGGCTTACGCTCGGTGCTGGTGACATCCGTCACCTCCTGATGGGCTGGACGCAGCCGGCTGGCTGAGCGCTCAGCGCCACTAAGATCCACCTCGATGGCGCCCTGTCGACGCTGCGGCACCGTGAGATAGACAACACAGTCCTTTATCGTTGTCGGCACTTCGAGTGCGGGAGGGTGTGGGTCCGCCATCGGCACCCGGAAAATGCAGCCATCCTGGGTGAGCCCCTCGCAGGATTTGAGGGCGAACTGTCCGATCTTGAGGGCTTCGTGGTCAATCTCAAGACCATTGACCCCCCAGGCATAGGGGCCAAGACGACGGGCGAGGCCTGTCACCAAGCCTTCGGTATAGCGATCTGATTGCTGGAAGTGATGCGGCTGTAAAAATAGCCCCTCAGTCCAAAGCACCTTGCTGTCCCAGGACACCTGGTTCTCCCCATATTTGTCCACGCAAAACGGCGTGGATCAATCCTTTAATTTGTCCAACTGGGCCTTGTAGGCCCGCGCAAATTCGCGACTGAACAATTCATGAAAATCGTTTTCGGCCTGATCCGAAATTTCGGAAAACAGCCGCTCATAGACATCCCAATAGCGCGCTTTCTTACCGCGCAGAAGGCCTCTCAACCCCCCTTTGTCTTCAATCTGCTCTTCCAGCACCTTGGGGTCGAGCCGGGTCAACACCCCTTTCAGGGCCGCCTCCATGCCTGTCACCATGGCAACCTCATGCGCCTTGATATCTCTCAGCGCTTCCTCGACGGCGGTTTCGGGGCTCAGATAGCCCTTGGTGGCCGGTTTCAGCATGGCCTCAATCGCCTGCTCTGGCGTGATCGAGAACTTTAGCGGGTTATTGCCCCCGGCGGAAATCATCGTCTGCTCGATGCGAAATTCCGATTTGATCGAGGTCCGGGTCATCAGGATTTCCCGCAGCCCCGTCACCAAAGCCTGCAAAACACGCCCCATGCGCCCCATGGCCTTGTCAGGGTCTTCCGATCCCAAAGCATCATCCTCAACCCCGAGACCGCGCAGAAACGAAACCACCGCGGCAGAGGAGGCCTCATTTGCAACAGAAAGCACGACATTCACCTGTGCAGGCGGCGCAGGTTCGGGTGTGGTAGCAGCTCGAATTTGCGTCACAGGAATTTCAGGCACCGGCGCCTCAGCCACCGGGATGTCAGCAACAGGAGGTGCGACGGGTGCAGAGGCTGGGCTGACTGCAGGCTCTGGCAGGACCGGTTGTGCCTGAGCTGGCAGTGGCGCGGGATCAGGGATGGCGGCTGCAGGGGGCGGAGGCGTTGGCGCCGCAGGGGGCGCAACCTCGCCAATGCCGGAGAGAAAGTCATCGTCCCAATCATCGGGGATCACGCTGGACTGCGCACTGGGGGCTGTAAAGCTATCCGCCGCCGAGGGCGAATGGCTTGGCAGGCTTGCCCCGGTGCCTTCGCGCCCATCGCTGGGCCTTTGAAAAAACGGGTCCTCTTCTTCGCCCAGAGGCGGCAAAAGATCATCGATCGGATCAACCGGGTTGAGTTGCGACGGGCCTGTCGGGCTGGAAGCGCCCAGTAGGTCGTCGAGAAAATCACCCGCCGGGCCCGCATCATCCAGCAAAGCCATGGGGTCCGGCGCATTGCTCGCCACCCCGTGCGAGACAGGCATATCCGCAAGCGGGTCCGCAATTACAGCGGCGCTCAGGCTGTCGCGGATCTCCACCAACAGCTCATAATTGCCAACGCACAGCACATCACCATTGTTGAGCGGCGTTGGTGTGCGCCCCAGCGGGATTTTTGAATAGTTCAGAAAGGTCCCATTAGAGCTGAGGTCGACCACCAGCACATTGCCATTGTGATCTTCAATAGCGCAGTGAGTACGCGACAGCAGCTGATCCGGGTCCGGCAGCACCATATCATTGCTGTCGCCCCGCCCAATAGTCAGGCTTGGCCCACGCATTGAAACCGGCGCGGCATTTCCCGGCATCGCGCCCGAGTTCTGAAACTTTAGTGTCACCCCCATGCTCTTGGTTACCCTCCAACCAGAACGGTGAACTCACCCTTGAGGATCATCCCGCCACAGGCCGTGTTATCCATAATCCGCGCCGCAGGCAGATTGTTGATCAGCACCGTCGCGGACCCCTTGATGATGGGATGCGGTGGGGCAGCCGTGCACATATCGCTCAGCCGGGCTGCGGGCAGTTTCCCCACCAGAACGGTGACCGCGCAGGGGGGCAGAATAGGGGTTGGGATCGGCAAAGCCGGCGGTGGCGGGATCGACGGCAGCATACAGGCGTGCAAATCCAATAGACGAGCCTGGGGCATTCCCATCTCAGACCTCCTTGTCGTTATCTGCGTCAGAAGCATCTGCTTTCGCAGGGCCCTGACCATTCCCACCGCGCGCAATATCAAGCGCGCGTTCGACCAAAACGCAGCCGTGGTCTTCAAACTTATCAGACAATTGGCTCAATGCTACCATATTCATGGCAAAGGCTGCTGCTTCTGACGCGCCTGCGGGGGCCGGATACTGGTTGAGATCCCCAGGCCCCAAAGTCCCCGGTGCATAAAGAACCGAAAGGGCACAGTTTACCGTGTCATCATCGACATAGGCGTGATCCAGGGTCAGCCGCGCCGCGTCCCGGTTTTCTTCGCTGGGATCGCGCACCCAGGCCTCTGAGCGCACCAGCGCGGCAGGGTCTTTGTCTGAGCGCGGCCCAATATAGTCGCGCGCTGCCATACAGGCCCACCAGACCCGCTCTCGCGGCGGCAACAAGACGCCCAAAAGCCGCAACAGATCGACCAGTGCTTCTTTTTCATAGAGCTCTTGCAGCACCACACCGGCAGGCGCAGATGGCGGCGCCGTGAGCTGTGTTTTCAACAAAACATTGGCACGAGACAGAATCTTGGCGACGGGGTCCGCAGGAAGCTTGACCAGGTTTTCAAAATTTTCGGACATATTTCCCACCTAGTTGATCATCGTCAATCCGCCTTTAAGGGTCAGCATAGCGTCCCCTTTGACGGTCGTCATTGGTGCCTTGGCCTCGACCATAGCGCTGCCTTCGACTTTGATCATTGGCCCCTTGATGGTCACGCCGGAATTGTCGATTTTCACCGATGACGCACCAACCTGTAGCAAGATCTCCTGACCCGCAGTCATCTTTATCTTGCCTGCGGTGACATCCACCGTCAAATTTCCCAGACTAACGGTCTCTTTATGGTTTCCCTTGGCAATTGTCTCGGTCAAATTGCCAGTGTCCACATCCAGTGTCATATTACCGGTCTGAATGGTTTCCGCCTTGTCGCCGGTCTCGACCACCTCGGTGCGGTCACCGGTTTTGACGACCTCATCCATATTTTGCTTGATGGTCAGGGCATAGCTGTTCTCGTCAGCGCCGCTCACCCCGGGGTCGGGCGCATCCAGCCCCACAGTGATGGCCGAGCGATCCTTGATCAGCATCTGGTGGTCCTTTTCCGCCTGGACCCGCATCAGCTCTTCGCCCTTTTTATCGTCGAACATCAACTCATTATAGCCGCCACCGCCTTTGGAGGAGTTGGTCTTGATGCCCAGCTGTGTCTGATCATCAGGGTAGGTATAGGGCGGCATGGTATCGGCATTATACAGCATCCCGGTGACAATCGGGCGATCCGGGTTGCCATCTTCAAACTGCACCACAACCTCCTGGCCGATGCGTGGCACCGCGACCATGCCCCAGTTTTTCCCGGACCAAGGCGTTACCACCCGGACAAAACAAGAGGACTTCTCATCGGCTTTGCCCTCACGGTCCCAATGGAACTCGATCTTGATACGACCATATTTATCGGTGAGGATTTCTTCGCCGCTGGGCCCCACGACTGTGGCGGTTTGCAGCCCCGGAACCTCAGGCCATTTGGTGATAAGGGGCGCGCGAAATTGCTCGAGTTTCTCGATGGCACCAAAGGTGCAGGCATAGGCATCGCCCTTGATCTCTTCGGGGAAATCCATGTTGCGCGGTTTGATATCGTGGCGCATCTCGCCTTCTTCAGAGGCCGAAGTGGTGCGGCTTTCGCGCTCATTATAGTCACCGGCAACCTGCAGATAGTGGATCGCATCCACCACCAGATACTCTTTGTTCGCAGGCTTATCCGGGTGGTTTTTGAGCTGAAAGGTATAGCCAGTACCCAAGGTGCGCAAACTGCCGGCACCGCGCCATTTCTTGTGGCCTACGGCCTCTGCCTCCATCTGGATCCGGGCGCGTTTGTTGCCCAGGCCCGTGTCCTTGCGGTAGTGGCCCTGATAGTCATAGCGCTCAAAATCCTTGTGGCTGTGACTGCCCTTTGGAATGGCATTCTTGACCTGTAAATCTGCCGCCGGCGACAGAAAGTCAAAATCATTCAAAGTCACCTTGCCACTGGTCAGCACCTCTTCATGCGCCAGTTCCGAGATATGATCTTCACGGCGACGATCACGATCATCGCGGGCATAAAAATTGACCTGAGAAGATCCATTCACCGGTGAATGGCCGCTCATGCCATCACAGAGCACCAGTTTCTCTGCAGCAGTTTTGTCGCTGGAGCTGTCAAAGTAGAAATAGATCCCTTCTTCCTCCATCAGGCGGCAGACGAAATCATAATCGCTTTCGCGATACTGCAGGCAATATTCGCGCGGCTCGTAGCTCTCGCTCAATCGGTTGCGATAGTCGCTAAAGCCGTTTTCGCTAAAGATCTGCAAGATGATATCGACCGAGGACAGTTCCTGGAACACCCGGCTGTCCGTGGTGCGTGTCAGCAGCCAGAACCAGGGCCTGATCTCTGCCACATAAAGACCGTAGCCGTCGCGAAACCCCATGTTTTCAACCGATGTGCACAGGCCCGAAAATTTTTGATCGGTGCCATCCTGGGTTTGAACATGCAGGTTCATCGTCTGGCCCACGATGTCCTCCAGTTTGACAGCCTTGTTCTTTGACTGAAACTCCACTGTCGTCTCGGTCAGCTTGCTCAGCCCTTCGCGCACGATGGCCTTTTTCAGCAACAGATCCCGCACCGAATAGCTGCCGGACATCCAGACCATGTCACTGTCATGTGCTTTGCTCTCAACCATGGATCCTCCATTCCCCAACCGGGACCGGGTCTAAATATGGGCGAAAATTCGCCGCTGAAAATTCAAATTCCATCATCACAAATCCGCCAATAAGGCCGCCAAATCGGCGTCCATCTCTCCGTCGTCGCCAGCATCCTCCGTGTCGTCTCCAAACCCGGCCAGCAAAGCATCCAGATCGCTGAGCCCATCATCCGAACCTGTCAGCCCGTCGAGGTCAAGATCGTCAAGACCCAGATCATCGAGATCCAATTCAGCCGCCGGGTCTGCTATAGCAGTCTGCTCCGGCGGGGCCGCAGGTGCTGCAACCCCGGCCTTCTCACGCGGATCCGCAGGCGAGGGTTTTGGTGCCGGTGCCCCTGTCCAGGGCCCCAGAACCTCACCGCCTGCAACCGATGAGAACGAGGTCAGACGCAGCTCGTCGCGGCCTTTTACCGCGCTCAGGGCCATGACGCCACGGGCATTGGCCATCGCGATCTTGTCCAGATCAATATTGCGCTCGGTACAGGGCAAAGCAACCTGGTCGCCAAACCTGTCGATCACCGTATGAAAGGGCATATCCCCCAGCGACATGATCGAGCCCAGTTGCATCGACGCGCCGTTTTCCGTGAAAGAGCGCGCCAGCAGGATTGTCACCAGCACTGCAGGGTTGCCCCAGAGCATGCCTTTCAGGCCCTCTTGCTGCGAGAACTCCTCAAAATCAAAGGCATCCACCGGGTCACTTTTTGCACCATAAGGACGGCGCAGCAAAAAGCGGGGACTGGCCAGCGCCAAATGTCCGGCCTCGGCCATGCCTTGCAAGGTATCCCAGGCCTTGGCCACAACTGGCGGCCGGTCTTTTTTGTCTGTCTTGAGGAACTCTGGCGACAAGCTGGTAAAGAAGGGTGCATCCACATGCGCCGCCACCCGGGCGATCCGCCCCAACAGTTCGGCATGCGGCGGCGTTTCTTCAAAGGCATAAAGGCCAACAAGGGCAGAATAGCCGCCCCGGCCGGTTTCCGGATCCATCGGGGCCTCAGTCAGCAGTCTGGTCAGGCCACTTGTCGCTAGGTCATCCTGTGAGGCCAGATCGGCTGCCAGTTCTTCGGCAGAGACATCATAGAGCACCACCTCAAGACTGTCGTCCACCTCAACCGAGCGGGCGATCAGATCCAATGAGCGCCACTGCGCCTCAATGGATTGGAATTCAGGGTGGTGCAGAACCAGCCGCATCGCATCCGACAGGGCCGCATCCACGGCCTCTTGCATGGCGGCCACATCGGGGTTTGGCAGGGCGCGAATATGCGGCCCCACAATGCGGGCCAACATCTCTTCTATCGGTGACGCCTGGTGCAGTGCGTTGTCCTGATCGCCAATCAACTGCTGAAACGCGCTGAGCCGCCGATCCGCGGGCACCGCATTGCCTGCCGAGGACCGTTTTGGCAGGCGAACCGGCGTGCTATATTGTGCCGCCCAAGCCGAAAGGCTGCGGCTGGCATGTTCAACGGTGACGCCGGATTGCAACTGTTTGCGCAGGCTCACCAGCTCTGAGAACAGCGACACATTCTCAAACAGCTCATCCGGGTGCAGATCGTCAAACTCAGAAAGCTTGACGGCGATACCGCCCTCCTCCTTGCCATCGCTGTCTTTGCCAATGGGCAGGATCAACGCGCTGGCAAATCCCTCGATCACCTCTTCTACCGTGTCCGGGTCCAGCAGGATTGCAGGCCGGGCAGCCAAAGCATCGCCTGTCTCAACGAGGCCGCGTGCGGCGCGACCGGAGAAATCTCCAAACAGGGCAATGCGAAAGCGACGGCGTGTGAGTTGCTGTGCGTCAGGCCTGTCAGCACTGATGGTCCCATAGGCAAATTCAGGCTCCGCCAGCCTGGCCGTCTGACCACCACCACCCGCCTGTTCACCACCTGCCATCTCTGTGGGCGCGTTAGAAAAATCCGCATCACTGAGCTCCGCGCCGATCCCATCGAGATCGATATCCGCAGTGTCGGTGGGGTCAGGGTCAGATGGGTCAAGCGCCAGATCGAGATCCCCCAAAAGATCATCCAGATCACTCATCCCGTCATCGGTCTGCTGTTCCGCCTCAGTATCACCAAGATCCGCCAAAAGATCGTCTAGCCCCGCCTCGTCAGTGGAGCCAACCGCTTCGGGCACATCGGGCTCGGCCTCAAGGTCTACACCCAGATCGCCAAGGAGGTCGTCAAGATCAAGGTCCTCTTCGGGCGCAGGCGTCTCTGTCAACGCTCCAAGAAGATCGTCCAAATCTTCTTCGTTCCCCGACGGATCACCGCCTTCGCCTTCACCAGCGTCATCCGCATCGCCCAGATCCGACAACAGGCTATCCAGATCCGTCTCATCCTCTGAAGGCTCTTCATTCAGCTCAAGATCACCCAGCAGACTATCCAAGGCATCTTGACCCGATGCGTCAGCCTGATCGGCCGCCTCTGACACGTCATCCGGCTGATCCAGCCCAGCCAGGATATCATCAAGGTTGGTATCATCAGACGCCTCTGTGTCTGGCATACTCAGATCATCGAGCAGCCCTTGCAGATCATCTTCAGCCTCTGCCGAAGGGTCCTCGCCGACCGGATCAAGACCCTGCAAAATTCCCGCCAGGTCGTCTTCATCGGATGCGGCCAGATCCTCGTCACCAGAGGCGGCGGAAACCTCCGCCAGAATATCGCCCAGCTGCGGCTCAGCCTCGACTGTCAACTCAAGATCGCTAAGCGCATCCAGGACATCTGCCGCATCGGTCTGCTCTTCTTCGTCGGCATCCGGCACCAGTGCGGCAAGGTCTCCCAACAGTTCTGAGAGATCTTCTGGTGCCTCGTCCTCTTGTACCTGACCGGCCAAAGTATCGAGAATATCCGTTGCCGCATCCGCTGGCTCGACCTCATCCGCAACTGAAACTGCCAATGTATCCAACACATCCGTGAGGTCTTCCTCAACAGGCAGCTCAACTTCGCTAAGCGTATTCAGAATATCCGCCGCATCGGTCTGCTCATCTTCGCTGGCGTCCGGCACCTGTGCCGCAAGGTCCCCCAACACTTGCGACAGATCCTCAGAAGCTTCGTCTTCCTGTGCTTGCCCGGCCAAAGTGCCGAGAATATCCATTGACGTATCCACTGGCGCGGCCTCGTCAGCCGCCGCTAATGTGTCCAGCACATCCGAGAGATCATCATCAGTTTTGTCAGATGTTGGCTCCGCCGCTGCGAGATCCTTTAGGATATCAGCGCGCGCCTCGGTGTCCTCAGATTTGGGTAGGTCCAAAGCGGCCAACTCATCGAGAATACTGTCGCTCGCGGGCGCATCCTCGGTTTGGGTCAGATCACCAGCTAGAGCCAGATCCGCAAGCACATCAGCCCTGTCATCGGTTGCGTCTTCCGGCGCGGCCTCAAGAGACCGCAAAGACGCCAGAGCCTGTTGGCCTGCCTCGGCTTCAGCCTCGCCGTCTTCCTCTGTCGCAGCCTCTGCCAAAGCCATGAGGGTTGCTGTCGTGTCGGACTTTTCTTCTGTCGGCGCTACTGGCTGGTGTTTGGCGAGATCCGCAAGGGCATCGCCCACCGGGTCGGCAGTTTCTGCCGTCTCTTGTGGTGCGGTGGCCGCCAGGGCTGCCAGCACATCAACGCTCTTATCTGTCACCGTCTCAGGACGCTTAAGTGCGCGTAGAGAGTCCAGGGCTGTGGCCTGATCCTGGGCAGCACTGGCCTCGCCTTTTGCCAAAACCGACATCAGGGCAGGATCCTGCAATATATGCTCGATGAGACCTTCGGCACCGGCCTTGCCATCCATATAGGCCATCAGCGTCTGCAGCTGGGTGCGGGCCTCCAGCAAAGGACGCAGGCTCGCAACCTTCGCTGCAATGGCTCCGGGGCTAAAATCTGCCATGCTCTCAAAGGTGAGATCAACCGGGAGATTGCCCTCTCCGGTCAAGGTATTGGGCACGCTAAACTCCGCACGTGGCGCCATTGCCTTCATTCTTTGGTCAAAATTATCGACATCAATTTCAAGGAATTTACGATCCGCAACGGCGGGCTGCGGTTCTTTGCTTTTGCCCACAAGGTCGCTCATCACCCCCATGACAAAGGGCAGTTGCACCTTCTTTTCGGCGCCGTAAACCTCAACATCATATTCGATCTGCACCCGGGGCGCGCGGTTACGACCAATGAATTTTTGCGAATTGTCAGCCATTGTCGCCTCCTTTCATTGCGCGCAACTCCTGGCGCAGTGCCTTTATTTCTTCGTGCAGTTCCAACACATGGGCGTCGACAACATCCGTTTCACGGCGCACCAACTCACGCAGCTGTTCAAACTCCGCTTCCGCTTCAGCCTCGGCTTCGGCCTCAACCGCCGACTGCATGGTATTGACCAAAAGACCGATAAACAGGTTCAGCACCGAAAAGGCGGTAATCACAATAAAGGGCACAAAGAAGGACCAGGCCATGGGGTAGACTTCCATGACCGGCCGCACGATGCCCATAGACCAGCTCTCCAGCGTCATGATCTGGAACAGAGAATACAGCGACCGGCCAAGAGTGCCAAACCACACATCAAAGGCCGCGCCGTACATCAGGGTTGCCATCACCGCAAAGACATAGAAAACGATCGAGATCATCACGATCACCGCTCCCATGCCTGGCAGCGCATCCAGCAGGGCCTGCACCACCTTTCGCATCTGCGGGATCACCGAGAGCAGTCGCAGCGCGCGAATAACCCGCAAGCCACGCAGGGCCGAAAGCCCCTGACGATCTGGCAGCAGGCCGACGCTCACCACCAGCAGATCAAAGATATTCCAGGCCGAGGAAAAAAACCGCAGCCCATAGGCAAAGAGTTTTAACGCCAGTTCCGTGACAAAGATCGCCAGCACCAGCTTGTCGATAACCGACAGCAGACCACCAATCTGCGCCGTGACCGCATCCGAGGTGCTAAGACCAAGAGTCACCGCATTGAAGATGATGATCCCCAGGATGGAATTGGTCACAATCGGGCGCTCGACAAAAATGCGGGCGCGGTCCTGGAGGGTCAAGGAAGCTGTTTCGGTCATAAGATAAATCTACCGTTCTGCGATGAAATGCCGGGAGCGCAGGCCAAAACAGACCGCCGCTCCCGGAAATCCGTGCCTAGTCATCAAAACTGTACGAAAACGCCCCATCCGTCACGCCAATCTCCACCTTGGCAATCTCCTGCCCCTGCATCAGGCGGCGCAGGAATTCATTGGAGATATCGGGCAGCATAGAATTGGTGACGATGGCATCGATCATGCGGCCACCGCTTTCCAACTCCTGGCACTGCTCGACAATCTTGTCGACCACCGCATCCGTATAGGAAAAGGGCACGCTGTGCGCTTCTTCGACCCGCTTTTTGATCCGGCCCAGCTGCAGCCTGGTGATCTTGCCGATCATATCCGGGCTGAGCGGGAAATAGGGGATTGTGACCAAACGCCCCAAAAGCGCCGCCGGGAATATCTTGAGCAATGGGTCGCGCAGCGCCTTGGCGATGCCCTCGGGCGCAGGCATCAGGTCAGGGTCGGCGCACATATCCATGATCATGTCGGAGCCAGCATTGGACGTCAGCAGGATCAGGGTGTTCTTGAAATCAATCACCCGGCCCTCGCCATCCTCCATCACGCCTTTGTCAAAGACCTGGAAAAAGACTTCGTGCACATCCGGGTGGGCCTTTTCGACCTCGTCCAGCAGCACCACGGAATAGGGTTTGCGGCGCACAGCCTCGGTCAGAACGCCACCTTCCCCGTAGCCGACATAGCCCGGAGGCGCGCCTTTCAGCGAGCTGACCGTATGGGCCTCTTGGTATTCCGACATATTGATGGTGATGACGTTTTGTTCGCCGCCGTACAAGACCTCGGCCAGCGCCAGCGCGGTTTCGGTTTTGCCGACCCCCGAGGTGCCCGCAAGCATAAAGACCCCGATGGGCTTGTTGGGATTGTCGAGCCCGGCGCGGCTGGTCTGGATCCGCTTTGAGATCATCTTCATCGCGTGATCCTGACCGATCACCCGTTTGGCCAGATGCTCTTCGAGATTCAAAATGGTGTCGAGCTCATCCTTGACCATGCGACCGACCGGAATGCCGGTCCAGTCGCCCACCACGCTCGCAATCGCCTGATGGTCAACGATGGGCAGGATCAAAGCACTATCGCCCTGCAAGACCTCCAGTTCGGCATTCTTGTCCTTGAGCTGTTGCATCAGGGCTGCGCGCTCTTCTGGCGAAAGCGAGCTTTCGACAGCGCCCTCCGATACGGTCTCTCCAGCATCAGCCGAGGCGTCAACGGGCGCGGCCCCCTCCCGGAGTTTGGCGCGCAGGGCGAGGATGTCTTGCACGACCAGCTTTTCCTTGTCCCAGCGCTCCGTCAGCCCGGCAAGGCGCTCTTTTTCAGCGGCCATGGCTGCGGTTACCGCCTCACGGCGATCACCAACATCATAGCCTGCGGTCTCATCCCG
>JAWUWF010000060.1:0-23290 GCA_034111985.1 Pseudophaeobacter sp.
ACCTGATAGCCGGATTGTGCTGGAGAAACCCTTTGGCCATGATCTGGCCTCGGCGCAGGCGCTGAACGCCGCCCTGAGCAGCCATTTCACCGAGGGGCAAATTTACCGGATCGACCACTATCTGGGCAAGGAAACTGTGCAAAACCTGATGGCTTTGCGCTTTGCCAATTCGCTGTTTGAGCCGTTGTGGAACTCGACCCATATCGACCATGTGCAGATCACCGTGGCCGAAAGCATCGGCGTGGCCGGGCGCGGCGAATATTACGACCGCTCGGGTGCCATGCGCGATATGGTGCAGAACCACATGATGCAGCTGCTCTGTCTGACCGCGATGGAGCCCCCTTCAAAGTTCACCCCCAACGCGGTGCGTGATGAAAAGGTGAAGGTGATCGAGGCGCTAGAGCCTGTGTCACAGGAAAACCTTGCCCGCGGCCAATACCGTGCCAATAGCAGCACGGCAGAGGCCGACAGCTATCTCGATCACGCCAACAATCCTGCCAGCACCACCGAAAGCTTTATCGCCATGAAGGTACAGGTGGCCAACTGGCGGTGGGCTGGCACGCCGTTTTATCTGCGCACCGGCAAATGCCTGCGCGCCCGCGAAAGCGAAATCGCGGTCTACTTCCGTGACCCGCCACACAATATCTTTGAAGGCGCCGCCGGTGTGCATGGCAATGTGCTGGTGATCCGCCTGCAGCCGGATGAGGGCATCACCCTGCGCACCACCATCAAGGATCCCGGCCCCGGCGGCATGCGCCTGACCGCGGCCAATCTGGACATGACCTTTGCCGACTCCCTGCCCGAGGCCGGACGGCCACAGGATGCCTATGAACGGCTGATCATGGATGTCATTCGCGGCAATCAGACGCTGTTCATGCGCGGCGACGAAGTGGAGGCCGCCTGGGCCTGGGCCGATCCTATTATTGCCGGCTGGAGCCAGGACGCGGACGCGGCTCCGCAGGCCTATGATCCCGGCAGCTCTGGCCCTGATGACTCCCTTCTGCTGATGCACCGCGACAACCGTCGCTGGCGCGGCATCGGCACATGACCCTCCCTGTGACATCCGTCCCTACCACGCCCAGTCAGACACCCGAAAGGCATCTCACATGCGCTTGAACAAGACACTCACTGAGGTCACCGACCGGGTCATTGCCCGCAGTGCCACGAGCCGCCGCACCTACCTTGACCGCATGGCCGCCGCCAAAGGCAAGGGGCCGGCACGGGCCCATCTCAGCTGCTCCGGGCAGGCGCATGCCTATGCGGCCACCGGGGCGGATCAGGCCACTCTGGCGGAATCCAGTACGGGCCACCTTGGGATTGTCACCGCCTATAACGATATGCTCTCGGCGCATCAGCCCTTTGAAACCTACCCCAGCCTGATCCGCGACGCCCTGCGCCAGGCAGGCGCCACCGCGCAGGTTGCTGGCGGGGTGCCGGCCATGTGTGATGGGGTAACCCAGGGCGAGGCCGGCATGGAGCTGAGCCTGTTTTCGCGCGACACCATCGCCATGGCCACCGGCATCGCGCTTAGCCATAATGTGTTTGACGCCGCCGTCTACCTTGGGGTTTGTGACAAGATCGTCCCCGGGCTGGTGATCGGCGCGCAGGCCTTTGGTCATATTCCGGCTGTGTTCCTGCCCGCAGGCCCCATGACCAGCGGCTTGGCCAATGATGAAAAGTCCCAGATCCGGCAGCAATATGCCGCCGGAGAGATCAGTCGCGACGTTCTGCTCAAGGCCGAGATGGCCGCCTACCATGGCCCCGGCACCTGTACCTTTTATGGCACCGCCAACTCCAACCAGATGCTGATGGAGTTCATGGGGCTGCACCTGCCCGGCTCCAGCTTTGTCAATCCCGGCAGCCCGCTTCGTGAGGCGCTGACGATTGAAGGCTCCAAACGCGCCCTGTCGCTCAGCGCCCTTGGCGACAGCTACACCCCGGTCTGCGAGATCCTCGACGAGAAGACCTATGTGAATGGCATCACCGGGTTGATGGCCACGGGCGGCTCTACCAACCTGCTGATCCACCTAGTTGCCATGGCGCGGGCTGGCGGCATTATCCTGGACTGGCAGGATTTTTCTGATCTCTCCGATGTGGTGCCACAGCTGGCCAAAGTCTACCCAAATGGCCTTGCGGATGTGAACCATTTCCATGCGGCTGGTGGTCTGGGCTTTTTGATTGGCGAGCTGCTGAACGCCGGTTTTCTGCATCCCGACACCAAAACCGTGGCCGGCACCGGCCTGGAAAACTACACGCAAGAGCCTTTTCTGGCACCCGAGGGCCTCACCTTCCGCCCCGGCACCAAGGTCTCGCTGAACGAGGGCATCGTACGCCCGGCAGATGCGCCGTTCCAAACAACCGGCGGCCTCAAACGTCTAACAGGCTCTCTTGGCACTGCCGTCATCAAGGTCTCGGCGGTTGATGCCAAACACCAGGTGGTCGAAGCCCCAGCACGGGTCTTTCACGACCAGGACGAGGCAAAGGCCGCCTTTAAGGCTGGCGACTTGACCGGTGACGTCATTGTGGTGGTGCGCTTTCAGGGTCCCAAGGCCAATGGCATGCCAGAGCTGCACAGTCTCACGCCGATGCTGGCCATCCTGCAGGGTCGGGGCCACAAGGTGGCGCTGGTCACCGATGGACGCATGTCTGGCGCCTCGGGCAAGGTGCCGGCCGCCATTCACGTGGTCCCCGAAGCGCTGGATGGCGGCCCTATCGCCAAGATCCGCGATGGCGACCTGATCCGGCTGGATGCCAGTGCAGGCACGCTGGAGATCCTCACCAAAGGCGTGCTGGATCGCGCGTCGGCCACCGCCGATCTCAGCGCCTATCAGCATGGCATGGGCCGCGAGATGTTTGGCCTGTTTCGCCGCGCGGTCACCTCTGCCGACACCGGCGCCACAGTTTTTGATGCCGTTGGTGAGCACACCACGACGCAAGGAGAATAGATCCCATGTCCATTTCACCCATTGAAGCCAGTCGGCGCGCCCGTGAAATCTGCCAATTGGCTCCCATTGTGCCAGTGCTGGTGGTCAACGACCTCAGCAAAGCCCGGCCTCTGGCCGAGGCTCTGGTCGCAGGTGGCTTGCCCGCGCTTGAGGTCACTCTGCGCACTCCGGCGGCGCTGGAGGTGATCCGCGAGATGTCACAGGTCAAAGGCGGTGTGGTGGGGGCCGGCACCCTGATCACCCCAGCCGATGTCACCGCCGCCGTCGAGGCAGGCGCGCAGTTTGGCGTCTCCCCCGGGGCCACAGATGCGTTGCTGGCCGCCTGCGAAGAGGCAGGCCTGCCGCTGCTGCCCGGTGCCGCCACAGCCTCTGAGGCGATGCGATTGCTCGCGCGTGGCTATGACATGATGAAATTCTTCCCGGCAGAGGCCTCGGGCGGGGCACCGGCACTGAATGCCATTGGCGCACCCCTGCCGCAGATCTCTTTTTGTCCTACCGGCGGCGTCAGTGCGCAGAACGCCGAGAACTATCTGTCGTTGCCCAATGTCATCTGTGCCGGCGGCAGCTGGGTTGCCCCTGCTGATCTCGTGCAGGCCAACGATTGGGACGCGATCACAGAGCTGGCCCGTAGCGCCAGCCAATTGCACAGGGCCTAAACTCACCAGAGCTTAAACTCAACAGGAGTTAAACGCACCTGGGCTTGACTTCAGCCGGCCTTTCTGGTGGCTATTGAACCAATTCTGAATTGGTTCAATAGCAAATACGGAACGGCCCCATGCAAAGCTTCACCACCCGACCGGAAATTCGCGGCAGTTTTGGCGTTGCAACCTCGACACACTGGATCGCCTCGGCCACTGGTTTTGGCATTCTGGAGCGCGGTGGCAACGCCTTTGACGCCGCTGTCGCCGCCGGGCTGGTGCTGCAGGTGGTGGAACCGCATCTGAACGGCCCGGCCGGGGATCTACCGGCGATTTTTCATTCCGCAACCAGTGGCCAGACTCAGGTGCTGGCAGCGCAGGGGCCTGCTCCGGCGAGGGCAACCATTGCGCATTACCGCGCCCAAGGCCTGCAGTTGATCCCCGGATCCGGCCTGCTGTCGACGGTCATTCCCGGTGCCTTTGATGGCTGGATGCTGCTGCTGCGCGATCATGGCAGCATGACGCTGGCCGATGTAATGGCCCCCGCTATCGCCTATGCCCGCGATGGCCACCCCATGCTGGAGCGTGTGGCCCATACCATTGCCGATCTGGCCGGCTATTTTGCCTCCGAATGGCCTTCCTCTGCCGCGACCTGGTGCCCAGATGGCACGCCGCCTCAGCCAAATGCCAACTTCAAAAACCCTGACCTTGCGCAAACCTACCAGCGCCTGGTGGATATCGCCGAGGCCAGCGGAGCCGAGCGTCAGGCCCAGATCGATGCCGCCCGCGACGCCTGGGCCCGGGGCTTTGTCGCTGAGGCCATTGGCAGCTACCTGGACACAGCC
Organism: Pseudophaeobacter sp.; assembly: GCA_034111985.1. Taxonomy (GTDB): domain Bacteria; phylum Pseudomonadota; class Alphaproteobacteria; order Rhodobacterales; family Rhodobacteraceae; genus Pseudophaeobacter. Next base: position 4,429 of record JAWUWF010000060.1, read on the forward strand.
GAGGTGCACGATGTCTCGGAGCAAAAGAACCGCGCAGTGCTCACCCGCGCGGATCTGGCTCATTGGCGCGCTGGCTATGAAGAGACACTGCACTATGACTACCACGGCTGGACAGTTCACAAAACGCAAAGCTGGTCGCAGGGGCCTGTGCTGTTGCAAAGCCTTGCGATCCTGAAACATTTTGACCTCGCAGCGATGGATCCCATGGGAGCCGCGTTCACCCATACCGTCATTGAGGCGATGAAACTGGCCTTTGCTGACCGCGAGGCCTATTACGGTGATCCTGACTTCAGCGCGGTGCCAATGGATGTGCTGTTGAGCGACGCCTATAACGGCGAACGGGCGCAGATGATCACGGATCAGGCCTCACGAGAGCAGCGCCCCGGACGCATCCCAGGGTTCGAGGCGCAGGCCGAGGCCTATGTACGGCGGGCAGCACATGATTTTGGCGTCAAAGATGCCGCGCCACAGGAGCCAACTATGGCGCATCTTACTGAGCGGCGCGGCGACACGGTGCATCTGGATGTGATCGATCGCTGGGGCAATATGGTCTCGGCCACGCCCTCGGGTGGCTGGCTGCAATCCAACCCGGTGATCCCCGGCCTTGGCTTTGCCCTGAACAGCCGCGCCCAGATGTTCTGGCTCGAGGAAGGCCTGCCGACCTCGCTGGCACCGGGGCGCCGGCCGCGCACCACCCTGACGCCTAGTCTTGCGGAAAAAGATGGCGCAAGGCTGGTGTTCGGCACCCCCGGCGGCGACCAGCAAGACCAGTGGCAACTGATCTGGTTCCTGCGGTTTGTGCATCACGGGCTGGACCTGCAGGCAGGTATGGATGCACCGCTGTTTCATTCAATGCATTTCCAAAGCAGCTTTTTTCCCCGCGCCGCCCTGCCCGCAGAGATGATGATCGAAGCCGCAGTGGGCGAGACGGTGATCCAGGATTTACGCCAGCGTGGTCATATCGTTCACGTCGCAGATGACTGGAGCGTCGGTCGCCTGACAGCGGCCCTGCGCCACAGCGATGGCAGCCTGCAGGCCGCGGCCACTCCTCGCCTGATGCAGGCCTATGCGATTGGCCGATAACACCCGCCATTAACCCCCGACAACAAAACCAAAGGGCGCGTTCAGCGCAGCCGTCATGGCAAAAAGGAACACATGAATGTTTGAAATGGAAACCATGATCACGCTGGCGGCGGTTGCCGCCGGGTCTGGCATTGTTGGCGGCGTGTTGGCGGGGCTTTTGGGCGTTGGTGGCGGCATTGTCATTGTGCCCGCGCTCTATCTGGCGCTGTCGCTCACCGGCATGGACAGCGCGCTCACCATGCAGGTGGCGGTTGGCACCTCACTGGCCACCATCGTTTTCACCTCGCTGTCCTCCGGCTATGGCCACTACCGCAAAGGCGCCATCGACATGGGGCTGCTCAAGCTCTGGGCACCTTCGATCCTGATCGGGGTGGTGATTGGCGGCCTGCTGGGCGGCATGGTTTCAGGCAAGGTTCTGATCGCGGTCTTTGCCAGCGTCGCCGCCCTGGTGGCGCTCGACATGATCCTGCGCAAGGGGGCTGACAGCGCAACACCTAAGAGCTTTTCCAAACCCGTCTGGGCCGGATTGGGCGTAGTGGCCGGCGCGATTTCGGCCATGATGGGCATTGGTGGCGGCACTGTCTGCGTGCCCCTGCTCAATTTCCTTGGCTATGACATTCGCAAAGCAGTGGGCACCTCTGCCGCCATTGGCTTTGTCATCGGTGTGCCCGGCGCCCTGATCTATATGGCCACCGGCTTTGGTGCCGAAGGGTTGCCGCCTTTCTCTCTTGGCTATGTCAATCTGTTCTGTGCTGCGGTTATCATCCCCTTGAGCACCAGTTTTGCCCGCGTTGGGGTAAAGCTGGCCCACAGCATCCCGCGACGCGCCTTGCGACTGGCCTTTGGTATCTTCCTGATGCTCACCTCTGCCCGCATGTTCAGCGATCTTTTGGGTCTGTAACCGCAGATGTCCGATACGCCTCGCCTGTCGCAAAACCCGCGCAAGGGCCGCGCCTCAGCCAGCTCGCCTGAAAGCAATTCTTCGGACAATGACCTTATGGCGCGCCTGCGCCGGGAAATTTCCGAAGGAACATTGCAGCGCGGCGACCGCCTGCCGCCCGAGCGTGAAATGGCGTATTCCTTTGGCGTCAGCCGTGCCCGGCTGCGTCAGGCACTGGATCAGTTGGCAACTGAGGGCGCGCTGTTTCGCCGCCGGGGGCAAGGGACCTTTGTGCAGCCGCCCCCCGCCACCGATGCGGCGCGCCTCAAAAGCCTCGCCCTGCGCGTGAGCCCGCAAGAGGTGATGGAAGTCCGGCTGGAAATTGAGCCTGCACTGGCCGGTCTTGCCGCTCTGCGCGCTGATGAAACGGCGCGGGAAAGTTTTGCCAAAGCCGCCAGGGCAACGCTGAACGCTCCGGATCAGACCACCTATGATGCCGCCGATGACATCTTTCACTATAAAATCGCGCAGATGGCACAAAACCCTCTGTTTCTAACGGTCTATGAGGCCATCCGGTCCGTCCGGGCGCAGACGCTCTGGGCCCGCAAGCGCGCCGCGACGTATTCAGCCGAAAGCACCGCCCTTTTAGCGCGGCAGCATCAGAGCCTCGCCGAAGCAATCCTTGATGGTGACAGCGTGGCGGCCACACTGGCCATGCAGTCGCACCTGCAAAGCGTCGCCGAAATCCTTCTGCAAGACGCTTAGGAAGAGCTCGCAGCGAAACAATACGGCCCAATGGTCAAGACAAGCCCCTAAATCGTTACCACCACCGTAAAAAACCAACTTCAGGTACACAACCCAAGGTTAAGTTCTGAGTTCCTTAACAAACAACCACTAGAGGTTGGTGAAACAACCTAATGGTGTGCTCCTCATGTTTCGCAACTTTTCCATCACGTCGCGGCTGAAGCTACTCTGCTTCATCTCAGTATCGGCCATCGTTCTCCTCTCAGCTTTTGCCGCATATAACCTGTGGCAAAGCCAACTGGAGCTGGAGCAACAAACCTCCTTACGGCAGGCCAGCCACCATGAGTTGACGGCTGCTGCGATGCACAAAACGATAGAAGCCCGCGTTCTCGCCAGCCTTCTTAAGGCCCTCGGCGGCCCTACTGATCAGGCCAATGCTACCGAACAGGCAAGTCAGGCAGATCAGGCCAGTCCAGCAGATCAAACGGCGGACCAGGACGCAGAACTCGCAGTCGACGCGGAGGCCTTGCGCGCAGCACTTATCGCATTGCAGAAGCTAGACGTAGCGCAGGATCTATCCGCGGTTCTGACGACCGCACTACCATTGGCAGATCAATTCATCGCCTCCAGTCAGGCCCTTCATAGCGCGGCTCTCAGCGACCCCACAGCTGCCGTATCTGCCCTGCCCGCCTTGATGGAGATCTCACGGACTCTAAAGGACACCCTTGCGCCGCTGAGCATCAGCCTAGAAAGCCTGACTGAAGCAGCAGTGCAACGCACAGGCTTTCACGACAAAATCATGCTCTACGTGCTGCTTGCCCTCTTCGGCACCTTCATCTGCCTTGTGCTGCATCATACACGTAAAACAACCCTCACCATCATCAGGCCCATTGAACGGCTGCGCGACGCGCTGAAAGAAGTTTCTGATGGCAACTTTGACCTCAAAGTTTCCAATCGCATGCGCGCAGATGATTTTGGTGAAATTGCCCACGACATTGATTTGATCTCGCAGCGCGTAGTAAAAACACTGGCCGAGCAAAATGCGCTGCGCGCCGAAGGGGAACGCGTCATTACCCGTCTGGGTGCAGGTTTGAAAATGCTATCATCGGGCGATCTAAGTGACCATATCTCGGAGAACTTCAACGAGGATTATGAAACTCTGCGCGTAGATTTCAACGAAACGGTGGACCAGCTGAATCGCCTGATCTCAAAGGTGGTTCAGGCCAGCAATAGCATTCAGGCCCGCTCTGAAGAAATCCACGATGCCTCGCAGGATCTATCGCTGCGCACCTCCAGCCAGGCCACAACCCTGGAGGAGACAGCAGAAGCCCTAGAACACATGACCAATAGCGTGAATACTGCCGCTCAGAACACCAAAGAAGTCGAAGCTGCCGTGGTCACAGCACGCAACGATGTGGAACACAGCGGTCGCGTGGTCGAAGGGGCCATTGCGGCGATGAATGAAATTGAGACCTCGTCCAGCCGGATTTCGCAGATCATTGGCGTCATTGATGACATCGCCTTCCAGACCAACCTTCTGGCGCTCAACGCAGGCGTCGAAGCTGCCCGGGCCGGTGAAGTTGGCCGCGGCTTTGCTGTCGTTGCCTCCGAGGTCCGCGATCTTGCGCAACGCTCGTCAGAAGCTGCGAAAGAGATCAAAATTCTGATCAGCACCAGTTCTCAACATGTTCAGGATGGGGTTCACCAGGTTGATGGCGCAGGCAAGGCTCTTGAGGCTGTGGTCCGCCAGGTGGCGCATATCTCTGACCTGGTGTCGGGTATTTCCACCGTCTCTGTCGAGCAGGCCAATGGCATCAATGAAGTCAACAACGGCGTGGCGCAGCTGGATCAGGTAACCCAAAAGAATGCAGCCATGGTGACCGAATCCAGCGCAGCGATCCAGTCCCTGAATAGCGAAACACTTGGCCTTAACCAGCTCGTGGGCCAGTTTGTTCTGCGCCCGGACGAGGGTGCAGATCTTCACGACGCCCATATGGCTGCGGCAAGCGAAACAGACTTTGGCGGAGGCGATAACTTTGACGAGGACGCAGATCTACTCAGTTCGGATCCTTTCCCAGAAGACGAAGAGACGCTCCCGCGGTATGCATAGATCTTTGGCTGTCATAGCTCAGGTAGCTTGTGAGTGAAAAGACCTTTTGGCACCTCCTAACCAGGGAGCCTTCCTCCGTCCATGCAAGAGACAATCCGCTGGGGCTTGGGAAGGCGAAGCATGAGGTTCTCTCGGACGCACAGGGATTCTTGAACATAGGTCTATACTTGCGGACAAGCCCAATCTGTGGGCAGTCCTAACCTTGCGGCGGTGCAAGCCAAGCTTTGAGGTAGGTCAGTAAGCGGTCGTCCAGGCTTTCCGTGTTGTGCAACGCGCAGAAATGCAGAGCCATAGATTGCACGCAAAAGGCTTGCACCCCTTCGGACAGCAGGGTTGGACTGACATCACGACGGAAGGACCCAGCCGCCAGCCAAGCCGCAACGATACGTTCCTGGCGCTCAAATGTCATCGCGATGTGGCCAATCTCTTCGACAGCGGCGGCGCCCGAGTACCGCAGAATAACATCGAACACATATCTCTCACAGGTCATGAGCCGGAGCAATGGCATCAAACCCGCAACGAGAGCACTGACTGTGGAGGGGGCTTCGAGCACTTCCAAATCGTCGAGGCACCTGTTGATACGCTCCCCGATCAGCAGGTCCATCAAAGCATCTTTGTCGGCAAAATGTGCAAAAAAGGTACCCTTGGCCACCCCTGCCATGTGCACGACTTCTTCCACACGCAAAGCCTGGTACCCTTTTTCTGCAACGAGGGAGCTTGCGGCCTTAATCAACCGAGCCCTGGTGGCCAGTGTGCGTTTTTGTATCGTTTTTGTCATGGAGCAATTTTGTACCAAAATAGACCGGCTGGCAATTTCATAACGCCCAAGGTGCCCCCAGCCTTTTCGGCCGCTTTTTTTGGTTTAGCTCTGTTCAGGTATTGGGGTTTCTGTGACCGGTGAACTTAACTGCGTTTGTGTCGGCCCGGCGTGGCGAGGATACTGGGGGGTGGTGCGAATGCCGGTCCGCAGCTTATTCGTTTGAGCGGTTTTTTCCTCGCGAAGAAGGGGGTTCACCAAATGATCGCGCCGGTTGTTGCGCAGTGACGCGGAGGCGGCGGTTCCTCATCGCCTTGAGTTGCGTGTAGATTTATTTGAAAATCTGAACGCGCTGTAGCCCGCCTTTGGGGCGGGTTGTGTGTTGCATTGATATGATTGTGTAAGATTGGTTGCGGGAGGGGGATTTGAACTTTGGCGAACTGTTTTCAAAGTCGGAGGCTAAGGGTAATTACGAGATCAGCTCTTTGGCATCGTCGTCTGTGCCTTGCTGCTTCGCCGCCTCGCGTTGCGCCTCTTCCTCCTGCTCGCGCAGAGCGCCTTTAGCACGCTCAAGGACGCCCTCATGCATAGTCGCGTCTTTTACGATGCGGCAGCGGTCGCCGGCATGCAGACTTCGTAGTAAAAGTCTTCGACGGCTACGGGCTCGTTTTCGGCCAACACCAGATCTATTTTTCGATCGTATCGGCGATCGCCTTGCGGGCGGCCTGTTGTGTGGCCTCCTCCTTTCTGGACATAGCCCCGAGTTAGGCTCTATGTGCATGGAAATTCTCGCTGCAAAAAATCATAAAACGGAGACCCTTCAATCTTCTTCCGACCGATCCGTCGCGGATGACGGTTTGGGGCTCAGTTGTGAAATCTCCTCATAGAGTTCCTCTGGGAGGTCCAAGTTCATTGCATCCAACGAGACCTGCAGCTGCGCAACATTCCGTGCCGAGATAAGCGTCGAAGTGACCGCCGGGTGCCGGGCCACCCATGCAACAGCGAGGGTCGCGGCCGAAATGTCGATGCGCTGCGACAAGGCACTCAAGCCAAGGGCCGTCTCAAGCATCCATGGCTGACCATATCGTAATGCATAGGTGCGATCTTCGCTGAGCCGCCCAGCCGCGGTGCCCGCGTATTTGCCCGTCAGCAAACCGCCCCCCAAGGGCGAGTAAGGGCAAACCGCGATGTCTTGGTCCGTGCAGGCCGGGAGGATTTCCACCTCGACCTGCCGCTTGACGAGATTATACATAGGCTGACAGACGTTGATCTGGGTATCGAACTGAGCACATATCGCCTGCGCCTTCATGATTTGCCATGCGGCGAAATTTGACACGCCAATGTGGCGGATCGCTCCTGTCGCCTGCAACTCGGCCAAAGCGCCGAATGTCTGCGCGAGCGGCGTTTCAGCGTCGAACCGATGAAGATAGTAAAGATCGACGCAGTCCAACCCCAACCTCTCGCGACTTTGATCTAGCGCAGCGCGCAGATTTTCGGGCGTTGCAGGGCGGTCATTGGGTGCTTTCGTAGCAAGAAAGAGGTCGTCCACTTGCGCGCCGATCACCTTGCCCAATATGCGCTCTGACTCGCCTTTGGAATAGCTAAAGGCCGTGTCAAAATGGTTGATCCCTGCAGCAATACAAGCCTCGACCATGGCGCGGGCCTGACCCTCGTCTGCGGTGCGACCAAACTGCATAGCGCCGAATCCCAAGCGAGAGACAGGCGTTCCATTTTTCGTTTTAAGACGTGTCATTGACTGGCTTTCTCTTTGGGGTCCCCTGCTCTTGCGCTCACTCAGGCAGCGTACTTGGCCCACGGTCCAGACGGACGATGTGGTCAGCCTTGTCGCGGGGGAAGGAAGACATGACTAAAGGATCATGGCCTGGTACGATCAGCTCCGGCCGACTGGCAAGTCGCTCAATTGTTGAGAACCCGTCCAGCATGTCTTGCATGTCCACAACGATAGGAAAGGGTTTGCGGCTTTGAAAGTTCTCGTAAAAATGCGCGGCATCGGAAGCCAGCACCAACCAGCCCGCCGAGGTGCGGACCCGCACCGCCTGCAACCCACGACTATGCCCTCCGATGCGGTGCACCGTAACCCCATCCGCAACTTCCCCATCGCCGTCATGGAAGATAACCTTGCCAGAATAAAGGCGTTTGACGGCCTCGCAAATATGACCTGACGAAAAGGGCATCCGCAGCGTATCGTGACACATGCAGGGTCCGGTGGCATAGGCCATTTCGGCGGCTTGCAAATGCAGCTGTGCGGCCGGAAATAGGTGTAGACCGCCGGCGTGGTCATAGTGCAGGTGAGTGACAATCACGGTCTCGACCGCTTCGGGTCTGATGCCCAAAGGCATCAAGGCGCTGCGCGGATCAAGCCGGATCGGGCGGCCCCGGATATCGGCCTCGGTATCATCATATCCGGTGTCGACGAGGATCACCCGCTCGCCCTGCCGCAAGACCCAGATGAAATAATCCATCGGATGGGCCACATCATGACGATCGTCGAAAACGAAACTATCGCCCCGCACCCGCGCGTTTCGATCCGCGTATTTTACCGCGTGAACTTCCCACTCACTCATGCTGATACAGTATCCCAACTTGTGACGTCCTTGCCCGTCACCATCGCGGCGGTCGCCGTGTTGAAGGCTTGGAAATGCGGGCTTTCACAATGAACGTTGAAGGCCGCAGCATCGGTGTAGAGCTCATAAAGGAACACTTGATCAGGTTTGCCTGCGTCAGTGAGCACATCAAAGCGATGGCAGCCCGGCTCTGCCTCTTTCGATGTGGCGGCGTTTTCTAACATCAGGGGCATAAATGCCTCCATCTGCCCCGGTGCGAGGCGAAAAGTCACGCAAATGGCAAACATCATATATTCCTCAATCTTGCAAACATACGTCGAACAACGGGCAATTGCCCAGCTATCAGCGCTACGTTCAACGCCAAAAGGATAGCTGCAGTGGGTCGTGTGAAGAAGCCCGACAGGTCCCCATCGCTCAGCAGCAGCGAGCGGCGGAAGGTCTCGTCGAAAAGCCCTCCCAGAATGACGCCGATCACCAAGGGTGCAATTGGATACTTCATCAGGTTCATAAAGTAGGCAAGCGCGCCGACGCCCAGCATTAGATAGAGGTCATTGATCCCCCCGCCGACGCTGAAACTGCCGATGGTCGTCAGGATCAGTACCACGGGCAAGAAGACGGTCTGCGGCAGCCGCAGGATCTGGATGAAGATCCGCGCGGTGAACAGCCCCATGATAAACATGGTGAGCGAGGCCAGCACCATGATTGCGCAAACCCGTAGGATGATGGATGGGTCAATCGTTGGCCCTGGGATAATGTTGTTTATCTTGAAAGCGCCCATCAAAGCCGCAGCAGGCGGCGAACCAGGTATACCCAGCACCAACAATGGGATCAAAGCGCCGCCGATACAGGCATTGTTGGCGGTTTCGGATGACAGCAGCCCCTCGATGGAGCCCTTACCGAAGTTTTTGCCGTCATAACTGGCTGATTTGCCAACCCCGTAACTAACCCATCCGGCGACATCCTCACCCACGCCCGGCAACGCACCAACGCCCGTGCCAATCACGCCAGACCGGACGATCGTAGGCATGTGCCGCCGTATGGTGCCAAAATTGGGGAGAATTCGCCCTTTGAGCGCGATGACTTTGCCCGCATCGACATGCCGCAGCCCTTCGAGGATCTGCGGCACAGCGAAAGCCCCCATCAAGACCGGCACGACCTGAAAGCCTGAAAGCAGATAGGACCAGCCGAATGTATAGCGCGGCTCGCTCAGCAGCGGATCGAGCCCGACCATGGCCATAGCAAGCCCGGCGAGGCCAGCGATCCAGCCTTTGATCACGAGGTCTTCGGACATCAACGTTCCTGATAGAAGAATACCAAAGAGCGCCAGCAACGCCTTTTCCGGGCTGGCTATGGACTGAGAGATCAACAAAAGCAGCCAGACGAACGTCAGCAGGGCCGCCGTACCGATCAGCGTGCCGATAAAACTACCAGTGGTGGTCAGCCCCAAGGCTTCAGCGCCCCGGCCCTGCTTGGCAAGCGGATGGCCGTCCATCGCCGTCGCAGCACTTGCGGCCGTGCCGGGGATGTTCAGCAGGATAGAGGGGTAAGACCCCCCATAGATCGCACCGACATAGGCCCCCAAAAGCGCGATCAACGCGTAGTCTAGCGGAATTTTATTGCCGAAAAAGCCGGTAAGGATGGTCACAGCCAGGGTCGCTGTCAGCCCCGGCAACGCGCCAAAGACGATACCCAGAAAGACCGATACGATAATGTAAGGATAGGTAATTGGATCAGTGATAAGCCCAAAGAAGGCCGCACCGAACCCTTGGATCTGGGAGAAGAAAAAACCCATCATGACCTCCAAAGCGGGCGAAGGGTGACGTAATAGTGATATTCAATCTGCGAAAACAGCAGCCCGCCCCGGTTCGGTATGTTCTGCCGAAAACCAAAGGCCATGGCGGTGACCAACACGAGGGGCGTCAGCAAAGCGATCCAAGGGGTCGCTCGGGCCACGCGGCTGCGATCTTGCATGAGCATCCAGACGGTCAGCAGAACCCAAGCCGCAAGCACCAACCAATCGTCATCATGGGGCTTGTTCCACTCTGCCTGCGGGAAGTGCATGACCAGCGCGTAGATGCCCGGCAGGGCTATCGCGACAGCCACCAAAAGCATTCTCTCGACGCGGCCCTCATGGAAGCCGTAGATCAGCGCAGTGATAGCCAAGCCGCTGGAAAGGATGAAATCCACCCGTGGCACGAGGGCGAAAATGAATACGCCCATGATCACGGCGATAGAGCTGATGCGGATGGCCTCATACCGGTTCCAGCCAATCCCCACAGACGAAAAAGCCTGTTCAGCCCCGCCAGCCTTTACCGCGACGCACAGCAGAACGAAGCCCAGCACGAGCATGACGGACCAGATACCAAATGGAACGATCGCGGCAGAGTTGTACCATTCCGCCCCGCTCACCCCGGCGCGGTTCTCTCCCAGAAAGGGAATGAAACTGGTGCGCCACAGGAAAAAAATTGCGCAGCAGATCAACGCCATAGCGCCCCAGAAATCACGGGCGCGCAACAGCGCTAATTCCTTATCGGCCTCGGCCTGCGGACCATGGGTATCCATTCAACTCCCCCCAGTTGGCAAAGCGGGACGCAGATAAGCGCCCCGCTTCCAATTGCTTATGATGTGCCTTAAGGCTTTTTGATCCCAAGGCTTTCGGGATCAATCGATGTCGAGCCGAGTTCCTTGAGCGTATAGGCAAAGGTGCTTTCGAGCTTGGCGAAGACCGCCTGCGCCTCTTCACCCGACTGCCCGCCGATGTCGTAGTGGTTGACCGCGGCCCATTCGGCCACGGTTTCGGACGCCATCGCCGCGTCGAAAGCCGCGGTCAGTGTGGCTTTCACCTCGTCCGATGCGGAGTTTGCAACGCCAAAGCCGATTGACTGCTTGAGCGGCAGATAGGCTTCAAGCCCATCATAGATGTCAAAGGCCGACGGGATCATCGTCTCGCCCAGCTTCCCCGCTTCCGGGGTCAGCATTGCAATGGGGCGCAGCTTGCCGCCCGCGATAAGCGGCGCCTGTTCGGCCAGCGAGGTCACCACCAGCGCGACTTCACCGGTCATGGCCGCTTCTTGGCCGGCAGCAGAGCCCTCATAGGGGATGAACTTGAACGCGACATCTGCGCCTTTTTCGATGGCAAGCAGGTTCAGGTGGTGGATCGATCCAGCGCCCGAGGCCGCAGCAGGAATGGAGCGGGGATTGGCCTTGGCCGCATTCACCAGCTCTTGCAAGGTGCTATAGGGGCTGTCAGCAGGCACCGATATCAAGTCGGGCGAACCACCAATGATAAAGGGATACCAGAAATCGAACTTCTGGTCCCAACCGCCTTGAACAGCAGCGGTCACATTGGATTCAGAGATGCCCGCCAGCGTATAGCCGTCGTCAGCCTGGTTCTGAACAAAAACCATCCCATTGGACCCGGCTACGCCGCCGGTCTGGTTGGTCACATTGATCGAAACCGGCAGGTGTTTTTCCATCTCGGCCATGATCATGCGGTTGATGCTGTCGGTGCCGCCCCCCGCGCCCCAAACAACGACGTCAGTGATGTCACGAAAAGGGTATTCCTGTGCGTCGACGGAAGCCGACAGCCCCACGCTAAGTGTCGCGGCCGCCGCGACCAATGCAAACTTGGTTTTCATCTCATCCTCCCAATGGATATGGCATCTATTGCATTTAACTGCGTATGCATTAATAAATGTATTGTCAACTCACACGTCATTTGGCGAGGCGTTAATGGGGACTCCACCGTCGCCACAGCGAGCATGAGGCGACCTTCGGGCGAAGGTAATTGTGTGATTAACTCTGAACGTTGGGGCGGGCGGAACACGAAGCCGCCTCCCCTCCGCTCGCAGACAAAAGAAAGGTACGAACGACATGAACTTACGGATCGCTTGCCTGGGCGCTGGCTACTTCAGCCAGTTTCACATCCGCGGATGGCAACGAATAGAGGCCGTGACCCTTGTCGGCGTCGCGGACCGCGCAGTGTCAAAGGCGCAGGCCTACGGCGTGGCGGCCTTTGACAGTATTGATGCGCTTTTAACCACCAATCCCGACATCCTCGATATCATCCTACCGCCGGTCGGGCACGCAACGGCCATTCGCAAGGCGCTTGATGCTGGTGTGCGCGCGATCATCTGCCAGAAACCCTTTTGCACTTCGCTGCAAGAAGCCAAAGAAATCACTCAATTGGCCGAACAGGCAGGTGTGCCGCTGGTGGTCCATGAAAATTTCCGCTTCCAGCCGTGGTACCGCAAAATCAAAGCAGAACTTAGCGACGGCCGGATCGGGACCACTCTGCAAGCCAGCTTCCGCTTGCGGCCCGGTGATGGTCAGGGGCCGGATGCCTACCTCGCGCGCCAGCCCTATTTTCAGCAAATGAAGCGCTTCCTGCTTCATGAGACCGGCGTCCATTGGGTTGACACCTTTCGCTATCTTTTTGGAGAGCCCAGCCATGTCTATGCCGACCTGCGAAGAGTGAACCCTGTAATCGCAGGTGAGGATGCGGGCTATGTTATCTTTGATCATCCCGCCGGGGTCCGTGCGATCTTTGACGCGAATCGTAGCTTGGATCACGCAGCTGACAACACGCGGCGCACCATGGGCGAGGCACTCATTGAAGGCACGGAGGGCACGCTCACTCTCTACGGCGACGGCTCCGTCTGGCTCAGGGCTTTTGGGGCGCTTACGGCTCAGGAGATATTGGGGCCAGACCAACATGAGGGGTTTGGCGGCGATTGCACCAAAGCATTGCAGGAGCACGTCGTATGCGCCCTTCTCCACGGCACTGTGCTGGAGAATGAGGCCCGCGACTATCTTCCGGTGATCGAGATCGAACGCGCGATCTATCGCTCCGCCGAAGAAGGTCGTAAATTGGCGCTGTAAAGCCGCACCAAGCGGCCCGCGATACGCCCCCTGACGCGTATCGCTGTCGCTTATTAAAACCGAGACAGGTTGTTTTGCTCAAGCAGCGATATCAACAACGCCTTTGCCTCGACCCGATGCTCATGATGCAAGGCACGGGCGCGTTCGGGCTTGGCATTGCGTAGCGCGTCATAAAGTGCACGGTGGTTCTCGTTCGAAGCAAGGGGCAGCGGACGCATGTAGAGGGTCAGCAGGCGCACGCGATGCACCTGCGTGCTGTACATCGAAATCACCTCCATCAGTCGCCGACTGCCCGATAGGGACACAAGCTCCTGGTGAAATTGATCGTCCGCTGCGGCCCATTCCTTGCGGTCTTCCGTTAACAGTGCGGCTTCCATCCGTGTGAGACTGCCATCCAGCCCGCTAAGCTCGCTCTCAGGATAGGCCTTCTCTGCTACCTTAAAGGCGGCCAGCGGCTCAAGTTCGATCAAAATGTCATAAATCTCGACCATATCGGCAATGGTCAGCGGCAAAACGCGGATACCGTGGCGGGGCCGGATTTCTACCAACCCTCGCGAGGCGAGGATAACCGCCGCTTCGCGGATCGGAGTCCGTGAGACACCCAACATCTCCCCCAACTCGGCTTCGAGGTGGTTGGACCCAGGTGGCAGTTCATTGTTCGTAATCATGGTCTGTAATATCGCAGCGACACGGGACGTCTGCGAAACGGGCTTCTCTGCGTCCGCCGCCACTACCTTACCTGACATCATAGCAAAAGCTCCCTCTCGTCCACTACGAGAAGATAGCGGGAAACTCATTGACTATCAATTCATCTACGCATACGTATAAAAATACGTGATAGATGAAACCGTGCAGATCTTTGACCTCGGCGGACCACATAAGGAGCAGAGCCAATCTGCGCCTTTAGCAGGGCTATTGCATCGCAGCGCCTCGCATCAATTGAGCGCTCCGATAGCCGGCCCGCTGGTTTAAGCGCCTTCTTTCGCGTATGTGAAACGTTTTGACCAAGGAAAATAACATGGCTTCTGGTTTGAAAATCGCTCTAATCCGTGGAGATGGGATCGGTATCGATGTCGCAACCGCAGCCATAGAAGCCGTCAACGCGGCCTGTGAGATAACCGGCGCCCCCGCCCTGACCTATGATGAAATCGACGCAGGTGCTGGCTACTACGCCGAGACCGGTCAGGACATTGAGCCGGACGGCGAGGAACGTGCAGGCGCGGCCGATGCAATCTTTCTCGGCGCCATTGGCCTGCCCTCAATCCGCCATTCCGACGGCACCGAAATCTCACCCCATCTGCGATTGCGCGACCGTTTCGGCCTTTATGCTGGCATCCGCCCCATCAAAGCCTACCCCAACGCGCCCCAACGTCTCGCCGATCCGCGCGCAGCGCAGATCGACATGGTGATCCTGCGCGAATCCACCGAAGGTTTGTTCTATTCTGCCGCCGCGCATAAGCGCAGCGAAGTGATTGGAGACAGCGAAGTGCGCGATACGTTGCGCATTACCCGCGCGACAACTGAGAAGCTCCATGATTTCGCATTCAAACTGGCGCAGAAACGTAAAGACCGTGGCAAACCCGGACGCGTGACGTGTGTAGACAAGGCAAATGTCTTCACCTCTATGGCATTTTTCCGCAAAATCTTTGACGAGATCAGACCGAACTACCCGGAGATCGAAGCCAACTATAACTACGTCGACGCACAAGCGCTCGATCTGGTGCGCCGGCCATGGGATTTCGACGTCATGGTGATGGAAAACATGTTCGGCGACATTCTCTCGGATCTGGGCGGCGGCTTGGTCGGCGGCATGGGTATGGCGGCCTGCGCCGAGATCGGTGACGCCCATGGGCTGTTCCAACCTGCCCATGGCAGTGCACCAGACATTATGGGGCAGGACAAAGCCAACCCGCTGGCGGCAATCCTCAGCGGCGCATTGATGCTGGACTACCTTGGCGAACGCTCTGGCGACACCCGCTACAGTGAGGCCGCCGCTTTGATCGACGGCTCCGTCGATCGGGGGTTTGCCATCAATGCGCTGCGCCCCATGGAATTTGGCGGCGACATGGGCACGATCGCGACAACGCGAGAAGTCTTGACCGGGCTCAAGAGCTGATCAAATGCGGATCGCTCTGATCTCGCATGATCGCTACAAGGAGGATCTGGCAGAATGGTGTGACCGTCATCACTCTGTGTTGAGAGCGCAAACGCATTGCCGAGCAAACAGGGTTGGAGATTGCCCGCCTGCTCAGTCGGCCGATGGGCGGCGACCAGCAATTTGGGCGATGATCGCAGAAGGCCGAAACAATGCATTGGTCATTTTTCTTCGATCCGCTTGCCGTCACGCCCCATGACGTCGATGTAATGCATTCCTGCGGTCTCTACCGTCTAGCAAAAAGTCGTCGCGACCAACCGCGCGACCGCAAACCTGCCTATTGCCGTTCTTGAGCGCGTTATTGATCTGAAAGGACTTTGAAATGCCCATTATGCTCGGCGCGATTGCCGATGATTTCACCGGGGCCACCGATCTGGCCAATACTTTGGTCAAAGAGGGCATGCGTGTTGTTCAGGTCATCGGAGTGCCCGGCCCTGATGACGTTTATGGCGATGCAGATGCGGTCGTTGTCGCACTGAAGTCGCGCACGGCACCGGTGGAGGACGCAATTGCCGAGTCTCTCAAAGCGCTGAACTGGTTGCAGGCTGAAGGTGCAGAGCAGATATTTTTCAAATATTGCTCCACCTTCGATTCGACACCTCATGGCAATATCGGTCCGGTAGCCGACGCATTGCAAGACGCGGTCGGTTGCGACTTCGCGCTGATCTGCCCCGCCTTCCCCGCGAATGGCCGCACAATCTACAACGGCGTGCTTTTTGTCGGAGAGCAACCCCTGGCAGAAAGCCCGATGAAGGATCACCCGATGACCCCGATGCGCGATTCCAACCTAATGCGCTTGATGGAGGCACAATCTGTCGGCCGGGTCGGGCTGATCCCAGCGCCGGTTGTGCAGCAAGGGGTCGAAGCGATCCGCACAAAGATCGCCGAGTTGATTGCCCAAGGCATCTCCTATGGGGTGATCGATGCGCTGGATGAGAGCGATCTGCGAGCGATTGGCAGAGCCACTGCAGATCACCGGTTGATCACTGGCGGATCAGGCATAGCTCTGGGCTTACCGGATAATTTTCGGGCCCGCGGTCAGATCAGTACCCAACAAAATGTAACCCTCTCGGCTCCTAAGGGTCGCGTGCTGATATTGGCAGGCAGCTGCTCTACCGCGACCCGGGCGCAGCTTGCCGAAGTCAAAGCAAAATGGCCCCACGCCAAGGTCGATATCGAAAAAGTTGCAGCAGGCGAAGATGTCGTGGCGGAATTGGTAGAATGGGCCATCGCCCAGCCTGAGGACAACCCCGTGATTATCTATGGCTCGGCTGACCCATTGGAAGTGAAAACGATTCAGAGACATTACGGCGTGGCCTACTCTGCCAAGATGATGGAAGACACGCTAAGCGCCGTCGCCCTGCGCCTTGCCGATACTGGCTTTAGCCGACTGATTGTCGCGGGCGGAGAGACCTCTGGCGCGGTCGTTTCAGCAATCGACATCAAGATGCTGGAGATCGGACCCGAGATCGCACCAGGCGTCCCATGGACCCAAGCTTTGGGCGACCGCCCCTTAACACTGGCGCTGAAATCGGGGAACTTCGGGCTGCCTAGCTTTTTCGAAGATGCCCTGGAGGTGCTGTCATGAGTGACGCGAAAATTCGGGAAGACATCGTGCGCCGCGCCGCTTCGCTCTATGACCGGGGGCTGAGCTTCGGGTCTTCGGGGAATATCAGCGTGCGCGTAGAAGATGGCTGGCTCATGACCCCGACCGGCTCTTCCATGGGGGACCTTGATCCCGCGCGCCTGTCTCTACTGGACCCCTTGGGTCGCCACGTCGGAGGAGACGCGCCGACCAAGGAGGCGTTTTTACATATGGCAATGTATGCAAAGCGCTCACGCGCCTCGGCAATTGTGCATCTGCATTCCACTCACTCCGTCGCAGTGAGCTGCCTAAAATGCATAGACCACAAGGATGTCTTGCCGCCTCTTACAGCCTATTACGTGATGCGCGTCGGCAAATTACCTCTGGTGCCCTATTTCGCGCCTGGGGATATTGAATTGGCGAAGGCGGTCGGTGAAATGGCATCAGACCACCATGCTGTTTTGTTGGCGAACCACGGGCCAGTCGTTTCGGCGAAATCGCTGTCGGATGCGGTCTATGCTACGGAAGAGTTGGAAGAGACGGCCAAGCTGTTCCTTGCGCTACGAGCGATGGAGACCCGCCCTCTCACCGCAGCACAAGTCGCGGATTTGCGGCGCCGGTTCCCATCTCAGAACTAAACGGCATATGCGGCAACGCGTCACGCACGGCCCCGCGTACAAATCACTCCCCAGCTTAGAGGCTTAGCACTCAGTTCTTTCGCGGGTTGAGATGGCAATCTGTGGATAAATCAATAGCTTTTGCAATCCACGACGCCGTCACTCAGCACAGGCTTAGAAACGCCCCGTGGCTTTTGAGCGCAAGGTCGCTTAAACGAACAGTTGGAGCGGCACAAAGGCGTGACAGGTTCAATGTGGTGCACCGGGCGCCTGATACCCTCGGCGAGCTGATCGACCGCATCACGATCTGGCACGACGCTGAGCGGGGCCATACGGCTCAGCTGGATGGTAGGCTGCAGGAATTGTTGAGCTTTGCAGGTAAACGAAAAGCCGCGACCCTTTCGGTGCGACATTGTTTTGATTAATTTGGTTGCGGGAGTAGGATTTGAACCTACGACCTTCAGGTTATGAGCCGTGGCGAACGAACCATGAATAATCCCTCAGAACCGCGCTATCCTTCGCGTTTTCCGTTGCTTGTGGTCCCCTCGCCCGGAATGGCCCTGCGCCGGATTTCGATATAAAGCGCAGCGAACCCTTCCCTCTTGCTTCCACTATGCTTCCATACGGGCAAAGGTTGATGTTCCGGTAGCAGGGCAATCTCATGCAACTAAATTGAAATCGGCCCAGTCTTCCAGCAGTGGCGCTGATCATAAGGTGTGATCAATCTCACAGCCATCCTTTGGATTTGAACTCAGTCAGGTCAACGCCAGGCGGTGCATACCATCCGCCTTCAGCGTATCTGGCACCGAGCTTTTGTGCGGCTTCCTTGTTGCCGTAGGGAATACGCAGTGGCGTGTTGGCAGAGGTATCACGCTGCTCTGCCACCGGCGAGCACGTCGCCTCCACCAAAGCCACACTGTCCTTGGGCTTTCTTGGCCGCTTTGTCGGCTTTGTGCATTTTGTCGCTGCTGGTTTAGAATTCTTCGCAATCGTCTTGCGACGGCCCTTGCCAGGCCTTGACCCTTGGTTCTTGTCAATCCAAGCGGACATAGCGGCAGAGCTGGCTTTAGCTTCGTCGGTTATCGCAACACATTTTTCCCGCGATATGCTGTCGGCGAATGACAATTGTGCCGGACTTGGGGGCCGTGCTTCAGGACCACCCACCGCATTCCCGCCAACGCCCTCGGTTTTCTTGGGGGCATGCTGCTCGAGGAACGCACGACATACCGATCCCGATTTTGTGTAACCTTCTGGTGGCTTTATGCCCTTCTGACGGGCAATGCTGTCGGCGAAACGCTTCATTGCGGCTGTTGGTAACCGTCCGACGCCCCCGTTATCAGATGCAAAACCGACCAAAGGCGACACACCGCCGGGCGGCCCTTCGACGAGCTTGCCAATGATACGCTGGGCGACGTTGCAGACAGCATCGATGGCACCAACCATGTCCTGTTTACCGACGACGACA
>JAWUWF010000061.1:0-14087 GCA_034111985.1 Pseudophaeobacter sp.
GACCATTCAGGTCCGCGCCCGCTCTGTTTGAAACATTCGGGACTTATTGAGCCGCGATTTGCGCCGCCACAGCCTCAACTTTCACTGCGGCAAATTTGAACTCAGGAATTTTTCCATAAGGATCCAAAGCCGGATTGGTCAGGATGTTCGCCGCAGCTTCAACATAGGCAAAAGGCACAAAAACCATGTCCTCGGCGATAGCACGATCAGCGCGGGCCATAATGTCGATAGAACCCCGCCGCGTTGACAGACGCCCCATCTCTCCTGCCTCGACCCCGAGGGCCCGCAGCGGTTTGGGATGTAGTGAACAATTTGCTTCCGGCTCTACCGCATCCAGAACCAGAGAACGCCGGGTCATCGAGCCCGTATGCCAGTGCTCAAGCTGCCGCCCCGTGGTCATGATCATCGGATAGTCCGCATCAGGCGCCTCATCAGGCGCAATCACTGAAGCCGGAGTAAAGCGGGCCCGGCCCTCGGCCCGCGGAAAGCCATCCCCAAACACAATCGACTGCCCCGGATCCGTCGCATCCAGCGACGGGTAGGTGATGGTCTCTGTCTCCAGGCGCTCCCAGGTGATATTGTCCAGCGACCTCATGTTGAGCTTCATCTCATCGAAGACTTCGCGCACATCCCTATAGTCCCAAGGCAGGCCAATGCGCTGCGCCAACTCGACCGTAATCTTCCAGTCCTCACGCGCCTCACCCGGAGGCGTCACAGCAGGCCGCACCCGCTGCACCTGTCGGTTGGTATTGGAGACGGTGCCGTTCTTTTCATACAGCGCCGAGGCCGGCAGGATGATGTCGGCATAGTTCGCCGTTTCCGTCAGAAAGATATCCTGCACGATCATCAGGTCCAGCTTGGCAAAGGCATCCCGCGCGTGCCCGACATCCGGGTCCGACATCGCCGGGTTTTCACCCTGAATATACATGCCTTTGATATTGCCCGCATAGGCCTGATCCACGATTTCAGTCACCGTCAGACCCTTCTCATTTGAGAAGTCGCCACCACCCCAAACATCCGTAAAGGACCGGCGCACCTCATCTGAGGTCACAGACTGATAGTCAGGCAGGAACATCGGCACCAGACCAGCATCAGACGCACCCTGCACGTTGTTCTGTCCCCGCAGCGGATGCAGGCCTGCGCCGGGCTTGCCAACATTGCCGGTCATCAGCGCCAAAGAAATCAGACAGCGCGAATTATCGGTGCCATGGATGTGCTGCGACACGCCCATGCCCCAGAAAATCATGCCCGCCTTGCCACCTGCAAACAGGCGCGCCACCCGGCGCAACTGCTCGGGCTCAATGCCACAGATCCCTGACATTTTCTCTGGCGAAAAGTCTTTTAGATGGGCTGTCTCGGCCTCCCAGTTTTCGGTCCGCTGCGCGATGTAGTCGGCGTCATAGAGCTCTTCCTCGACGATCACATGCATGATCGCGTTCAGCATCGAGACATCCGCACCGGGACGGAATTGCAGCATCTCGGTGGCGTAACGCCGCATGCCCACGCCGCGCGGATCCATCACGATCAGCTTGCCACCGCGTTTGGTGAACTGCTTGAAATAGGTCGCGGCCACCGGATGGTTTTCAATCGGGTTTGCGCCGATGATGATCGCCACATCGGCGTTTTCGATCTCGTTAAAGGTCGCCGTTACAGCGCCGGATCCAACGTTTTCGATCAGCGCCGTCACCGATGAGGCATGACACAGCCGGGTGCAGTGGTCGACGTTGTTGTGCTTGAACCCCTGGCGGATGAATTTTTGAAAGAGATAGGCCTCTTCATTGGTACATTTTGCCGAGCCAAAGCCGGCAACCGACCGCGGATCCTCGTCGCGCAGCGCTTTCAGGCGACTGCCAGCCAGATCCATCGCCTCTTCCCAGGATGCTTCGCGGAAATGCGTCAGCAGATCGCCGGGATCCACGTTCAGCCCCTTGGCAGGTGCATCATCGCGACGGATCAGCGGTTTGGTCAGGCGGTGCTCGTGGTGGATATAGTCAAAACCAAAGCGGCCCTTGACGCACAAACGACCCTCGTTTGCCGGCCCATTGATGCCCTCGACATATTTGACCTTGCCCGCCTTGACCTTGAGCGAGACCTTGCAGCCCACGCCGCAGAACGGGCAGACGCTTTCAGTCTCAGAGTCAAAATCAGAGCTGTCGCCAACCTGATTGTCATCCATCACAGCCGCCGGCATCAGCGCCCCTGTGGGGCAGGCCTGCACACATTCACCACAGGCCACACAGGAGGAACCTCCCATGGGATCAGCGATGTCAAAGGTCGGATAGGCATCATGGCCACGTCCGGCCATGCCAATAACGTCATTTACCTGGACTTCACGGCAGGCACGCACACACAGACCACAGGAAATACAGGCATCCAGATTGACCGACATCGCCACAGGACTGTCATCAAGCAGCGGAATACGACCCTCTTCCATCTTGGGAAAGCGCGACTCTGAAACCCCGTTCAGATCTGCCATATCCCACAGATGCGAGGACTTATCATGGGCGACGTCCGGTTTGGGTTGATCCGCGACCAGCAGCTCCATCACCATTTTGCGGGCATTTTCAGCGCGGGCATTGTTGGTGGTCACCACCATACCTGTGCTGGGTTCACGAATACAGGAGGCCGCAAGCGTACGCTCGCCCTCGATCTCGACCATGCAAGCGCGGCAGTTGCCATCAGGGCGGTAGCCCGGCTGTGGTTTATGACACAGATGCGGGATTTTCAGCCCGCGGCCATTGGCGACTTCCCAGATGGTGAGGCCAGCCTCAGCGGTGACTTCTTCGCCATCAAGGGTAAAGGTAATTTCAGTGCTCATGACTTACACCTCGTCCGGAAAATGTTTCATGGTCAGGCGGATCGGGTTCGGTGCAGCCTGGCCAAGGCCGCAGATCGAGGTATCGACCATGGCAGCGCTCAGCTCTTCCAGCAGGCCCTGATCCCACTTTTCCTCACTCATCAGTTTGACGGCTTTTTCGCAGCCCACCCGGCAGGGCGTGCACTGACCACAACTCTCGTCTTCAAAGAACCGCAGCATATTGAGCGCCGCATCGCGGGCGGAATCCTGATCGGACAGGACCACCACGGCGGCGGAGCCAATAAAGGTGCCATGCGGTTGCAGGGTGTCAAAATCCAATGGCACATCATGCATCGTCGCGGGCAACAGGCCCGAAGATGGACCACCCGGCTGGTAGGCCTTAAAACTATGACCCTCAAGCATGCCGCCACAGGCCGTGATGATATCGGTGATGGTCGAGCCCGCAGGCAAAAGATACACGCCGGGTTTTTGACCCCGCCCCGACACCGAATAGCTGCGCAGCCCCTTGCGCCCATTCTTTTCAACAGAATTCAGGCATTCTGGCCCTTCGCGATTGATCTTGCAGATCCAAAGCAGGGTTTCGACGTTGTGCACCAACGTGGGGCGGCCAAAGATGCCCACCTGCGCCACAAAGGGCGGACGATGACGCGGCTCACCGCGTTTGCCCTCAATACTCTCGATCATGGCGCTTTCTTCACCGCAAATGTAAGCGCCAGCGCCGCGCCGCAGATCAATATAGCCCGGCTCCACAATGCCGGCATCTTCCAGCGCCCTGATCTCGGTTGCGAGGATCTGCAGCACCGCCGGATATTCGTCGCGCATGTAGATAAAGGCTTTTTCAGCCTCGACCGCCCAGGCCGCCATCAACATGCCTTCGAGGAAGAGATGCGGCGTGCGCTCCAGATAGTAGC
This sequence comes from Pseudophaeobacter sp., assembly GCA_034111985.1. Lineage (GTDB taxonomy): Bacteria > Pseudomonadota > Alphaproteobacteria > Rhodobacterales > Rhodobacteraceae > Pseudophaeobacter. The sequence continues at coordinate 3,730 of JAWUWF010000061.1, forward strand.
GATCCTTAAAGGTGCCCGGCTCGCCCTCGTCGCCATTGACGGCGAGATACCGCGGCCCCGCGTTGGCGCGCACAAAGCCCCATTTGGTGCCCGAAGGGAAACCGGCGCCGCCAAGGCCGCGTAATCCGGCCTCTTTGATCTTGGCCTGAACCGCCTCCCAGTCGCCATTGGCGCGCAGATCCTTCAGGGTCGCATAGCCACCGGCGGCCTCATAGGCGGCAAAGCCCTCATAGGTTGGGATGTGAACATGGGTGTCATCCGCCGCAATCGCCGCCAGAACCTTTTCCGGGGTGGCATGGTCAATGTGGTTGTGACCGATTTCCAGCACCGGCGCTGTATCACAGCGGCCCATGCAGGGCGCGCGCAAGATACGGACCTGGGCGCTGTCAACACCTGCCTCAAGCGCGGATTTCAATTGCTGGGCCCCAGCCATCTCGCAGGACAATGAATCGCAGACCCGGATGGTCAGCGCGGGCGGTGGCGCCTCGTCTTCGCGCACCACATCAAAATGGGCGTAAAAACTGGCGACCTCAAAAACCTCGGCCTGACCGGTGCGCAGCTCTTCGGCCAGGGCGCGCAGATGCGCAGCACTCAGATGGCCATAGGCATCCTGAATGAGATGCAAAAACTCGATCAGCATGTCCCGGCTGCGTGGCCGCTCGCCGAGAAGGTCAAGAACCTCGCTATGCGCCTGATAATCCAGTTGGCGGCCCTTGGGAGTCTTACGTCCCTTGCCCTTACCGGATTTCCATACGCCTTTGCTATTGTCCAATGGTGCCAAGGTGACCTCCGAAATGTCGCACATGCCTATCCAGCCGCACATGTCTGTCCAGCCGGCATGCCATCAGGAAATCGTATCGTCAAATTCAATGAGTGGAAGGCACAATAACGAAAGCTTATCGCGCAAAGGCGGCAACAACCCGCCGCAGACAGGCAACCGTGGTCAGTTCGGGCGTGCGTTGCAGCGAGGCAAGGCAGATGGGACGCGCCTGTGAGACGGCCTCATCCTGGTCACTGGTCAGAGCCAGCGCCCGGGTGCCAGTGATCTCTCCGAGTGCATCCGCCAGGGCCCGTGGCAGGATCGTGGCCACTGCCCCTTCGCGGGCCATGATCATCGCGGACACAAAGCCATTGGATTCGGACATAACATCTGGTCTGAGATCAAGCTCTGCAAAAATCCGGTCCAGAATGCGCCGGTTCTGCATGCCCGGCTCCAGCAGGCTCAACGGCAGCTTTGCCGCATTCTGCCAGCTGATGCTCTCCCCCTGCCCTGCAACCATGGCTTCGGGAGCCAGCAGCACATAGCTCTCGTCATAGAGGTCCGTGGCTGTGATTAGCCCTGGCGGCACGCTGTCGCCATAGGTAACACCAGCGTCAATCGTGCCATCAAGAAGGCGCTGCTGGATCGCCATTGAGGTGGTGACATCTATCTGGACCAGCACCCGTGGGTGTACCTCGTGCAACCGATTGACAACCTGGGCCGCAAAGGCCGTGGCGGTGGGCACCACGCCCAACACCAAGGTGCCCGTGACCTCACCGCGTGAGGCGGCGATCTCCTGATCCAGCGCTTTGGCATCATCCAGAATACTGCGGGCGCGGCGCACGATCATCTCACCCTCACCGGTGAGGCCCTGGTAGCGATTGCCCCGCCGCACGATCGACAGCCCCAGTTTCTCCTCCAGATTACGGATCCGCATGGAGAAGGCCGGCTGCGACATGCCGCAGTCTTTGGCGGCCTTGGCAAAATGTTGGTGCCGCGCCAGAGCGGTGAGCAGCTGAAGGTCTCTGAGTTCAATCATGCGGCAACCATAGGGGCGCGATGACACAAGAGGCAATCACAGCTGTGAAAAACCGGCCTCTGTGATGCCACTGGTCCTTTGCCCCTGCCTCTCTGTCGCTCTACGCCATTCAGCCGGTCCCTGATGCTTCCGGAGGCTGCGCGCGCGGCGTGGCAACAGCGCAATAAATATGCACGCGAATCAACTCCTTTTACTTTAGCCATACATTCCCTACACAACCCTTGACTGTCGCCACCTCGAAGGCTCCCCCTTCATTCCGACTCTGTCGCGGGCGCAGCGCAGAGGTGGAAACTGGAAAACCCTTTAAAAATCATCCTTTTTCCGGCTGTTCCCACACAGCCTAAAGCCAGCCACAAAAATTCTAAATAACAATAAGTATCAATGCTTTGATAGCCAACCACCTCCGACGCAGCAGTGGGGCAATTTGGCTGGATGCAATCCCCTGCGCCACCTGTGCAGCACGGGTGGCTCGCCCTCTTTGACTGATTAAGCCCTCAGTAAGCCTGAATATGTACACTCGGCACACCCTGTACCAAGACGGATAATGCTGAGGAGCACCATATGCGCATCGTAACAATTGCTACACTTTTTTCTCTCGCCGCCCTGCCCGCAATGGCATCGGACTACCAGGCTGCCATGCAGAGCTACCTGGACAACAATATTCGCGGCTGGGCGCAATCGCCTGTGCTGCTCGAAGCCATTGCCACCCAGAACGGCGAAACCCAAGCACTTGATCAAGCCGCCGTTGACGCGCTCGACCTCAAATGGCGCGCAGAAGTTGGCGCTCCTGCGACTCCAACAATCGACGACGTCCTGCAGAACGCAGCCGCAGATTTTCTGCGGGCCCAAATCAATGAATCTGGCGGCCGCATCACCGAAGTCTTTATCATGGATGCTCAAGGCCTGAATGTCGCAGCGTCTGGGATCACCTCAGATATGTGGCAGGGTGATGAAGCCAAATTTCAACAAACATACAGTGTTGGCGCTGACGCAAGCCATTTTGGTGACGTGGAACTGGATGAATCCAGCCGCCGCTATCAGGCACAGATCTCTTTGACCATTGTCGACGCCGCCTCTGGTGCAGCCATTGGTGCAATGACCGTTGGCATCGACGCTGAAGCCTTGATGTAAAACGTTCCTTCCCTGCAACAGCCCCCGCATTCAACAACCAAGTAGGTACCGAAATGAAAGCTCGCCTTCCCGCGATCCCCCTATTCAAAGGCATGTCAGTCTTCATGAAGTGCTGCTTGCTGATTGCAGCAACCACGATGGTTGTCTCTGCAGCTCAGGCTGTAAGAGGCCACCTCACCTTTGAGGCTGCCGTCGAAAAAGGCGTGCAGACTCTGGGCAATGGCGTCACAGTTACCGTTGCCGCCGGCAGCGGTGGCGCCATTCGCTTTGGCGACTCTGAACGCCTTTCTGCCGATATTGCAAAAATACTGGACCTGTCGGATGGACGCGCCCTCTTTGGGGTTGCGGTAAACAAGGACGGCAAAATCATTGCCACCGCAGGCGAGGCAAGCGAATCGGATCAGGAGGATCTGGTACAACTCGGGCACACCTCGGCCCAGACTGGCGCCATGGAAACCACGGGGGATGGCTACTTTATTGCGGCTCCCGCAAACGCTGGCGCGGGGGGCGGTGTCGTTGTCGGCTCTATCGCGATGATCTGGTCACCGGAACGGGCCTTTGCAGAAGCAGCACCCGAGCAAAGACTGACCTATATCCTTGCGGGGGCCGCCTTTGTCATCATGTGCCTGTTGTCCGCCTTCGCTCTGCGTTCGATCCTGTCACGCCCGCTGAAAGTCGTTGGCGACTCGATCAATGTCATCGCGGATGGCGACTATTCCCAGCCCGTGCCGATGCTGGAGCGCCGCGACGAAATGGGCGCCATCGCCCGCAATGTCGATAATCTAAAAACACTGCTGACTGCGGCTCAGGCCGTCGAGGAAGAACGTCAGGCCGCCCAGGAAACCCAGAAACAGGTGGTCGACCGGTTGAACCAGGCCTTGCAGCACCTGTCTGACGGGGATTTGACACAGTCAATCAACACCCCCTTCAAGGGCGAATACGAAAGCCTGCGGACAAACTACAATGCCACCATTTCGACACTGGTGAACATCATGAATGCAGTGGTCGAAAGCACCACCCGCATTCGCGCCAGCGCCGAAGAGATCAGCCAGTCTTCCAGTGATCTGTCGCAGCGCACCGAAAGCCAGGCAGCCACCCTGGAAGAAACCGCCGCCGCAATGGAGCAGCTGACAGTCAGCGTTCAGTCCGCAGCGGACGGCGCACAGGAAGTCGAGGGCATCGTTGTCGAAGCACAAAACGGTGCCAAGCAAAGTGGCCAGGTGGTCACCGATGCGGTAAACGCAATGTCCCAGATCGAAAACTCCTCCAACAAGATCTCGCAGATCATCTCGGTCATCGATGACATCTCGTTCCAGACCAACCTTCTGGCGCTGAACGCCGGGGTCGAGGCGGCACGGGCCGGAGAGGCCGGACGCGGCTTTGCTGTGGTTGCCTCTGAAGTTCGCGCGCTGGCGCAGCGCTCTTCTGATGCGGCGCAGGAAATCAAATTGCTGATCTCCGAAAGCTCGCAGCATGTGGCCAAGGGTGTGGACCTGGTCGGCAAAGCGGGCCATGAGCTGGAGAGCATCATTGAACGGGTTGGCACCATTTCCAACCATGTCGCAGAGATCGCGCAGGGGGCCAACGAGCAGTCGACCACGTTGCTTGAAATCAATACCGGCGTCTCCCAGCTGGATCATGTGACCCAGCACAATGCCGCCATGGTCGAAGAAAGCACCGCCGCCAGCCAAATCCTGCGCAATGATGCAGGCGAGTTGGCCAATCAGGTCTCGGTCTTCAAAACCCGCGAGGGCGGAACCGCCTCTGCCGCAACCTTCAAGAAGGCCTCTGGCCCGGCACCGGCACCGGCACCAACAGCACATGCTGAGTTCGACGAGCCCGACAATGACTTTTTCGCGGATGAGCCAGCTACATCCGCCCTGCCAAAAGCCGTTGGCTGGGACGACTTTTAACGCCACACATACAGCTTAATACTACGCCGCGCTGCCCACATCGGGTGGCGCGGTTTGTTTTTGGCCCTTTGATTTTGTCCCGTCTCGTTTACGACACAAAGCCGCGGACAGAGGCTGATCAAAGACGGCTTGGCGAGGGCCCGATTGCGCACAGGAGCTGCGGTGTGACGCAGGCGCACAAAGGTTGAGCCCGGCTGCAGGCATTGCTAAAGAGACCAACCAGACATGCCTTCGACCGCCTCGCGAAAGGACCTCCCCATGAGCACTCAAGACGATTCTCCGATGGACATAGCCACCAAAAACCCTCTTCGCATCGACATCGTTTCTGATGTCATGTGCCCTTGGTGTATCATCGGCTACCGCCAGCTCGCCACCGCTCTTGAGGCCACCAACACGGACTATGAGCTCCACTGGCATCCGTTTGAGCTCAACCCCGATATGCCTGCCGAGGGGCAAAATATGCGCGAGCATATCGTCGAGAAATACGGTGCCACGCCGGAGCAGTCTGAACAAAACCGCAATCAGATGACCTCCCTGGGAGACCAGCTTGGGTTTGAGTTTCGCTTTGGCCCCGAGATGCGGATGCACAACACCTTTGACACCCATCAGCTGCTGCATTGGGCCGAAACGCTGGGGCGTATGGACGATCTGAAACAGGCGCTCTTCACAGCCCATTTCACCCATCAACGCGACCTCTCGGACCGGAATGTTCTGGCTGAGATCGCGGCCGAAATAGGCCTGGATAAAGAAGAGGCTCTGGCGGTCTTGCAAGACCAGCGCTTTGCCGCCGCCGTGCGTGAGGCCCAGCAGTTCTGGCGCAGCCAGGGCATTCAGGGGGTTCCTGCGGTGATCTTTGACCAAAAACATCTGGTCAGCGGTGCACAGGGGGTTGAGAATTTCACCAGCATTCTGGGTCAGCTGGCAAAAATGCAGGGCTGACCGCTATACATGATTGGCCGCTTCCTTTGCAGAGAACCAAGCGCCGCGCATTTGTCACCTGTGCGGCGCGGCCAATGCTGCCTCTTGAGCCAGGAAAAACCCTTATTTCTGGCGGGCTCCGTGTCCATCTGGCCTTTGATTTACAGACGATTTGACGGCTGGCCAGATGGTGACACCCAGATGCAGTGCTGCCCGCACAGGCGTAACAACTGACACAACAACTGCGCCTGGCGTCGGGATGTCGCCCTAGGAAACCTTCTTTTGCGACTTCCCCCGGTCGGCACGCGTCCCGGCCTTGCCAGCGCTTGAGCGGCCCCGCGACTTCACCGCCGCCTCCGAGGCTTTTTCAACCGCATATTGCCGTGCCATAGGATCGTCTGACACCGCCAGATCAACCGCCTCCAGGCGTTTCACCTCGTCGCGCAGACGGGCGGCCTCCTCAAATTCCAGGTTTTCCGCCGCCTTGCGCATATCGTCGCGCAAGCCGTTCAGATGCGCCTCCAGATTGGCACCATGCATCGGTTTGTCGATGGTTGCGGTGACGCGGCTCATATCCACATCGCCCTGATAAAGGCCAGCCAAGACATCTTCGACGTTCTTTTTCACAGTCGTCGGCGTGATGCCGTGCTCAAGATTATAGGCCCTTTGCTTTTCTCGCCGACGATCCGTCTCGCCCATGGCGCGCTCCATCGAACCGGTGATCCTGTCGGCATACATGATGACCCGGCCCTCGGCATTCCGGGCCGCCCGGCCAATGGTCTGCACCAGCGAGGTCTCGGAGCGCAAAAAGCCCTCTTTGTCGGCGTCGAGAATGGCAACCAGACCGCATTCAGGAATATCCAAGCCTTCGCGCAGCAGGTTGATGCCGATCAGTACATCAAAGGCGCCGAGACGCAGATCGCGCAGGATCTCGATCCGCTCCAGCGTGTCGATGTCCGAGTGCATGTAGCGCACCTTGATGCCCTGTTCATGCAGATATTCCGTCAGATCCTCGGCCATGCGTTTGGTCAGCGTGGTCACAAGCGTACGCATGCCATCGGCGGTGACCTTGCGGATTTCATCCAGCAAATCATCGACCTGCATCTGCACCGGACGGATCTCGATCATAGGCTCCAACAGCCCGGTGGGGCGGATCACCTGCTCGGTAAAGACACCGCCAGCCTGCTCCAGCTCCCAGGCCGAAGGCGTGGCAGAAACAAACACCGACTGCGGTCGCATGGCGTCCCATTCCTCGAACTTCAGCGGCCGGTTATCCATGCAGGACGGCAGGCGGAAGCCATGTTCGGCCAGGGTGGATTTGCGCCGAAAGTCACCTTTGTACATGCCGCCGATCTGCGGCACCGAGACATGGCTTTCATCGGCAAAAACGATGGCATTGTCGGGAATGAATTCAAACAATGTCGGGGGCGGCTCGCCGGGGGCGCGTCCGGTCAGGTAGCGTGAGTAGTTCTCGATACCATTGCAATAGCCGGTGGCTTCCAGCATCTCGATGTCGAAATTACAGCGCTGCTCCAACCGCTGTGCCTCAAGCAGTTTACCCTCGCTCACGAACTGGTCCAGCCGCTTGCGCAGTTCTTCCTTGATCGAAATCACCGCCTGGGTCAGCGTCGGCTTTGGCGTCACATAGTGGGAATTCGCATAGACACGGATCTGGTTAAACGCGCCGGTGCGCTCGCCAGTGAGGGGGTCAAATTCCGTAATGCTCTCAAGTTCTTCGCCAAAGAACGACAGCTTCCAGGCGCGGTCCTCAAGGTGGGCGGGAAAGATCTCCAGCGTGTCACCACGCACCCGGAACGAGCCGCGCTGAAAGGCCTGATCGTTGCGTTTGTATTGCTGCCCCACCAAATCGGTCATGATCTGGCGTTGGTCGTAGTGTTCCCCAACCTTCAGATCCTGCGTCATCGCCGAATAGGTCTCGACCGAACCGATGCCGTAAATGCAGGACACCGAGGCAATGATGATCACATCGTCGCGCTCAAGCAGGGATCGGGTGGCCGAGTGGCGCATCCGGTCGATCTGCTCGTTGATCTGGCTTTCCTTCTCGATGAACGTGTCTGATCGCGCTACATAGGCCTCTGGCTGGTAGTAGTCATAGAACGAGACAAAATACTCGACCGCATTGTCCGGAAAGAACCCTTTGAATTCGCCATAGAGCTGGGCTGCCAGGGTTTTGTTGGGAGCCAGAATGATGGCCGGACGCTGGGTCTCAGCGATCACCTTGGCCATGGTAAAGGTCTTGCCAGTCCCCGTGGCGCCCAGCAGCACCTGATTGCGGTCGCCCCCTTTCAGCCCCTCGCTCAGCTCTACAATCGCGGTGGGCTGGTCGCCCGCCGGAGAAAACTCAGTCTGCATGACAAAGGCCTTGCCGCCTTCCAACTTTGGCCGCTGCACGGGGTCGCGGTCAGCCATGAGCACCGGCCGCACGTCAGCCTGCTCCCCAGATGCGGTTTCGGGTGCCGTTTCTGCTGCCGTTGTGGGCCCGGCCTGTGTCATCTTGGCTTCGGATTTGTCTGAATGGGCGTAGGGCATCCGGCTCTCCTGTGAGTCGCTCTCAATTTTGGTCTGTTTTTGTTCTTGTTCAAGGGGCATTCGTACGGTTTTCTGGGACTGCATCTGTTGCAGGCCTGCAAAACCTGTTGAATGCGCTGGATTTGTCACCTTGTGGCACAGGGGTAATGGGCGCATATATAGGGCACGTCGAGTCACGAGGAGAGCCCCATGCGAGCGCGGATTTACCGGCCAGCCCGAAACGCCATGACTTCTGGAATGGCCAAGACCCGCAAATGGGTTTTGGACTATGCTCAGGCAAGCGCGCGTGAAGTGGATCCTCTGATGGGCTGGACCTCCTCTTCTGACACCCAAAGCCAGGTTCGCCTACGCTTTGAGAGCAAGGAAGCGGCCCTGGAATATGCGCAGGATCACGGCATTGACGCCGAGGTGGTTGAGCCAAAGCCCCGCAAGGCCAATCTGCGCCACGGTGGCTATGGCGAGAATTTTGCCACCAACCGGCGTGTGCCCTGGACCCATTGAGCCAAACTGCCGCAATAGACATCCGCCGTGCCGATCCTGCCAGCTCTGAGATCGCGCCTCTGCTTGAGGCCAGTCAGGGCTATGGTGCAGCCCAAACCACAGCTGAAAGCGATCACACCTTTGGTGTTGCTGAACTCTCCCAGCCCGGAGTGTGTTTTTTTGCGGCCTATCAGTCAGATATCCCTATAGGGTGCGGCGCTATCAAAACCCTGCGCGACGGCAGCGCCGAAGTGAAATCCGTCTTTGTCAGCCCGCAGGCCCGCGGACAGGGGCTGGCCCGCCATATGATGGATTACCTGGCAAAGGTCGCAAGAACAGAAGGGTTTACCGCCTTGGTTCTGGAAACAGGATCCCCCCTCTGCCCGGGCTATGATGCGGCCCGCAGCCTCTATGAGCGCCTAGGGTATAGCTACTGTGCGCCCTTTGAAGGCTACAAAGAAGACCCCCTGAGCGTCTTTATGCATCTTCCTTTGATGCCGCGCCTCCCCTGAGCGCCCCCGGGCGCCACCTCCAGTGTGGTGTCCTGCACAGCAGACTGCATTTTGGCAATTTGCAAAGAGTTTCAAAACTGCGGTCTCCCCCCGTTGACAAACGCTGGCCTGTATTGGAAACGTGACGGTGAGAATGCGGGCCGTTAGCTCAGCTGGATTAGAGCAGGGAACTTCTAATTCTCAGGTCGGGGGTTCGAGTCCTCCACGGCTCGCCATTTCTTTCCATTATACTTGTCCTTTCATGGGCTTATCTATGGTATTGGCGAACTTTCCAGCTAGGTTCGTCACATTTTCATAGCCATTAGGGCGTGCAATGAGATTTCCCATCGCTGAATTTGCCAATTCTTCGCGACCTGCTGCTTCTGTATAGAGTTGCACCAAAGCCAGCGTCTTATGGCCCGTCACCGATGCAATCTCATGTGTAGTGGCCTGCGCCTCCGCCAATCTGCGGGCACAGGCTTTGCGCAACCCATGTGAGCTGCATTCGGGCAAACCAGCTTCATTGCACCAATCCCGCATCGCATTGCCTAATCCGGCTGCTGAGCGTGTCTTGCCGTTGCTTGTTGCCAGAAAAGACTCGTCATTCTGCAAACCTTCCAGAACTTCTGCCAGATCAGCGTGAAGCGGAATGCTCACTTTGATTCCACCCGAACGGGAAGTTTTTTGGCGGCGGTATTCAATTCGGCCACCCCGCAAGTTCTTTGGTCCAAGTAGCACTGCATCCACGCGGGCTGCGCCAGTGTAGAGCATCAGCGTAACAGCACGGTGTGCAAGGGTGCCGGGTTTGTGAGTCGCAAAGAACTGTGCGATCTCTTTCTCCTCCCAAGAATGGAAGCCAGTCCCGGTGTTGCGATAGGGCTTAGTCGCTCGTACGGGATTGTCCCCACGCCAATCTAGGCTGATAGCGTGATCCAATAGTTGGATTAGTCGCTTGCGAAGATTGTTAGCGGCGGCAGGGGTTTCAGCTTTTTCCGCAAGCATCGACTGGACGTGGCGGCGTTCAAGTTGAGCATTTGGCTTCTTCCCATGCTTCTCGCGGAATTTTTCGATAATGC
>JAWUWF010000062.1:0-19760 GCA_034111985.1 Pseudophaeobacter sp.
AGCGGGTGAACTCATCGGTGTGGCACAGGCCGGTGGCCTTGATTTCCACCAGCACTTCGCCCGCCTTGGGGCCCTCCAGGTTCACTTCCATAACTTCGAGCGGCTTGCCCGGAGCAACTGCAACGGCTGCACGTGTGCGCATCATATGTTCGGTCCTTCGTTCTGTTCGTTAGGCCCTGATGGGAGTGGGTCCGAAAAGGGTCTCTTGTCAATATGGGCGCCCATTTCAGGGCTCTGCCCTAGGGGTACAGAGGCTGGCACTGGCAGGCAAGGGCTTGCTGTCTGTCAAAATTTGCCAGTTGAATTGACCTGCTCCAACAGCGACCAGACAGGCGGTGATGCCGCAGAGAAGGCCCATTTCCTGCCAGGGCAAATTTTGTCATGATCCGCCCTTGACCTTCCCCTGACTGGAAGCCCCATATCCTGACCACACGACGAGTCTCTTTTTGGATATATCCGATGCAACAGCGCCAAATTTCACTGCAAATCACCGGTCTCAGCTGTGCAAGCTGCGCCAGTCGGGCTGAGCGCGCATTGGCGCAGCTGGACGGCGTCAGCGCCGCCTCGGTCAATCTGGCCAGTGCCAAAGGCCAGGTCGAGGCCGCAGCTGAGCTGCCGCTGACAGAGCTGACCGCAGCATTGGATCAGGCGGGATACCCGGCGGCGCTGTCGCATCTTAGTCTCGATATCGAAGGGCTGAGCTGTGCCTCCTGTGTGGGCCGGGCGCAGGCTGCGTTACGGGCGGTGCCAGGGGTGGTGACAGCGGAGGTCAGCCTTGCGACAGAACGGGCCGAGATCAGCTATTTGACGGGTGCCAGCCGCGCGGCCGACCTGATCGCCGCGAGTGCTTTCGCAGGCTATCCTGCCCGCCTGCGCGGGGTGGAAGTCGATGCGGCTGATGTGACGCGCCAGCGCAAGGCGGATGAAATCAGAACGCTGTCGCACCAGGTCATGATTGCCGCAGCTTTGACCCTGCCGGTCTTTGTCATCGAGATGGGCAGCCACATGGTGCCCGCGATGCACCACTGGGTGATGGCAACTATCGGCCAGCAAAGCAGCTATTTGCTGCAGTTCATCCTGACGACATTGGTTTTGATCGGGCCGGGGCGGCAGTTCTACAGCAAGGGCTTTCCAGCGCTTGTGCGGGGTGCTCCCGATATGAATGCGCTTGTGGCGCTGGGCACCTCTGCGGCCTATGGTTTTTCGGTGATCTCGACCTTTTTGCCGGAGCTGTTACCGGCTGGCACCGCCAATGTGTATTACGAGGCCGCCGCCGTTATTGTCGTGCTGATCCTGACGGGACGCCTGCTGGAGGCCCGCGCCAAGGGGCGTACTGGCGCGGCTATTCGCAAACTGGCCGGGCTGCAACCAAAGACCGCCGTGGTGGTGAGTGGCGACACAGTGATCGAGACCCTGGTCGCTGACATCGCGGCGGGTGACCTCATTCGGGCGCGTCCCGGGGCGCGGATCGCAGTCGACGGTGAGGTGATCTCGGGGCGCTCCTACGTGGATGAGAGCATGTTGAGCGGCGAGCCGGTGCCGGTGGAAAAGAGCGCCAAGTCCCGCGTCTCTGCAGGCACTGTCAATGGGGCTGCTGTGCTGGAGTTTCGCGCCACGCATGTGGGGCGTGACACCGCCCTGGCGCAGATTATTCTAATGGTTGAGCAGGCGCAGGGCGCCAAACTGCCAGTTCAGGGCCTAGTGGATCGCATAACCCTGTGGTTTGTGCCCGCAGTAATGCTGGCTGCTGCCCTGACTGTTTTCCTTTGGCTGCTGCTGGGGCCTGCTCCCGCCCTGCCGCTGGCGCTGGTCGCTGGGGTTTCGGTGCTGATCATTGCCTGCCCCTGTGCCATGGGGCTGGCGACGCCGACCTCGATCATGGTGGGCATTGGCCGCGCCGCGCAACTGGGCGTGTTGTTTCGCAAGGGAGACGCGCTGCAACGGCTGCAAGAGGTGCAGGTTGTGGCGCTGGACAAGACCGGAACCCTGACCCAGGGCCATCCGGCGCTGACCAATTTCAGGGCCGCAAAGGGCCATGAGAAGGACGCCGTTCTGCGTCTGGTGGGCGCGGCAGAATCCCAGTCCGAGCATCCCATCGCCCGCGCGCTGGTTGCCGCAGCAGGTACGGGGCTTCCGCAAGCGCAGAGCGTAGAAGCAATCCCCGGATATGGTCTGCGGGCCATTGTTGAGGGGCAGGAGGTTCTGGTGGGGGCCGCGCGCCTGATGCAGCGCGAAGGCATCGACTGTCAGCCGCTTGAGGAACAGGCTATGAGCTGGGCTGCAGCAGGTGAGACGCCGTTTTTTGTCGCCATCAACGGGGAACTCGCCGCGGTCCTTGCGGTGGCGGACCCGATCAAACCGGGCACGCCAGAGGCCATCCGCTTGCTGCAGGCGCGTGGCCTAAAGGTGGCGATGATCACCGGTGACGCGCAGGCGACGGCGCAGGCGATTGCGGCACGGCTTGGCATTGATGTGGTGCGGGCCGAGTGTCTGCCGGGTGATAAGGTCGCAGCCCTGAAGGATTTGCAGGCGGAGTTCGGCGCGCTGGCTTTTGTTGGCGATGGGCTCAACGATGCACCCGCCCTTGCCGCGTCTGAGGTGGGCATTGCCATAGGCACCGGCACGGATGTGGCCATCGAGGCGGCGGATGTGGTGCTGGTGTCAGGCGATTTGCGCGGGGTTCTGAATGCGCTTAGCATCAGTCGCGCCACCATGCGCAACATCCGGCAAAACCTCGGCTGGGCCTTTGGCTATAACATCCTGTTGGTGCCGGTGGCGGCAGGTGTGCTCTATCCCTTTGGCGGCCCCTTGTTGTCGCCGGCGCTGGCGGCCGGGGCTATGGCGCTCTCCAGTGTCTTTGTGCTCAGCAACGCCCTGCGCTTGCATCGGCTGAAATCCAGCTTAGATGAAGGGGAAGAGGCGCGCGTGGGCGCCTCGCAAATTCCCAGCCCCGCCGCATGAGCTGGCACAAGAGGAGGTTCGTATGAATATCGGTGATGTTTCCACCCGCTCGGGCCTGCCGGCCAAAACCATCCGGTACTACGAGGATATCGGTCTGATCAAACCGCACCGCAGCGATAACGGCTATCGCTGCTTTGCCGAGGCGGATCTGCATAAGCTGGCCTTTTTGGGCCGGGCCCGTGCACTGGGGTTCACCATCGAGGACTGCCGTATGCTGATGGCGCTCTATGAGGATGAGAGCCGCGCCAGTGGGGACGTCAAGCAATTGGCGCAGGAGCACCTGAGCAAGATTGAGACCAAGATCTCCGATCTGCAGGCGATGCGCGACACCCTCACGGAGCTGGTTCAATGCTGTGCCGGCGACAATCGCCCGGATTGTCCCATTCTAAAGGACCTGTCGGGGCACTGCAGCGATTAGGCCTGTTGAAATTAGGTCTGTTGAAATTAGGTCTGCCCGAGCCAAGTGGCCGGATAAAAAAAGAGGCAGGCCCATAGGCATGCCTCCTGAGTTTTTCTCAAGTCTGGATCCGACTGTGTCAGACCGGGCGCAGTCCCAGGATCTCGCGGGCCTGTTGCCAGGTGGCGACGGGGCGCTCATATTTCTCGCATAGATCAACGGCGCGCTGCACCAAGGCTGCGTTTGACGGCGCCAGGGTCTCGCGGTTCAGGCGCAGATTGTCCTCAAGACCGGTGCGGGTATGACCGCCTGCGGCAATCGCCCATTCATTGATCTGGATCTGCCCGGGGCCAATACCGGCGCCACACCACTCTGCCTCGGGGGCCAGACGTTTGACGGTTTCGATATAGAAATCAAAGGTCTCACGATCCACTGGCATGGCGTTTTTGACGCCCATGACAAATTGCACATAGAGCGTGCCGCCAATACGCCCATCGCGGTTCATTTTGACCGCCTGGTGGATATGCGACAGATCAAAGGCTTCGATCTCGGGCTTGACCTCATATTGGCGCATCTCGCTGGCGAGCCAATCCACCAGCTCTGGCGGGTTCTCATAGACGCGGGTCGGGAAGTTGTTGGAGCCCACCGAGAGCGAGGCCATGTCGGGACGCAGCGACAGCATGCCACCACGCTCCTTGCCCGCGCCCGAGCGCCCGCCCGTTGACAGCTGGACGATCATGCCGGGGCAATGTTTGTTCAGCCCCTCCAGCAACAGGCCAAAGCGCGCGGGGTCCGAGGTCGGGTTTTGATCCTCGGTGCGCACATGGCAATGGGCAATCGTGGCACCGGCCTCAAAGGCCTCTTGGGTGCTTTCGATCTGCTCGGCGATGCTAATTGGCACCGCCGGGTTATGTTCCTTGCGTGGCACCGAACCGGTGATGGCGACGCAGATAATGCAGGGTTTGCTCAACTCTGTTGCTCCTCAGATGTCGAAGAATACGGTTTCATCGTCACCTTGCAGGTGAATGTCAAAACGATAAACTGCTTGGCCGTCCCGTTCGCTGCGTTTTGCGATCAGAGTTTTGCGTCGCTTTTCCCACTCTATGACATTGATCACCGGATCGGCGGCATTTGCCTCGGCCTCGTCATCAAAATACAGGCGGGTGTTCAGTCCGACGTTGATGCCACGCGCCACAATCCAAAGATTGATATGCGGCGCCATCATCTGACCATTGCGGCCCATAACCAGGCCGGGCTTGACCGTCTCAAATCCCCATTCACCGCTGTCAAAATCGGTGATGACACGGCCCCAGCCGCGAAAGCCCTCTTCGACCTCGCCGGGGTGTTCGGGATGGGCGTAGATGCCTGCGGCATTGGCCTGCCAGGCCTCTAGCAGCACGTCCTTGACCGGAGAGCCGGTGCCGTCGATGACCAGGCCTTCGATCCGGATCCGCTCACCTTCGGCATTGGGGCCGGTGATGTCCTGACCCAGCTCCTGGTCGTAGATCTCAAAACCTGCGGCACCTGGGGCAAGGCCAATATGCACATAGGGGCCTGCGGTCTGCGAGGGCGTTTCTTTCAGATAATCAAGCTGTTGTGGCATCAGTTCCCCTCCAGACGGTTTTCAAACAGGGTCGAGCGGCGGCCGCGCAGCACGATGTCGAATTTATAGGCGATGGTGTCGAGTGGGATGGTGGCGTTCCTGTCCAGACGTGCGATCAGCTGCTCGACAGCGTCGGGATCCGGGATTGTTGCCACGATGGGGCAGGTCTTGATCAGCGGGTCGCCCTCAAAATACAGCTGGGTGATCAGGCGCTGGGCAAAGCCGGTGCCAAAGACCGAAACGTGGATATGCGCCGGGCGCCAGTCGTTGACCCAGTTGCGCCAAGGATAGGCGCCGGGCTTTACCGTGCGAAAATAGTAATAGCCGTTCTCATCCGTCATAGTACGGCCACAGCCGCCAAAATTGGGGTCAATCGCGCCCAGGTAGGCGTCCTTTTTGTGCCGATAGCGACCGCTTGCGTTGGCCTGCCAGATCTCGACCAGCGTGTTGGGCACCGGGCGGGCGTTTTCGTCCAGAACCCGGCCATGCACAATGATGCGCTCGCCAATGGGGCTTTGCTCGGGCTGGGCGTAGTTGGTCAGCAGGTCGTTGTCGCCAGGCGCCAGATCAGAATGGCCAAAGCGCGGGCCGGTGATTTCGCTGGCGGTGTTCTCAAGGCTGATCAGCGAGAGTTTCGGCGAGCGGGCCACAGAGGTCTTGTAGTCCTTGTGAAAGGCGGGCGGGTGCCAGCGACGGTCGCGCTGATAGAACTCGCCCTGTATTGGGGGTGCCTTGGTCATTGTGTCTTTCCTCCTCAGGCCGGGCTTTAGGCCGGTTTCGCGGCGGATTCGGCATCCATTTCCGCGTAGGTTTGTTTTGCCAGTTTTAGCGCATGATTGGCGCGCGGCACCCCAGCGTAAATCGCCACATGCTGAAAGGCCTCGATCACATCCGTGCGACTGGCGCCGGTGCAGGCAGTGGCGCGGATATGCATCGGGATTTCTTCAAAATTCCCCATCGCCGCCAGTAGCGCCAGGGTCAGCATCGAGCGCTCGCGCTGGCCAATGCCGTCTGATGCCCAGACGGTGCCCCAGGCCCCTTCGGTGATCAGGGTCTGAAAGGCGGTGTCCATATCTGTCTTGGCGGCCTCGGCCCGGTCCACATGGGCGTCGCCCAGAACGGCGCGGCGGGTCACCATACCCTGGTCATATTTGCTGTCACTCATCCGCAAGCCTCATCTGCTGTCTGGTCTGAAGGCAGTATCGCATATCAAAAATGAGCTGTATAATGCGAATAATAACATGTTTGCATAGCGAGAATGATATGCTTTTGTCGGATCAGCTGAAATTGCGCCATCTCGAAATTTTTGTCGAAGTGGCCCGCCAGGGCAGTGTCACCCTGGCCGCCGAGGCGCTGGGCCTGACGCAGCCGGCCGTGACGCGGGCGCTGCGCGAGCTGGAGGCAGTCTGCGGCAAGCCACTGGTTGAGCGTCACGGACGCGGTATCCGCCTGTCGCCCTATGGCGAGATGTTTCGCCATCACGCCGGGCGCAGTCTGGCGCTGGCCCGCGATGGGGTGGCTATGTTGCAGACCCTGGAGGCGGGCGAGGGGCCGCAGCTCTCTATCGGGGCGCTGCCAACGGTCTCGGCCACCCTGGTGCCGGATGCGCTGGCCCAGCTTGGCGCTGGCGAGAGCCGTAGTCGGTTTTCTGTCACCACCGGCGACAACCGCTACCTGCTGGACCAGCTGCGCCGCGGCGATCTGGATCTGGTGGTGGGACGCCTGCCTGCGCCGGAACACATGGTGGGGATCGATTTTGAATCCTTGTTCCATGAGCGCGTCGCTGTGGTGGTGGCTGCTAACCACCCGTTGGCGGGGCTGGCGCATCTGCCGCCGGGGGCCTTGCAGTCCTGTCCGGTGCTGATGCCCTCAAAGGGCTCTATCATACGCCCATTGGTGGAACGCCTGTTTCTGGAGCAAGGTCTGCTGATGCCGCAGGCCCCGGTTGAGACGGTCTCGGCCACCTTTGGCAGGCGTTTTGTGCTGGACCACGGCGCGATCTGGATCATCAGTCAGGGGGTTGTGCGCGCCGACCTGCGGGCCGGGGTAATGCAGGAGTTGCCGCTGGACACCAAAAGCACTCAGGGGCCGGTGGGGCTCTGCATTCGCAGCGAGCATCAGCTCTCTGAGATGGGGGCGCGGTTTTGTGCCTGCTTGCGCAGCCTGTCAGCGTCGGCTGTGCAGCACTGAAGGGGGCGCGCAGCCGGGGTCAGCCGGGTTTAATCGGGGGCAGGCAGTTGGGGTCAGGCAGTTTCAGGCACGCAGACTGGCAAGGGCCATGGCACTGACATCGCGGGCGATGGTGTCAATGAATTCCTGTGAGGCGCCGCGCTCGGGGCGATACCAGAAGACCGGCGAGTTGAGAATCAGCAACAGCCCGGCGACAGCCACGGTGAGATTGCGCGATGCAAAGCTGCCCTCGGCCATGCCCCGCGCCACTTCGCGGCGAAACAGCAGCTCATACTGGCGCTGACCGCTGCGCAGTTTGTCCTGCAAGGCGCGTTCGACCTCGGTGACTGCCTTGGCCCTTGCGCCGGAATAGGTTTGCAAAATGACCTTATGATAGGGCAGTGAGTTCAGCACCTCATAGATATGGCTGCGCGCCATCTTGTCCAACGAGCCTATGGCGGGAAGGCTGGGGTCAACTACCTTTTCCACCGCCCGGTGGGTGAAACCGGCAGCCCGCAGCTGAACCGCGGCCAGCAGTGCGCCCTTTGAGGAAAAGTGGTGATATATCCGCCCCTTGGTCGATCCAAGCTGGGCTGCGATGTCATCCACCGAGGCGGCCTCTGCCCCCAGCATCATAAAGCAATGGGCGGCGGCATCCAGGATTTCGCTTTTGGAGCGGCTGATCTGTTCTAGCATAGAAGTTCTGCCTGCAATTCAGGTTGGAGGCCCGCCTATCAGACTGCGCCAAAGAGAGGCAATCCTTTTGCAACACTGCAGCTGCGCAGGCCAGACGTCAAATCACGTATTCCGCAAAAGGCTGCGCAACCTTGTCTGAAGCCGTTCTGTCTGAAGCGGGCCTGTTTGAAGTCGGCGGGACTGAAAGAGCATGGCGCCTTAGGCTTGAATTGCTCACCTCTAAAGGCCGCTTAACGGGGGCGGGACGCATGTGGCCCTAGAATCAGCTTAGGAGGCCAGAGGTGTAAAAAATAGGCGCTCTTTAGGCATTTGACGCTGGGTCTTGGCGATTGACAGGTCAAAAACATACTCATTAGTCTGTTTTCAGACGCTTGGGATTCCACCGCTTGAGGAGGCAGCGTGGAAACCCGCTAAAAAAGCGCAAAGGCCCGGATGAGACAGGGCAAGGAACCGTTCTTTAGGAGCGGGGGGAGGAAAATTTGGAAGTATTGCAGCTCTTGGTCAGTGGGCTTGCGAACGGCTGTGTCTACGGCCTGATCGCGCTTGGGTTCGTGTTGATCTACAAAGCCACCGAGGCGGTGAATTTTGCCCAGGGTGACTTCATGATGATCGGGGCTTTTGTCAGCCTTGGTCTTACCAATGCGGAATACATGGATTTGCCGTTCTGGCTCGCCGCACCATTGACGATCGCGATCATGGCGGTGTTTGGATATCTGCTCGACATGTTTGTGTTGCGACATCTGTTTGGTCAGAGCCAGACAGCCGTTGTCATCCTGACAATCGCCATGGGGTTTGTCCTGCGCTTTATTGCCGGGCTGATCTGGGGCCATGAGCCACAGACGCTCGCAAGTCCGCTGGCGCTGGGGGATCTGCACATTGGCGGCGTGGTTCTCGGGATGGCGGACGTTGCGATTATCGTGGTCACCTTCCTGCTCACCTGGTTCCTCTATCAGTTCTTCCAACGCACCAAGCTGGGTCTGGCGATGCAGGCGGCAAGCCAGAACCAGATGGCAGCCTATTTCATGGGTATTCCGGTGAAACGCGTTCAGGGGCTGATCTGGGGGCTTTCCGGCGCCACGGCGGCGGTTGCCGGTATTCTGTTTGCCTCGAAAGGCGCCATTGATCCCAATGCGGGTCTGCTCGGCATCAAGGCCTTTGCGGCGGCGGTGATTGGCGGCTTTGGCTCGCTCCCCGGTGCCCTTGCAGGTGGCCTCATCGTTGGGGTGATTGAACCCTTTGCAGCGCGCTATCTCGCTGCCGGATATTCACAAGTTGCGCCCTATGCACTGTTGCTGGCCGTGCTGGTTTTCAGACCCCATGGTCTGTTCAGCCAGGTCCGCGTGAAGAAGGTATAGCCCCATGCGGATCCATTTCAAAACATCCTACGAACACGATATTCGACTGTTCCCCGACAGGTGGACGCTGGCGGTCTACGCGACGCTGCTGGCGGTGGCCTTTGGGCTGCCCTACCTGCTGGATGACTTCTTTCTGGGCGAGATCACCAATGTGTTGATCTGGGCCATTGCTGGCCTCGGCCTGATGCTGCTGACCGGCCAGACCGGACAGGCGAGCCTGGGACACGCGGCCTTTCTGGCGATTGGCTGCTATGCCAATACAATCCTGATCGAGCAGGGCGTGCCTTTTATCATCGCCTTCCCTCTGGCGGGCGTGATCACTGGGGTTATCGGCGTGATTATTGCAATTCCAGTGTTGCGACTGCACGGGATCTATCTGGCCATCGCAACCATTGCTCTGTCGGTTCTGGCCGATGACATCATCGTTCTGACCGAACCCTGGAGTGGTGGCGTCTCTGGCAAGTTCCCCGAGATGATCACCATCTTTGGCTTTGAGATCGAACGCTGGTCGATGCCCTCGCGCTTTTACTATCTGGTTCTGGTCGTCACCATCATCTGCACCCTGTTCTATCGCAACCTGCTGCGCTCTCCCCTGGGGCGTGCCTTTGCAGCGGTGCGCGACAGTGAGGTCTCGGCAACGGCCATGGGGGTGCATATTGCGCGTACCAAGGGCAAGGCCTTTGGCCTGTCTTGCATGATCACCGGCTGGGCGGGGGCCTTGATGGGATACTATGCCGGCACGTTCAACAACGAGACCTTCTCGCTGGTGATTTCCATCACCCTGTTGATGATGATCGTGATTGGTGGCCTTGGCTCGATCCATGGTGCTTTCTTTGGCGCTGTTGTTGTCGCCTTCCTGCCGCAGGCCTTGTCGATGCTAAAGGACACAGTCGCGGGCAGCGGCGTGGCCATTCCGGGTCTGGAGACCGGCGTCTTTGGCATGATCCTGATCCTGTTCATCCTGTTCGAGCCGATGGGCATCTATGGACGATGGCTAAAGATCCGCACCTGGTTTGAGCTGTTTCCCTTTGCGCGCAAGGACATGTTCCGTCGCCAGAAATCCTACCTGAAGACGGAGCGGTTGAGATGAGCCTTTTGGAAATCAAAAATGCGACGCTGAAATTTGGTGGCGTGGTGGCGGTGAACGATCTCAGCTTTTCGGTTGAGGAGGGCGAGGTCTATGCCATCGTCGGCCCCAACGGCGCTGGGAAATCCACAGCCTTTAATCTGATATCGCGGTTCTACGAGCCCTTTGCCGGTACATTCACCTTTGATGGCAATAATCTGCTGGAACGTGATGCGGATGAGGTCGCCGATCTTGGCATTGCCCGAACCTTTCAGAATATCGAATTGTTCGAGCATGCGTCGGTGTTGCAAAATCTGCTGGTAGGGCGGCATCGCCACCGCAAGACCACCATGCTGGAAGAGCTGTTCTTTACGCCGCGGGTGCAGCGCGAAGAGAAACGCCACCGGGAGGCGGTTGAGGAAGTGATCGATTTCCTCGATCTGCAACCCTATCGAAACAAGCTGATTGCCGGGCTGCCTTACGGGGTGCGCAAGGTGGTTGAGCTGGGCCGCGCTCTGGCCTCGCAGCCGCGTCTGCTGCTGCTAGATGAGCCCGCATCGGGTCTCTCGGTTGAGGAAACACAGGATATGCGCTGGTGGATTGATGACATCCGCAAGCAAATGGGGATCACTGTTTTGATGGTGGAACATGACATGGGGCTGGTGTCCGGGGTCTCTGACCGCGTGCTGGCCCTGGCGGATGGTGCCAAACTGGCCGAGGGCACACCAGCCGAAGTTCAGGCCAATCCGGCTGTCATCGAGGCCTATCTCGGCGCGGGGGCGGTGTAATGGGAGAAGCATTACTGGAAATCAAAAACCTCGAAAGCTTTTATGGACCGATCATGGCCATTCGGGGGGTGTCGCTGAAGGTCGACAAAGGACAGATCGTCACCGTGCTCGGCGCCAATGGCGCCGGCAAATCAACGCTGCTGAAAACCATTTCAGGGATTATGGACCCCGAAAAGGGTGAGGTGCTGTTCCGGGGTCAACCCATTCAGGGCCATGAGCCGCACCGCATTGTCGAACAGGGCATTGTGCATGTCCCTGAGGGGCGCGAGGTCTTTCCACTGCTCACCGTGGATGAGAACCTCAGCCTCGGGGCCTACACGCGCAGCGACAAGGCCGAGATCGAGCGCGACCGCCAAATGGTCTTTGACTATTTTCCCATTCTGGCGGAACGTCGTACCCAAGAGGCGGGCACACTGTCGGGGGGGCAGCAGCAGATGCTGGCCATTGGCCGCGGGTTGATGTTGCGGCCACAGATCATGCTTTTGGACGAGCCGAGCCTGGGGCTTTCGCCGCTTTTGGTGCAGGAGATTTTTACCATCCTGCGCCGTCTCAACAAAGAAGAGCATGTCACCATGATGCTGGTTGAGCAAAACGCCCGGATCGCGCTGGATCTCGCGGATGTGGGCTATGTGATGGAAATCGGCCGTATCGTGATGGATGGCTCTGCCGACCGCCTGATGGAAAGCGAAGACATCAAGTCCTTTTACCTGGGTCACCAGGAAGAGGGTCAGCGCAGTGAGAAACGCTGGAAACGCAAGAAAACATGGCGCTAGGAGGGGGAGAGATGAATATGCATGTCGTAAAACAGACCGGGCCCGCCCAGATCGAGATCAATGGCGTTTCCTACAATGCCGAACCTGGCCAGCGTCCGATCC
The DNA here is from genome assembly GCA_034111985.1 of Pseudophaeobacter sp. Lineage (GTDB taxonomy): Bacteria > Pseudomonadota > Alphaproteobacteria > Rhodobacterales > Rhodobacteraceae > Pseudophaeobacter. The sequence goes on from JAWUWF010000062.1 coordinate 11,911, forward strand.
TTGTGGATGGCTGTGACACCATTGCAAAGCTGTTTCAAACCCGCTGCATGGGGCTGCAGGACCGCACCGCGCACCGTGAAAAGGACATGGGGATCTGGAAATCCTACTCCTGGAGCACCTATTGGGACCAGGCCAAGCAGATTGGTCTGGGACTGGTCGCGCTGGGGCTGCAACGCGGCGAAGTGGTCTCTATCCTGAGCGAAGACCGCCGCGAATGGCTCTATACGGATATGGGGGTGCAGGGCGTCGGCGGCATCGCCTCTGGTGTCTACACCACCGATTCCGCTGCGCAACTGTCCTATCTGGTCAATGACAGCGACAGCCGGTTTCTCTTTGTCGAGAATGATGAGCAACTGGACAAATACCTAGAGGTTGCTGCCGAAATGCCCAGCCTGTCCAAGGTGATCATTTATGATCGCGACGGGCTGCATGGTCTTGATCAGGACAAATGTATCTTTATCGAGGATCTTTGCGCGCTGGGCCGGGCCTATGAGGCTAAAAATCCCGGCTCCTTTGAAGCCGAGATCGCCAAGTCAAAACCCGAAGACACCGCGATGCTGATCTATACATCGGGCACCACCGGCATGCCAAAAGGCGCAATGCTGGGGCATGAAAACGTGATGTCCTCGATGGAGTCCGGCGCGCGGGCCCTGGCGGTTGACCCCGATGATGAGCAGCTGTGTTTCCTGCCGCTGTGCCATATTCTGGAGCGCAATGTTTCGGTCTATTTTCCGCTGGCAGCCGCCAGTACGGTGAACTTTGCCGAAAGCCCGGAGACGGTTTTTGACAATATGCAGGAGGTCTCTCCGGCGACCTTTTTTGCGGTGCCTCGGGTCTGGGAAAAGATCTATTCCCGGGTGCTGGTTCTGGCACAAGAAGCCACGCCAATTGGGCGCTGGGCCTTTGGGCGGGCCATCAAGGCGGGGCAGGCGCGGGCGGCATATGTGATGTATGGTAAAGAGCCGCCCGCGGGGGTTGCTGCCAACTATGCCTTTTGGGACTTTATGGTGCTGCGCAATCTGCGCCGGATGCTGGGCATGGACCGGATGCGGCGTGGCGGCACCGGGGCCGCACCGATTTCGCCCGAATTGCTGAAATGGTACTGGTCTATTGGTGTGCCTCTGATCGAGGGCTACGGCATGACGGAAAACGCCGGCATCTCTACCATCAACACCCTGGAGCATAACCAGCCCGGAACCGTTGGGCGTCCGGTGCCGGGTGTTCAGGTCCGGATTGCCGAAGACGGTGAGATCCAGACCCTAGGCTACAACAACTTTCAGGGCTACTGGCGCAACAATGAGAAAACCGCCGAGACCTTTACGGCGGATGGCTGGCTGCGCACAGGGGATGTGGGGCGTCTGGACGCAGAGGGCAACCTGACCATCACGGGCCGGATCAAAGACATCATCATCACGGCGGGCGGCAAAAACATCACCCCGGCCGAGATCGAGAGCCGGCTGAAGTTCAGCCATTATATCTCTGATGCGGTGGTGATTGGGGATAAACGCAAATATCTCAGCTGTTTGGTCATGATTGATCAGGAAAATGTTGAAAAATTTGCACAGGACCGGAAGATACCCTTTAGTGACTTTGCGTCGCTCTGCGCAGCCTCGGAGGTGGTTGATCAGATTGGCCAGGAGGTCGAGGCGGTGAACCGGGACTTTGCCCGGGTGGAACAGATCAAGGAGTTCCGCCTGATCAATGTCCTGCTGACCGCTGAAGACGACGAACTGACGGCGACAATGAAGTTGAAACGCAGTTTTGTGGAGAAAAAGCACAAGTCATTGATCGACGAAATGTATTGACGGCGTGATCTAACACGTTGCGAACCAATCCAGGGAGGAAATGGAAATGAAGACACTAACATCCAAGGTGATGACGGGCACACTGTTGGCCGGCGCGATGGCACTATCAGTAGGCTCTGCCGTTCAGGCTGAAAGCCAGGGCGTGACCGATAGCGAAGTTGTCATCGGTTCGGTCAATGACCTCAGCGGTATCTTTGCTGCTGTTGGCGTTCCGGCCACAAATGGGGCCAATCTGCGCTTTGCTGAGGTCAATGCAGCCGGCGGTGTGCATGGTCGCCAGATCCGTTTTGTGGTCGAAGACAACGGCTATCAGATCCCCCGCGCCATGCAGGGCTACAACAAGCTTCTGAACCGCGACAAGGTCTTTGCCATGTTGCTGTCGCTCGGCACGCCGATGAATATCGCGGGCTTCAAGCTGCTCGACCCAAAGGGAATTCCGAATATCGGTCCCTTGTCCTCAGCGCGCCAAATGCTGCAGGAGCCGGTTGAGAACAAGTTCATCGGTTTTTCAACTTACTACGATCAGGTGCATGCCGGGGTGAGCTATCTGGCTGGTGAATTCGACGCCAAAGAAATCTGCTCGATGTATATTCCTTCGGATTTTGGCAAGGAAATCCAGGAAAGTGCCAAGGAAACATCTGCTGAACTGGGCCTGAGCTATGCCGCTGAAACCAGCCACAAGCCAGATGAGCTGGACTTCGTTGGCTCACTGACCAAGTTGAAGGCTGCCGGCTGTGACGTTGTCGCAATGGCGCTGGGCGTGCGTCAGGGCATTACAGTGGTTGGCACCGCCAAAAAGCTGGGCTGGACCGATGTCAAGTTCCTCAACACCTCTGCAGGCTTCCTTGACGTGGTTGCAGCCGTGCCTGGTGGCGTCACCGAAGGTCTCTATGCGGCTGCTGGTTGGGTTGATCTGATTGCCCGGGCCAAAGACGAGGTTCCAGCCAGGTTCATGGCAGACTATGAGGAAATGTTTGGTCAGCCCGCGAGCGGTTTTTCCATGCTTGGCTACTCTGCGGCCGATACGGTTGTGCGGGCGCTTGAAGCTGCCGGTCAGGAGCTCACGCAGGAGTCTTTTGTCAAAGGCATGGAGACACTCGACTATTTTGATGCCCTCACAGATACCCAGATTTCCTACGGATCCGATGATCACCGTGGGGCCGATGATATCGTGATCTCGGTTGTCGAAGCTGGCCTGTGGAAAGAGCTGAGCCGCCAGTAAACTGACTCGCTGCAAACCGTCTTTCCCTAGCGGGGAGGGCGCGATTACCCTCACAGGGCCCGGTGCACAGAGCGTGCCCCGGGCCTATTTGCCTGCGGCCAGTTCTTTTTGCCTGCGGCCAGTCCCTCTTGCCTGCGGCCAGTCCCTTTTTTGACAATCTCGCGTGTTCTCTTTGTGTCTTGCGTTCTTTTGGGATAAATTCGCATTTGAGAATGTATGTGGTGGTCAGCACCACACCAAAGCCAAGTGAGGGAAAACATGAAAGTGAATCGCAGAGACGTCATTGCCGGTTTGAGTGCCAGCCTGGTGCTGCCCTCCTCCAGTTGGGCAAGCGCTGAGAAGGGGCTAAGCAGTCTCACCTTGGGGGACATGCGGCTGCAGACCCTTTCTGACGGGCATCTGACCTTGCCACGGTCCATGCTGTTTGCTGGCCTTGCGCCGGAGGCGGTTGATCAAATCCTGCAGGCGCAGGGCATCGCGGCGGGGCCGATGCAGCCCCCGATCAATGTGACCCTGATGCGACACCAGGGCCGGGTGGTGTTGTTTGATACCGGCTCCGGGCCAGCGTTTCAGGCCACAGCCGGCCAGTTGAGCGCCGCGCTTGACACTGTGGGTGTTGCCCCGGAAGAGGTGAGCCACGTGGTCTTTACCCATTGCCATCCTGATCATCTTTGGGGGGTGCTGGATGACTTTGACGACCCTTTGTTTGCCAATGCGGACTATTTGATGGGGCAGGTCGAATGGGACTATTGGTTTTCCCCCGACACAGCCGCAACAATATCTGGCGATCGCGCGTCGATGGCGGTGGGGGCACGCCGCCGCATGGAGATGCTGCAAGACCGCATGACCCTGTTTCGGGATGGTGAGGAGATCCTGCCAGGCGTTGCCGCCCATGCCACTTTTGGCCATACACCTGGGCACATGTCGTTCGAATTGCGCACAGATAACGACGGCGTTATGATAGGTGGAGATGCCATTGGCAATCACCACGTCAGCTTTGCTGAGCCGGGGTGGCCTATTGGTACAGACCAAGATGCGGCCGCGGCGGCTAAAACCCGGATTCGCCTGCTGGATATGCTATCGCATAGTCATATGCGCCTCATTGGCTATCATTTGCCACAGGGTGGAATTGGGAGGGTTGAACGGCAGGGAGATAGGTTCAGGTTCGTTTCTTAAGTCTAGATGTTGTTTTTCGAAATGCTTGCGGCAAGGTGTTGAATTCACTTCCTGATGCTTGCAGGTGATTCACCTATGGAGTGATTATTCACCAAAAGGTTGCAAAATGATTAATCGACCTATCGGCTTTGTTGATTGATGTATTTGGTTATTTAATGCATATTTGTGTTTACAATTTAGGGGAGTATTGTTGTAATTTGATCGTAGAGTAATTGTTTTGGGGATGTGGTATGTGTGTGTTACTTCGGTTGGGCCAGTCGGGGGCCTTCAGTGTCGCCAATGGCGATGGTACTGGAATTCCCTTGGGGGCCAAGCATCAAGCCCTACTTGCTCTGCTTTGCACGGCTGAATCCGGGGTTCGAACCCGGGCATTTCTTGAGCAAACACTCTGGAGCCTGGCGCAGCCTGAACAAGCAAAGGCCAGTTTGCGAACGGCACTCTCAACGCTGAGGCGTCATTTGGGTCCTGTTGCGGCCGAGGTGATAAGTGCAAACCGCGAACGCGTCATACTTGATCTGGGCCGGGTTGCCTTTGAGGAAGGCACGCGGGGCGCGGAATTCATGGAGGGGTTTGAGCTGCCCTACGAGGGAAATTTTGCCCGCTGGTTGCAGCAGACTCGTCTTGAGTTTGAGAATACTTCTGCCAAGAAGAACAATGGTTTGCTTACAGGGCGACGCCTGCGGCCTGAAACTTTGTTGCCCCTAATTGCGGTTTTGCCCTTTGTGCAACTTGCTCCAGGCGAAGATGCGTCACCGCTGGGATCATTGATTTCAGAGGAGCTGTCCCGAAGCCTTGCGCGCAGTCAGGCCTTTACAGTGACCTCGTATCTGGCGTCTCGCCAGTTTGATCTCACCCGGGTACGGCCCTCAGAGGTTTCCGCCATTGCTGGCGTGAAATATCTGGTGTCCGGATCTGTGCGGGCCAATGGGCAGAAATTGTCAGCCGAGATCGAACTTCACGACGCTGAGCGCGAGCAGGTGATCTGGTCGCGCCATTTTGAAGGTCCGTTGTCCCAATTGATGGCAGGTGAAAGCGCAGCCCTGTGCGAGGCGACCCGGCAGATTGGCCAGACCCTCGTAGGCGAGGCCGTTCGGATCGCTGGGTTTAAACCCCTCTCCAGTCTGGAGGGTCATACGCTCTTGATGGCGGCGATTTCGATGATGCAGGAAATGACCCCGGACCGCTTTGGCCGGGCGCGGGAGATTTTGACGGTTCTGCTGGAACGCGACCCCAAACATCCTTTGGTGCTCACCTGGATGGGCTTTTGGCATGTGCTGCGGGTTCAAAAAGGCTTCTCCAGCAACCGTCAGTTGGACGCTGAGCTAGCCGACCAGTTTGCCAGGTCTGCCTTGGTTGCTGATCCCTCCTTTTCTCTCGCACATACCCTGAAAGGCGTCATCTCCAGCCACCTTCTGTTTCATTTTGATCAGGCGCAAAACTCCTATGACCTGGCGCTCAAGGATAACCCAAACGAGGCGTTGGCCATTTTGATGAAGGGAGCAACCTGGGCCTACCAGGGACGCCCGATCGAGGCGGTCGAACTGACCGATGCCGCCCGCAAGCTGACCCCGCTGGGACCGCAAAAGTACTATTTTGACTCGGTGTCTGCCTTTGCCAATCTGTCGGCGCATAACTACGATCGCGCCATAGAGCTGGCTGAACGGTCCCTGCAGGCCAATGCGACCTATCCTGCCAGCCTGCGCACCAAGGCCATTGCCCTGCAGCTCTCTGGTCGTGGTGGTGAGGCGCGGCAGGTGGTGCAGAACCTGCTGGCGACCTCTCCGAAGTTTAATCTGACACAATACAATCAGGAACACGCTGCGGCGGCCACACAAGCTGGCGATGAATGGGCCGATGCCTTGAAGCAGGCCGGGGTACCTGCCTGACCTCGTCCTGTGCGGTCACAATGGTGGGCTGGAAGCCTGCGCCTTTGTGGGCCTGCGTCTGGGGGCCTGAGGGGGCTCGTGGCTTGGATGCTCGCGCGGGCTTAGGCCGTTACTGGTGCATTGGCGGAAGGGGCCGCAAAAACCAACGTGGCGTGGCCTCTCTTGTCTCTTGTCATTTTGTTGCGCCTGCTCTGTCCTTGTTGAAATTCACCAGTATTCTGACGCCTTAGCCGCCAGACGTCGCATTGACCGCTTTTCTGGTGCAAAGATGCGCGTATATAGGCGGGTCAGTAACAGACTTCACAAGGAACGAGCGACAATGAAAGCCATCACCTACCGCGCCTTTGGCGCCGCTGCGCAGGTATTGCAACTTGAGGAGATGGCAAGCCCGGTCCCTAAGTCAGGGGAGGTGCTGGTTAACGTGGCCTTCACCGGGGTGAACCCTTCGGATGTCAAAACACGCACCCGTGGGCAACCGGGGCTGCAGGGCTTCCCCTGGGATTTTATCATTCCCCATAGCGACGGATCAGGCGTTATCTCGGCAGTCGGGGAGGGGGTGTCCAGCAGCCGCATTGGCGAGAGGGTCTGGCTCTGGAACGGCCAATTTCGCCGCGGCTGGGGAACAGGGGCCCAGCAGATCACGCTCCCCTCAGAGCAGGCGGTGACCCTGCCGGACGAGGTGAGCTTTGAGGTGGGGGCCATTCTTGGCATCCCGGGTCTGACGGCCTGTTATGCTGTTTTTGGTCATGGGGACGTGACTGGAAAAACTGTTCTGGTCCAGGGCGGTGCCGGGACCGTTGGAATTCTGGCGGTGCAACTGGCCAAATGGGGCGGGGCACGGGTCATCGCCACTTGTGGCGCTACGGGCGCTGAGCGGGCTTTGGCTGCGGGTGCAGACGCGGTGCTGGACTACCGTGCCAGCGATCTTTCGGCTCAGATACTAGCTGCAAATGCGGGCAATCCGGTGGATCTGATTGTCGAGGTTGAGTTTGGCACAAATATAGCCACGGATGCTGAAGTTATTGCCGAAAACGGCCGTATCGCCGCCTATGGATCGGCGCGTGAGATGTCCCCAAGCTTGCCGTTTTTGCCACTTTTGTTCAAAGCTGTGACGGTGGAAATCATCTTGGTCTACCTGCTCACAGAGGAACAGAGACAGGCAACGATTTCACGTTTGCATAAGGCGTTGATGGCGGGTGCTTTAACTTTTGATATTCAAAAGGTCTACCAGATATCAGAGGCTTGTGCCGCACATGAGGCTGTAGAAGCAGGGGCGCGACAGGGCGCTGTCCTGATCCGAACCGGGGAAAATGTATTTAGCTGAGCGTGATTTTTCGGGGGATAGAGTGAGGCGAAGAAAAAGTTCCCACTTTTTCCACAAAGGCCCTTGCGCCCCCCCGAAACTAGCACTAGAACGCGGCTCACTGATGGGGTGTGGCCAAGTGGTAAGGCAACAGTTTTTGGTACTGAAGATCGTAGGTTCGAATCCTACCACCCCAGCCAGTAACACTTTTTCCTTATAATTCAGCGAGTTAGCTCAGCCTCAAAAGTCGCTGGTGTTACAGTTTGGCGTGTGTCGCACGGGTCACAGTTTTTGTGGGCGCTATGAGCATTCTAGGCACCCAATACACCCTGTGTTTGAGCTCCCCTGTTTGCCATCGTATCTCCCGGGATTTTTCGACGAGTGACATGCTGCGACGCCCGCCTTTTTGACGATGAATGTGGTCAGTGCGTTCGAAAATCATTGTAGGGCGTTCCCAA
>JAWUWF010000063.1:0-17109 GCA_034111985.1 Pseudophaeobacter sp.
TGGCACCTGCGCGCGGCTTTGTGCTGGCGGAGTTTGAGGCGCGCACGGCCAAGGCCCAGGCCCTGATGGCAGAGCAGGATCTGGCCGGGATGTTGTTGCTGAGTGAACCAGAGGTGCGCTATTTTAGCGGCTTTCACACGCAGTTCTGGCAAAGCCCGACGCGGCCCTGGTTCCTGTTTGTGCCAGCTTCGGGCAAACCAGTGGCAGTCATTCCTGAAATCGGCGCGGCGCTGATGCGCCAAACCTGGGTTGATGACATTCGCAGCTGGAGCGCGCCTGCGCCTCAGGATGATGGCATCAGCCTGTTGACAGAACTGCTGACACCGCTGGCGCAAAGGGGCGCGCGGCTTGGTATCCTCAAGGGACACGAGACCGCCCTGCGCATGCCGCTTGGCGATTGGGAACGGCTGGTTGCCGCCCTGCCGGGGCTGCAACTGGCCGATGCCACCGGGCTGGTTCAGGGCCTGCGGATGGTTAAATCGGAGGCTGAGATCGCAAAACTGTCGCATATCTGCGCCATTGGCTCGGCCACGTTTACCCGCGTGCCTGCGCTCATTTCAGAGGGCATGCCACTGGAAGAGGTGTTTCGCAGCTTTCGCCGCGAAGCCTTGCTGCTGGGGGCCGATGACGTGCCCTATCTGGTGGGAGGGGCCGGTCCGGGTGGCTATCAGGATGTGATCTCGCCGCCGTCGCGGCGGCCTTTACAGTCTGGCGATATCCTGATGCTGGATACAGGTGCCACCTGGGATGGCTATTTCTGTGATTTTGATCGCAATTTTGCCATCGGTCCGCCAGAAGACGCAGCGCGGCGTGCCTATGAGGTGCTGTGGCGCGCCACCGAAGCCGGGATTGCGGCGGCCAAACCCGGAAATACTTGTCGGGATCTTTTCCACGCCATGCAGCGCGTGATTGCCGAGCTTGATGCACAGGATGGGGATCAGGGTGGTGATATCGGCAGGCTGGGGCATGGGCTTGGCATGCAGTTGACCGAACAGCCCTCGCATGCGGATTTTGACGAGACTCTGCTGCAAGAGGGCATGGTGCTGACGCTGGAGCCTTCACTGGGATATGGCGACAAGCGGATCATGGTGCATGAGGAAAACATTGTCATTCGCGCCGAGGGGGCAGCGCTTTTGACGACGCGCGCTGCGCCGGAGCTGCCGGTGATTTGCCCATGACTTACCGGTAATCCAAACTGTGATCAGCCGAGGCAAGGGGCGAAAAACTGGTTGTCCTTTGCCCCCGATCTGAGCTTTATCAGAGCATGGATGACAAAGATCTCGAAATACTCAAACTGATGCAGGGCAATGCCCGTCTGACAGCGGATGCGCTGAGCCTTGAGGTTGGCCTGTCGCCGCCGGCGGTGCAAAAAAGGGTCAAGCGTCTGCGCGATTCTGGTGTTATTCAAAACGAGATCGCGGTGCTCTCGCCTGCCAAACTGGGGCGCGAGATGACGGTGATCGTCGAGGTGGTGCTGGAGCGCGAAAGCCGCAGGCATCTGGATGCCTTTAAGCAGCGTATGCGCGCGGCGCCACAGGTGCAGCAGTGCTATTATGCCACTGGCGGAGCTGATTTTATCCTCATTGTGATCACCAAAGACATCAAGGAATATGAAGCCTTCACGCAAGAGTACTTTTTTGATGAATCCAACGTCAGCCGGTTTACCACATCAATCGTGATGGACCGGGTCAAGGTCTCGCTGGATATTCTGTAGCGTCTAAGGCCGCTCGCGCTGTGGCAAGGACGGGGGCAAGGACGGGGGCAAACATGCGCTCCCCGCCCCTGGTATTTGCCTCAGGCGTCCTGATCGGCGCGGTTGCCCAGGGTGACGCCAATCTCCAGCGTCTGACCACGGCGCAGAACCGTCATCTGTGTTTCTGCCTTTGGATCATTCAGCGCCACGGCACGGGTAAGATCGCGCAACTCGTCCACCTCAGTGTCGGCAAAGGAGAGCACCACATCGCCCGCTTTTAACCCGGCTGCAGCGGCAGGGCTGTCGGCGACCACACTCTCGATCATCACGCCCTGGCCGACCTCAAGCCCCAGAATATTGGCGGCCTCCTCAGACAGCGGTTTGATCTGCACGCCGAGCCATCCCCGGTCGACTTCACCGTCGTCCTGCAGGTCGGCGACGATGTCACGCACCAGGTCCGAAGGCACCGCAAAACCGATCCCCACCGAGCCGCCACTGGAAGAGTAGATCGCTGTGTTGACGCCAACCACATCGCCCTCGGCGTTGAACAGTGGGCCGCCAGAATTGCCCCGGTTGATCGCGGCATCCGTTTGGATGAAATCATCAAAGGGGCCTGCGTTGATATTGCGGGATGTGGCCGAGACGATCCCCGATGTGACAGTACCAGATAGCCCAAAGGGGCTGCCCATGGCGATGACTTCTTCGCCGACGCGCAGGGCTCCGGAGGATCCGAACGCGACCACCGGCAAGGGAGCATCGGTCTGCACCTGCAGCAGTGCAATATCGGTGAGAGGGTCAGCACCCAGTACTTTGGCGTCAAGCTTACTGCCATCTGCCAGGGTTACCGAGACGGATTTGGCATTGGCGACCACATGGTTATTGGTCACGATCAACCCCTCTTGGGAGATCAAAAAGCCGGACCCTGAGGCCTTGTGTTGGCGGGGTTTGCCATGCTGTGGCACCCGGTCGCCAAAGTGGCGCCTGAACTCCTCACGCATGTCCTCTTTTCCTGTGGCGTGTTGGCCCTCTTTTTGGAGGTCCTTGCCGGTGACCTCGATATAGACCACCGCTGGTGAGACGGTCTCAACCAGATCGGCATAGCCGCCAGCCGGCATCGCCTGCGCCGCCAGCGGGCTGAGGGCGGCGAGGGCAACGGCGGTGAGGCCATAGACAAAGGGGCGGCGGGTCCGGGTGGTTGGTTGGGAGGTTGTTTGGATGTTTGAGGCGGTGGACATGGGTTTCTCCTTGCTGTCGTCTGATGAACAGGAGATGGGGGCGCTCTCTGACACAGAGCTGTCACCATTTATACAAATCTGTAATGTGCGATTGCAGGCCTGAAGGCCTATGTTGGTAGGGTGCAATCTGTGGTGATCTACGGGGAAGAGTTTGAAAATTTTGGTGATCGAAGATGACAAGACAACCGGCCCCTATGTCGTCACTGGGCTGCGCCAGGAAGGCTATACGGTTGATTTGATCGACAATGGCCGCGAAGGGCTGCTGCAAGCCACCACAACCGAGTATGACATTCTGGTTCTGGATCGGATGCTGCCGGGGCTGGACGGTCTGACCGTGATCAAAACCCTGCGCGGAGCAGGCAACACGACCCCGGCGATCATGCTCACGGCCCTCAGCGGGGTCGATGACCGCATCGAAGGGCTGGAGGCCGGGGCTGATGATTATCTTGTAAAGCCCTTTGCCTTTGGTGAGTTGGCAGCCCGGGTGGCGGCGCTGGCACGCCGCCCCGGCCTTCAGGCACAGGAGACCACACTGCGCGCCGGGGATCTGGAGATGGATCTGGTGCATCACCGGGTCACACGGGCGGGTGTTGAGATCAGCCTTTTGCCCCGCGAATTCACCCTTTTGGAACATCTGTTGCGGCGCAAGGGGCGGGTGCAGACCCGCACCATGCTGCTTGAGGCGGTCTGGGACATCACTTTTGATCCGCAAACAAATGTGGTTGAAACCCATATCTCGCGGCTGCGGGCCAAGGTGGACAAACCCTTTGAGCGCGAGCTGATCGAGACGGTGCGCGGCGCGGGGTATCGTATTGCCGGCTGAGACCGCTCCCCTGCGGCAGCTGCTGCAATCGTCCCCCATGCGCCAGGCGCTGTGGCTTTTGCTGCTGTTTCTGGTGACCAGCTCCTTTAGCCTTGGCATTACTTATTATGTCGCGCGCGACAGTCAGGAACGCGCCATCGAGGATACTCTGGTTCAGGATATGGTGGGGTTTCGCGCCACTCCCTCGGCGGCGGCGCTGGCGGTTCTGGTCAATGCCCAGACCTCCGAGACAGATCCGCAACGCCGACTGCTGAGCTATCGCCGCCCCGGTGGCCGGGTGGTTGCCGGTAATGCCTCGATCACCCAGCAAAGCGCCGGGCTGCGGCTGGTGGTCCTGGGCGCAGACCCTACCCCGGTACATGGCCCGTTTATGTTGTTGAGCGAACAAATTCACGGCGGGCTCCTGACGCTGGCGCAAAGTGCCAAGCCGTTGCAGGAGTTGCGGGACACCTTTTTGCGCGTCTTTTTGTTCAGTCTGTTGCCAACTGTTGCCATTGCCCTGTTTGGCGGCGTTCTTTTGGCGCGCCGCTCCGCCCGGGCGCTCTCTGATCTGGATCTGGTGCTGTCGCGGCTGACCTCCGGAGATCTGAGTGCGCGGGCGCAAAAATCAAAGGGGCCTCGGGACGATCTGGGCCGCATCGGTGACAGCGTCAATCGCATGGCGCAAGCGCAGGAGCAATCTATGGCGGCGCTGAAACAGGTCTCGGCTGATATCGCCCATGATCTGAAAAGCCCCATTCAGCGGGTCGCGGTGCAACTGGAACATTTGCATCAAATCAAAGGCTTACCACCGAAGGCGCGCAGTATCGCCAAGGAGGCCGTGGCCGAGACGGCCAGCATTGTTGAGACCTTTCAGGCCTTGTTGCAAATCGCGCAGCTGGAAGGCGGCTCTCCCCGGTCACGGTTTCAACCTGTGGATCTTGGCGCGCTGGCCAGGACCTTTGTTGAAATCTACCAGCCAAGCGCCGAGGAAGAAGGCCGCCAGCTGACGCTGACCTGCCCCGCTGATCCGGTTTTGGTTGCGGGGGACAAGGCGCTCTTGGGGCAGTTGCTGGCCAATCTGGTCGAAAATGCCCTGCGCCACACGCCAAAGGGTTCCGATATCAGCGTTTTGGTCAAGGCGGGGATCCAGCCTGAGCTAACGGTACGGGACCATGGCCCCGGCATTATTGATGCAGAGCAGAAGAACGTGTTGCGCCGCCTCTACCGTCTTGAGCAAAGCCGAACCACACCGGGCAGCGGGTTGGGGTTGAGCCTGGTGCAGGCCATTGCTGAGCTGCATGGTGCAGCGATTTCGTTGCGCAATGCCGACCCGGGCCTCAGGGTCAATGTGCAGTTTTCAAATGCGCCGCAGGCAGCCAAAGACCGCTCAGGTTTGAGCATGTAACGCCGAATGCAGCACCTGCGACAGATGCGCCTTGTCCATCGGCTTTTGCATCAAAACCAACCCACGCCTGTCGAGAGACTCCTGGATTTCCTGGTCCGGAACGAAACCGGACATCAAGACGGCTTTGATTTCAGGAAAGAGAGACGAGAGCCGCTCGACAAATTCAAGACCACTTTCACCACCGGGCAAGACAACATCGGCAAGGATCAGGTCGGGCAGAGAATTCAGTGACAACTGACGCATCGCGGATGCCGCGTCACTGGACTGCGTGACCCGGTAATTTAGCGCTTCAAGAATACCACGCAGGGTGCTTTGTACGGCGCTGTTGTCCTCAAGGAGATGAATTTTTTCGCCATTGCCAAAAACAGGCTCAAGGCTGCCGGCATCGGGCAAGACCCGCGGTTCGGTGTCCGAGCGGGGCAGATAAACAGACACAGAGGTGCCGCCTTCCGGGTTGTTTTTCAAAACGGTGCCACCGCCGGACTGCCGCGAGAACCCAAACACCATGGAAAGACCAAGGCCACTGCCCTGCCCGACTTTCTTGGTGGTGAAAAAGGGCTCAAATGCTTGTTGGAGCGTACTGTCTGACATGCCTTCGCCGGTATCACGGATCAGGATCTCAACGTATTCACCGGGTTGCAGACTGGTCTCCACGCCTGGCAAGACAATAGCCTCTGTAAAGTGGCGGTTTCGACAGCAGATCTCCAGCGCGCCGCCCAGTGGCATCGCATCACGGGCGTTGATGGCGAGGTTTAAAATGGCGCTTTCAACCTGGGTGGCATCGGCATAAATGGACCACAATTCGCCACCAATTCTGGTGGTCATTTTAATCCCTTCACCCAAATTGCTCAGCAGGGTTGTGCTCATGCGGTTTACCAGCTGCTCCAGATCCACTGCCTGTGGCCGCAGGGTCTGTTTGCAGGAATAGGCCAGCAGATGACGGGTCAGAGCCGCACCCTTTTCTGCGGCTTCTTTGATGGCTGTGGCCAGTTCGTGGTTGGAGTCCGACGCCATGTCGAGCAGTTCCGCATTGCCCAGGATGACCGTAAGAAGATTGTTGAAATCATGCGCAATTCCACCGCTGAGCTGGCCAATTGCCTCCAGCCGCTGAGTTGAAAAGAGCGAAGCCTCCAGGTTTTTCCTCTCAGTGATATCGGTCAAAAGACCGATCGACCGGTTGGCTCTGCCATGGGTGCCCACAGTGGATCGTCCCTGCGCATGAAACCAGCAATAGCTGCCTGACCCGGTTCTGAAACGATGTTCATGGGAAAACAGGCCACCGGGCTCTTTCAGGTGGCGCTCCAGCTCGGCCTTGTACGAGGCGATATCATCGGGATGGACCAGCTCAGCAATACTGCTGGCAGACAGCCCATCACGGTAGTCGTCCGGTTGATAGCCAAGAGCTTCGATGAAATTGGGCGACACAAACAGATGGTCGCTCTCCAGATCCCAATCCCAAATAGCGGCACTTAGCGTTGCCAGGGAATAACGCTCTTCACTGGATCGCAGACGTTTCGTGCGTTCTTCTACCGTGTGTTCAAGTTTCTCGTTCAGAGTCTGCATCTGCAGCCGGAGTGCATTTTGCTCGGTGACATCCTCTTCGCTGACAACCGTGACAAAAGCGCCTGTGACGGGGTCACGGCCACGGCACGCCAGGATCCGATGAACACGGGAGCCATTTTGTGTCCAGACAACTTGTTCCGAATCCTGGCTCTTGCCGCTTTGTGCAATTTGCAAAAGCTGCCCTGCGATATCGGGGTCTTTGAAGCGACAGGCCATTTCATTGTCATGCACCCCGGCTGTGGGGGGGCCATAGCAGGTCAAGGCAGCCGGATTTTGGGCCAGCAATCGCCCGTCGGCAGAAAAGGTACTGACAATCAGCGCCGAGCCACGGGCCGCTTCCAGAATGCGCAGGGATTCCGCATCTGTATGGCTTCCAACAAATTGTTTGACCTCAATCAGAACGGCTTTCACCGAAGTCTCAATGGTGACGGGTAAAATGGACAGGGTGACGTTTTTGGGTTCATCATTTGGGTAGAGCGTCCAGGTGTCCTGAATGCGCTCGGCGCCGGTCCCATTGTTCACGATCTGGCGCAACCGGGTGCGCACCATATCACTGTCTGTCGAAAAATCGCGTTGTAAAAGAGTGCTCAGATCAGGCGCTTCCCAAAACTGGACGCCAGCAGGGTTGGCCCACCAAATTTTATGTCTCTCAACATCAAAGACCCAAATCGGCGTGGCCAGTTCGGTAAAATGGTCCAGGTTTTCGTGGGTAGCAAAATGCTTGGGCGGGCGATTTACATCCATACCGATTACTTTACTAAAACAAAATATACCAAACATTGTTAGCTGCCTGCGTTTTACAACCCAAGCTTTTTCGCGCGGATTTAGACAGCCTTGCGCATCGCGCCCTTAGCGGGCGGCTATACAGTCAGACAAAATCCCTTTATGACTAGGCTTAATGCAGGGATGAACAGAACGTATGAAGGCAACATTTCGAGACGTCAAAGCCGATATCATGGCTAAGATCACCTCTGGTGAATGGGCGCCCGGTGGCCTTGTGCCCAACGAGATGGACCTGGCCGAGACCTATGGTTGTGCCCGTGCCACCGTCAACCGGGCCATGCGGGAACTGGCAGATGAGGGATTGATCGAGAGGCGGCGCAAGGCGGGAACACGGGTGCGCATGGCGCCATTGCGTCAGGCCCGGTTTTCCATTCCCATTGTGCGCGACGAGATTGAAACGCAAAATCTCACCTATCGCTATAGTCTGGTCAGTCGCAGTACCGGTCTCGCGCCAAATTGGCTGCGGGCGCGCTTGAACCTGGTTGAAGGCAGTCAGGTTTTGCACCTGATCTGCATGCATTACGGCGACGGCGCCCCCTATCAGTTCGAGGATCGCTGGATCAACCTTGCAGTTTTGCCCCAGGCGGAAACAGCCGCGTTTCAGGACATCGGCCCCAATGAATGGCTGGTCTCTACCGTGCCGTTTTCTGATGCTGAAATCAGCTTTTCCGCAGGCGTTGCGGATGAAACTCTGGGGGAATATCTCGGCTGCGCAACGGGAGAGCCGCTGTTCACCGTTGAACGCTCTACCTGGCAAGACGGAGAGGCGATTACCTTTGTGCGCCAGTCCTTTAAGCCCGGTCACCGCATGACCACACGCTACTAGGACAGAGCCCCCGCAGCCAGAAAATTGGCGCTGCGCAAGGCTCCTTGGTGTGTTGTGCTCAATTCCCCAAAATACCGGGCAAGCGCAGACCGTTGACACGGGCGCAGGCCTTGGCGTCCTCATACCCCGCATCCGCATGGCGCCAAACCCCCGAGGCGGGATCGTTCCACAGCACCCGCTCCAGACGTTTTGCAGCCGCCTCGGTGCCATCGGCACAGATCACCACGCCCGCATGTTGCGAGAACCCCATGCCAACGCCACCGCCGTGATGCAGCGACACCCAGGTCGCGCCTGAGGCGGTATTGATCAGCGCATTCAGCAGCGGCCAGTCCGACACCGCGTCAGAGCCATCCATCATCGCCTCTGTTTCGCGGTTGGGCGAGGCCACTGAACCTGCGTCCAGATGATCGCGGCCAATCACAACCGGCGCTCTCAGCTCGCCTGTTCTGACCATCTCGTTAAAGGCGAGACCGGCCCTGTGGCGATCCCCCAGACCAATCCAGCAGATCCGCGCTGGCAGGCCCTGAAAGGCAATCCGCTCCTGCGCCATATCCAGCCAGTTGTGCAGTGCCTTGTTTTCGGGAAACAGCTCTTTCATCTTGGCATCGGTTTTCAGGATGTCTTCGGGATCACCCGACAGGGCTACCCAGCGAAACGGCCCGATGCCACGACAAAACAGCGGCCGGATATAGGCAGGCACAAAACCGGGGAACGCAAAGGCATCCTCCAGCCCCTCTTCCAGCGCCATCTGACGGATATTGTTGCCATAATCCACCGTCGGCACGCCGTCGTTGTGAAAGGCCACCATGGCTGCGACCTGCAGTTTCATCGAGGCGCGCGCGGCGGTGTTCACCTCTTGCGGCGCAGTTTCGCGGCGCGCTTTCCACTCAGCCATGGTCCAGCCCTGCGGCAGGTAGCCATTGATCGGATCATGGGCCGAGGTCTGATCGGTGACAATATCAGGACGCACACCACGCCGGTGCAGCTCGGGGAAAACATCGGCAGCATTGCCCAGCAAGGCCACCGATTTCGCCTCACCGGCAGCGGTCCAGCGCGCGATCAGCGCCAGAGCCTCGTCAATGCTGTCGGTTTTTTCATCCACATAACGGGTGCGCAGGCGGAAATCGATGCTGTCGGGATTGCACTCCACCGCGAGGCAGCAGGCACCGGCCATCACAGCCGCCAGAGGCTGGGCGCCGCCCATACCGCCAAGGCCCCCGGTCAGGATCCATTTGCCTTTGAGATCACCGCGATAGTGCTGGCGGCCGGCCTCGACAAAGGTTTCATAGGTGCCCTGCACGATGCCCTGACTGCCGATATAGATCCAGCTGCCGGCGGTCATCTGACCGTACATCATCAGGCCCTTTTTATCCAATGCGTTGAAGTGCTCCCAGGTGGCCCAATGCGGCACCAGATTGGAGTTGGCGATCAACACCCGCGGCGCGTCACTATGGGTTTTGATGATGGCAACCGGCTTGCCGGATTGCACAATAAGGGTCTCGTCCTCTTCCAGATCCCTGAGGCTGTCGCAAATGAGGTCAAAATCCTTCCAGGTCCGTGCGGCGCGGCCGATGCCGCCGTAGACCACCAGCTCATGCGGGTTTTCGGCCACATCCGGGTGCAGGTTGTTCATCAGCATCCGCAGCGGCGCCTCTGTCATCCAGCTCTTTGCAGTCAGTTTCGGCCCGGTTGGCGGGAAAATGTCGCGGGTGTTCTTGCGGGGATCGGTCATTTGGTACCTCCGGTCTGAGGAGCCCAGTCAGCCAGGCTTGTGAGAATCTGCTGCAAATGTGGGCGCAGGCGGCTGGCCTTGGGCTCTTCATAACTCCAGGGCGCGGCCTCGGTGGCGAGATAGGTACTTTGGGTCAGCTCCATCTGAATGGCGTGCAGGCCCTGTTCCGGGCGGCCATAGTGGCGCGTGGTCCAGCCGCCCTTGAAGCGGCCGTTCAGAACCGAACTATAGTCCTGCGCGGCGGCGCAACCCTTGACCACAATATCCGCAAGAGCCGGATCACAGGTGCTGCCCATATTGGTGCCAATGTTGAAATCCGGCAGGGTGCCAGCAAACAGAAACGGAATATCGCCCCGGATCGAATGGCAATCATAAAGAATGGCAAAGCCATGTTGCGCTTTCACCCGGTTGAGCTCCGCCTCAAGCGCGGCGTGATAGGGCGTGTGAAAGGCCTGGCGGCGTCTCTCAACCTCTGCAGAGTCAGGCTCCTGCTCCCAGATGCCCAGCCCGTCAAAATTGGTCAACGGCACCAGCCCCGTGGTGTTTTGCCCCGGATAGAGCGAGATGCCCGATGGGTCCCGGTTGGCATCAATCACATAGCGATGAAATGTGGCGCGCACGCAGCTCACATCAGGCAAAAGCCCGTCATAGAGCCTGTGAATATGCCAGTCGGTATCTTCCAGTGCCCGGCCCCGCGCGTTCAGCTTTGCCGCAATAGGCGGCGGGACATAGGTGCCGGTATGGGGCAGGCCCAGCACCAGGGGGCTATTGCCACGCACGATCTCTACCGGCGCGCTCATGCAGACAGCTCCGGCATTGCCACATGGGTGCAACCTGCGATATCGCCGCGGCTGATCAGCGCCGAGGCCGCCTCGATGTCGGGGGCGGTATAGCGGTCGTCTTCTAATGGCGGAACCTTGGCACGCAGCTGCGCCATGACATCCTGTAGGGCCGGGCTGGTGGAGAGAGGCGCGCGAAATTCCACGCCCTGGGTGGCGCAAAGCAGCTCAACCCCCAGAATGCGTTCTAGGTTCACCAGCATCTGCCCCAACCGCCGTGCGCCGTGGGCCGCCATCGAGACATGGTCCTCCTGATTGGCCGAGGTCGGCGTGCTGTCGGTGACACAGGGGTTGGCCAGATGTTTGTTTTCGCTCATCAGGGCCGCCGTGGTGACTTCGGCGATCATATAGCCCGAATTCAGCCCGGGGTTGGGCGTCAGAAAGGGCGGCAGGTCATGGCTCAGCGTAGGGTCAACGATCAGCGCGATGCGGCGTTGCGCAATGGCGCCGATCTCGGCAATGGCCAGTGCAATCATATCAGCGGCAAAGCCCACCGGTTCGGCATGGAAATTTCCGCCCGAGACAATCAGGTCAGCCCCAACCAGAACCAGAGGGTTGTCGGTGGCGGCATTGGCCTCGATCTCTAGCGTTTGGGAGGCCTGACGCAGAACATCCATCGCGGCCCCCACGACCTGCGGCTGGCAGCGGATGCAATAGGGATCCTGCACCCGGGTGTCGCCGTCGCGGTGACTTTCGCGAATGAGTGACCCTGCCAGCAAGGCCCGCAGGGTGGCGGCCGCTTCGATTTGGCCGCGATGACCGCGCAGCGTGTGAATTTCCGGCTGCAGCGGGGCTGTGGACCCCATGATGGCGTCTGTGGTCAGGGCTGATGTAATCAGCGCGCTTTGTGCTGCCGCCCAGGCACCAAACAACCCGGCAAGGGCAAAGGCGGTGGAAAATTGGGTGCCATTGATCAGCGCCAGGCCCTCTTTCGGGCCAAGCGTGACCGGTTTGAGTCCCGCCGCCGCCAGTGCCGCTGCACCGGGCATCACGTTGCCCTGATACTCGGCCTCGGCCGCGCCCATCATCACGGCGGCCATATGCGCCAGCGGCGCCAGATCCCCCGAGGCGCCAACAGATCCCTGGGCCGGAATGACCGGTGTGACACCTTTGTCGAGCATCGCTTGCAGCAGATCAATGATCTCAAGCCGCACGCCAGAGGCCCCGCGCCCCAGGCTGAGCAGTTTCAGCACCATCATCAGCCGGGCATGGGCGCGCGGAATAGCCGGCCCCACGCCGCAGCAATGGCTGAGAATAAGGTTGCGCTGCAGGGTCTCGGTGTCTTCAGCGGCGATCTTGACGCTGGCCAGTTTGCCAAAGCCGGTATTGACCCCGTAGACGGCCGCATCACCCGCAGCAGCAGCCGCGATGCGCCCCTGCGCCAGCTCTATCGCCGGGCGGCAAGACGCATCCAGACGCACCGCGCATTCAGCGCGAAAGACATGTTCTAGATCCGCCAGCGAGACAGTACCGGGTGTCAGGGTCAGAGTGGTCACACTGTGCCTCCAATAATACGGGCGTAAAGCGGGTTGAAACCGATGCGATAGGCCAGCTCGGCTGGGTGCGCGACGTCCCAAACAGCCAGGTCAGCGCGCGTTCCGGGGCTCAGCCTGCCGCAATCTGTGAGGCCCAGTGCCTGCGCCGCATGGGCTGTGACGCCCCGCAGCGCTTCTTCCGGGGTCATGCGAAACAGGGTGCAGCCCATGTTCATGGCCAGCAGCAGCGAGGTCATAGGTGCTGAGCCCGGATTGCAATCCGTGGCCAGTGCAATGGCAACGCCGGCCTTGCGCAGCGCCTCAATCGGCGGCATCTGGGTCTCGCGCAGCGTATAAAAGGCTCCGGGCAGGATCACGGCCACGGTGCCCGCTGCTGCCATGGCGGCAACACCCGCTGCGTCAAGATACTCGATATGATCCGCCGAGAGCGCGCCATAGCTGGTGGCCAGCGTAGCGCCGCCCAGGTTAGAGAGCTGCTCTGCATGCAGTTTCATCGGCAGGCCCAGCTCGCGCGCCACATCAAAGACCTGACGGATCTGGGCGGGCGAAAAGGCAATGGTTTCGCAAAAGCCATCGACAGCATCGACCAGCCCCTCTGCATGGGCCGCGCGCAGGGTGGGAATGCAGACCTCAGAGATATAGGCGTCGGGGCGGCCGCTATAGGCGGCAGGCACCGCGTGGGCCCCAAGAAAACTGGTCACGACCCGCACAGCGCGGTGCTGCGGCAGGGCGCGGGCGGCGCGCAACATGTTGAGCTCTGTCTCCCGGTCCAGACCATAGCCAGATTTGATTTCAAGGGTGCTGACGCCCTCGGCCAGCATGGCATCAATGCGGGGCAAGGCCTGGGCAATCAGATCGTCAACGCTGGCGGATCGGGTCGCGGTGACCGTCGAGATGATACCGCCTCCAGCCCGCGCCACCTCCTCATAGGTGGCGCCCTTGAGGCGCAGTTCAAACTCTGCTGCGCGATTGCCGCCATGCACCACATGGGTGTGACAGTCGATCAGAGCGGGCGTCACCAGCCGGTTTCCCAGAGAGGTTCGCGTCAGCGGCGCAAAGCGCGCGGGCAGATCCACTTCGGCGCCAATCCAGGCAATCTGGCCGTCCGCCACAACGATCGCGGCCTGTTCGATCAGGCCGTAGGGTGAGGTCGCATCCGCCATCGTTGCAGCGTGAAGCTCGACCAAAACGTGACTCTCTGCTTGCATGCCGCCCCCTACAATAAGCAATTTCCTCTTTTCTGGTACAAATCAATATGTCATATGTCTAGACATAAAGTGAGGGATGTGATGACAGCGATCTTTGCAAAACAGGCGCTTCTGGTGACGGGCTGGGCGCGCAACACACGACTGCAGCTGGCGGATGGCAAGATTGCCGCCATTGTGGCCGACAGCCGCGCTGTGCCCGGGGACCTGCAGGTCGACACGTTGTTGCCCGCTCTGGCCAACCTTCACAGCCACAGCTTTCAGCGCGCCATGGCCGGGATGACGGAATATCGCATGGCGGGGCGGGACAGCTTCTGGACCTGGCGTGATCTGATGTATCGCTTTACTGCCCATCTGACCCCAGATCAGATCGAAGCCATTGCAGCACTGGTCTTTATGGAAATGCAGGAAAGTGGCTATGCCGCCGTCGCAGAATTCCACTATCTGCACCACCAAAAGAACGGCACACCCTATGACACTCTCAGCGAGCACTCCGACCGCATTATGGCTGCGGCAGGCGAGACGGGCATTGGCCTCACCCATTTGCCGGTGCTCTATAGCTATGCCGGGGTTGGGGAGAAACCGCTTGAGGCTGGCCAGCAGCGTTTTGGCAATGACATTGACCAGTTCTGCAGATTGGTGGAGCAGGCCAAGAGCAATATCAGCGCCCTGCCCGCCGACTGCCGGGTTGGCATCGCGCCGCACTCTCTGCGTGCGACCTCACCCAGCGATCTGCATCAGGTGCTGAAGGCATATGGGGGTGGCCCCGTACATATTCACATTGCCGAGCAGCCAAAGGAAGTACGCGAAGTGGAGGCAGGGCTTGGCGCGCGACCCGTCGAATGGCTACTGGCAAATGCGCCCGTAGATCAGAACTGGTGCCTGATCCATGCCACCCATATGACGGAGGGCGAAACACGCGACATGGCAAACTCTGGTGCTGTGGCAGGGCTGTGCCCGATCACCGAGGCCAACCTTGGCGATGGGGCCTTTAATGGCGCCAGCTATATGAATGCCGGTGGAGCGTTTGGCGTGGGATCTGATTCCAATGTGCTGATTTCGCTTACGCAAGAGCTGCGCACACTGGAGTATTCCCAGCGACTGCGGGATATGTCCCGCAATATCCTGGTGCGGGGAGAAGGCTCGGTCGGACATGCGATTTACACCGGAGCTGCCCGGGGTGGTGCGCAGGCGCTGGGGCGCACAGCGGGTGAGATCACCGAGGGTGCTCTGGCCGATCTCGTGGCTATTGACAGCAGTGATCCTGCGCTTTGTGGGCTGCGCTGCGACCAGCTTTTGGACGGGCTGGTGTTTGCGGCCAAGGATCATGTGGTGACAGATCTTTGGTCCGCCGGGCGTCACTGTGTTAAGGACAGCCGCCACATCGGTCGCGACGCGATTCTGAGCCGCTACCGCAAGGCCATAACCGACCTGATGGCCGCCCTAGCGTAAACGCCTAAATAGGGGAGGGTGACTATGCTGGGGTCAGCAGACGGTACTGGATTTGGCCGCAAAAGGGCAGTGAAAATGGCAGTTTGGGGCCCGTAATACAGGAGCTTTCCCATGGATGAAGCCGTTTGTCATTCCCAGTAATCCCTTTATAATGTCGCAGGAAAAACAAGCAGGATAGTGTCCAGTGCCTTTAAAAGACTGCTCGATTGTCGATCTGCCAAAAATCACCGATGTGCGTGGCAATCTGACCTTTGTTGAGGGGGGCAATCACATCCCCTTTGATATCAAGCGGGTCTACTATCTGTACGACGTGCCGGGCGGCTCTGATCGCGGCGAGCACGCGCATAAGAACCTGCATCAACTGGTCATTTGCATGTCGGGTAGCTTTGACATGGTTCTGGATGATGGCTTTGAGAAAAAGCGGTTTCACCTCAACCGGTCCTATTATGGCGTCTATGTCTGTCCGATGATGTGGCGGTATCTTGATAATTTTTCCTCCGGATCGGTCTGCATGGTGCTGGCCTCTGCCCCCTATGATGAGGCGGATTACATTCGGGATCGAACAGAGTTCCTTAATGCGGTTGGTGCGTGATGAAAGTTCCCTTTCTGAATTTGAAAGCCGCCCATGCCGGGCAACAGGACCAGATTGAGGCAGCCCTTTTGCGCGTTGCCCGCTCGGGCTCCTTTGTGCTGGGCGAAGAGCTGGAAGCCTTTGAGACTGATTTTGCAGCCTTTGTCCAAAGCCCCCATTGTGTTGGGGTTGCCAATGGGCTGGATGCGCTGCGGCTGGGGCTTGCGGCGGCGGGGATCGGTGTCGGCGACGAGGTGATCGTGCCAGCCAATACCTATATCGCAACCTGGCTTGCGGTCAGCCAATGTGGCGCCACTCCTGTGCCGGTAGAGCCGCTGGAGGCAACCTACAATATCGACCCGGCAGCGGTCGAGGCCGCCGTGACCCCGCGCACCCGCGCCATTTTGCCCGTTCATCTCTATGGTCAACCCGCCGATATGGACGCCTTGAATGCAATCGCTAAAAAGCATGATCTCTTTGTACTGGAAGACGCGGCCCAGGCGCATGGCGCACGCTATAAATCCCGCCGCATTGGCAGTACAGGCACCGCCACCTGGAGCTTTTACCCCTCGAAAAACCTAGGGGCGCTAGGGGACGGCGGTGCCCTGACCACGGACAATGCCGAGATCGCGTCTCAGGTTGATTTGCTGCGCAACTACGGCTCTCGCGTTAAATACGAAAACGAGGTCAAAGGCCTGAACAGCCGTCTGGACCCGATTCAAGCCGCTGTTTTGAGCGTGAAGCTGCAACAGCTGGATGCTGCCACCCTGCGCCGTCAGGAGATAGCGCGAACCTACAGCGCGGCCTTTGCGGCTGCTGGCCTCACCGCGCCGATGGTGCCCGAATGGGCAGATCCGGTTTGGCATCTCTATGTGCTGCGCCACACCGACCGGTCCGGGCTGCAGAAACGTCTGGCTGAAGCGGGCATTGGAACGGTTATTCACTACCCTATCCCACCACATCTGCAGCCTGCCTATGCGGATGCAGGCTATAAACTCGGCAGCTTTCCCCTGAGCGAACGACTGGCGAATGAGGTTCTCAGCCTGCCCATGTGTCCGGCGCAAACGCCCGAGCAAACCGCCTGTGTGATCCAGAAAGTGATCGCACTGGCGTGATCTGAAATCTGGGCGTTTACTAAACCCTGTCTGGACGCCCAATCCTGCAGCAATGAGCTCACCGTAAAACACGCTTCAGTTGATCTGTATGGCGTCAGAAGTCACCTGCAAGGAGATTTTGTGTGTGCAACACTCTGATATTGACATGTGTCTTTTTGGCACATGTCCGGAAGAGTGCGCTTGAGCTCAGATGGTTAAATGTTAAGCAATTTCAAAGCTCTATAAAATGGCCTTGTTTCAGACCTGATCCGGCCCTGCCACGCGGGTCTCAAGAGCCTGCCCCATATTGACGCTGAAATGGGAATTGGTTAATAAATTGTTAACTCCGGTAAGAGTTCTGGCACTCAACTTTGACAAGTTTGTTTGCGGACAGAGGTAGAGAGTGAGCA
>JAWUWF010000064.1:0-43390 GCA_034111985.1 Pseudophaeobacter sp.
TAACGTCGATACTCAGGAGCCGCTATGTCCATAATCGCAGTTTACAATGCTCTGAGCGGCGCGATTTCAGGTGGCTCGATTGATCTATGGTCCGCGAGCGCCGAACCTGATCTGACGGATATGCGTCCGGTTCTGGAAGCCTTTGGATTAAGCGATTCATATAGTCTGAGCGCGACCAACGTGGTTCAGGGGCTGGATCGCGTTACCTTGACGGGACGCGGGGTTTTCGGACAACCGGGTGATCCGGCTGGGATGCGTTTTGCCGTTCATGCAACTTTGGTGTTCGTGCAAAGCGGTACGCAAACAGGGATTTTTGATCTACGGCTGGATCTTGACGAGTCTGATTTGGTTTTTTCAGCGTTTTTCAACGCCGCGGCGCTGCCCGGTAGCCAAGCCACGGATGGGCTCACGGGAACCATTCGTTGGACGCCTTCGTTGTTTGAAGGGCTTGCGCTGCGCACTGTGTCATTTCAAGCCAACAGTGCGTTGGAACAGCCTGAGTTGCATCTGTTAGGGTTGCTCCCTGAGTCGCCGTTGTTTGAGACCTTTGCAGATTTCCTCGGGCCTTGGCCGTTGGCGCTGTCTGGGGTCGTGACAATGCCAACAACCTGGACGGAAACGCCAGTTGTGGCCCTATCGGCCTATCCGGCAAACTCAGCCACCATGGTGGTGAGCGAGGAAAGTGGATTGGACGAAGGGCCGGGCGGATTGACGCTTCGTGATATTGGCCTGCAATTGATCATTGAGACAGGCATGGATGCCGAGCTTTGGGGTGTGTCAGAATTCTCCGTCCTCAATTTGATCGGTACTGTGACACTGGGCAATAGCGTGACTGGTCTAAATGCCTCCTTATCGACGCAGATTCTGACCTCTGGAAGCCAGTGGCATTTGACGGCCATTTTTGATCCCAAAAGCGCTTCTATTGTACGTGGAATGCAGCAGCTTGCCGACATCTTTGGCCTACCAGAACTGCCGCTACCGGAAAATTTCCCGCTTTTGGAGAGTTTTAAGTTCCACAGCGTCGAGTTATATTTTTCCGCGCCTGAGGCCGACGTCTTGCCAAAGCTTAGCTTTCTTGCGGTCACCATCAAGTCGGACGCCGAATTCACGCCGCCAGTTCCATTTGTAACGCTTCACGACCTTGGCACACGTTGGGTTTGGGGCTGGACGAACATCGATGATGCCGCCGCACCCGGCGTTGGAAAAACGATAAGCACGGTTTCGGGCAG
The DNA here is from genome assembly GCA_034111985.1 of Pseudophaeobacter sp. Lineage (GTDB taxonomy): Bacteria > Pseudomonadota > Alphaproteobacteria > Rhodobacterales > Rhodobacteraceae > Pseudophaeobacter. Next base: position 1,230 of record JAWUWF010000064.1, read on the forward strand.
CGTCTTTGGAAGCTTTCGATTTGGCGAGAGCGATCAGGGGGCGGATCTGTCCATTGCCCAAAAGGCACCTGAGATACTGTCGGCTGCGCGCAACGATGATGAAGGTTATGACCCGCGCGAGGCGGGCAAACCCGTTGATATTGATGTTTCAATCGATCTACCTGATCTGCTGATTACAGGCCAAATGCGACAGGGCGACATCATTCCCGTCGGCGAGGCGTTCAAATATTTCTTTGGTGCTAAGGGGCCAGCAGTCACGGATCAGGCCAATGTTGTGGCCTTGGGATTTTTTGCCGATCCTCTGGCGCAGCGCTATTCGGCGAATACTGAAATTGTTTTTATGAATGGCGATCAACCTGATCCTGATCAGGGTTGGGAGATTGATCTCATCGTTACAACGATTGTGCTTCAGGACCTGAAATTCTGGATTGAAGTGCAATCCGGACAAGTCGGCGGCGGGATCAATGCGACGTTCTTGTTCAATCCGGCATTGGATGCAAATGACTATCAGGCCCCGCGTTTGATGGTGAGTGCGCAGTATCCGATTCAGGATCCAGCGACGCCTAAAGGCTGGATATTCGAGGGCCATCTTTACCCCGGAACCTCGATTGATCTGATTGCTTTGGCAAAACGGTTTATGGGACTGCCCAGCGGCGCGGGGACACCGCCGCCCGCAAGTTTGAATGGCATAAGTGTTGATCGCCTCGACATCCGCCTATCCACTGGCGATGGCTCCTATCAAATTGGTGGTACTATTTCTGCGCGTTGGACACCGACCATTTTTGACACGGAGTTGAAGATTTCTGCTGCCGCCAGCGTTGATATCGGGCGTTCGTCCAAGTTGCCAGGCGAGGCACCCGCGAGCGGACGGTTGAGTGGCATGTTCTCGGTCAACAAGATCCAGATTGATGCCGGGATGGACATCGGTGTTGAAGAACCGACTTATCTACTGAAGGTTCAATATGATGAAATTTGGTTGCAAGCGACCACTTCGTGGCGCGGCAAAACCAATGAAGACCCGGAAAAGTCGACCCGACATCAGGCAATTAGTTTGCAGCTGGGCGGAAAAACCCTAGGGGAAATACTGGAATATCTGGTCAACCTCGCGGCGCCAACCATCGGGTTTAGTCTTGATCCGCCTTGGGACATCTTGAACCGGATCGAGTTGTCGCGTTTCGTGCTTACGATTGATCCGACCGACAATGTGGTCGAATTCGTTTACAAAGCAGATGTTAACCTTGGCTTTGGGACGTTGTCGTCGATCGGAGTGCGCTACACCAAGGGCGGAACTGGCAAGGTTGATCTGATCTTAGAGGGCAGTTTCCTAGGGCAAGAGTATAAGGGGGAGGATGCGCTCGCTTGGGACGTTGTGAACGATCCGCCTCCGCCAGTGCCCGGGACCGGACCAAGTTTGGTCGATTTGCGATATCTTGGCATCGGGCAGCGTATTCAATTGCAAGATCCTCCCCCCTCTGTGACGGGTACTCTTGCACTTATGGCCGATGCAATGGAGCCCGTCGAAGACCCCAATAAATTGCCCGGCACGTCAGGCCCGATTGCTTATTCTGCCGATAGCCAATGGTTGATCGGACTGGATGTCGGCTTGTTGGGGGGGGCACTGGATCTTGGGATCATTTTCAACGACCCGATCATTTATGGGCTTTCAATCGGGCTCAATGGTGAAAAAGCAGGGTCTCTCGCGGGGCTGCGATTTGAAATTCTCTATAAGAAAATAAGCGACGATGTTGGCATGTTCCGTGTTGAATTGCGTTTGCCGGACGCGTTTCGCACGTTCACGATAGGCATCGCCTCTTTCACACTCGGGACGATTGTTATCGAAATCTACACGAATGGCAACTTCAAGGTCGATTTCGGATTCCCCTACAATCAGGATTTCACGCGGTCCTTTTCGGCCCAAGCCTATGTGTTTATTGGGCGAGGAGGGTTATATCTTGGTGTGCTCAACGGGACCACGTCAAGCAAAGTTCCCAAGATTACCAACGGCACGTTTAGCCCTGTTATCGAACTTGGAATTGGTTTGGCCGTTGGCGTCGGGCGCGAAATTCGTGCGGGCATTCTCGCAGGAGGCGCCTATGTCGAGCTTCAGGTCATCTTTGAGGGGGTATTGAGTTGGTTCAATCCTTCCAGCAACGGGGCGCCCTCTGAAACTTATTTCAGCGCACATGGCATCGCGGCGCTACATGGCAAAGTCTATGGCTATGTTGATTTCAAAATCATCAAAGTTTCAGTGACGTTAGAGGCCTATGCTCAGGTCAGTGCAATTTTTGAAAGTTATCAACCGACCCAACTTGAACTCAAAATCTCTGTTGATGCCCAGGCCAAAGTTAAGATACTTTTTGTAACGCTGTCCTTCTCATTTCATGTCGAATTGAAGCTGGATTACACGCTTGGCACTGCACAGCAAACACCATGGATATTGGATGCAGACCAGGGCCCGCCAGCGGCTCGGAATGTGCAAATGCTGTTTGCGCCAGATCGGATTGGGCCCAGCGGATTGGCTCCGATGGTTCGCACGCGTCGTCATGTAAAGCGGCGCAACGCTCATTTGCATCGCCATTACCTGCGCCGTGCACCGCTTCTGAGTGCGTTTTTCCTTGGTGCAACGCAAACGGTCGCTGACACATGGGGATGGGACCCCGCCAAAAAGATGTTCCCGGATGGAGATACAAAAACAGCTATTCTTCATTTGCTGCCGACAATTTCCTTGAACGAAGTACCAATATCTTGGACCGGAGCAGCGCCCGTTGGCCCCCCTCCGACGTATCGGGCAACTTTCGTAGCCTGCGCAAATCTAGGTAGCGATGCGCAGGCTATTACAGCCAAAGACACGCACAAGCGATCAGCCGCCATGCATCCTCATGCTCGTGATGCACAAGACACCGCAATGCTGACCCCTGATTTATGGGTCCAACTCTTCTTGTATTACACGCTGTATTCCATTCCCAATGGACCAACAAACCCTGATGATCCGGTGACATCAGCGCAGTTGGCGTTATTGATCAATGCCTTGAATGATCCCACCACTGCTGATGCCGGATTTAGCTATATGCAGCTTGACGCCTTATTTGATGCCAACCTGCATCTTCAAATGACGAATGCGCCAGAGGGTGGTGCGGGGCAGTTGGGGGGAATGGCGATACCGCTGCCGCCCGGAATATCCTGGAGCGCGACCCCGGGTGGGGATGTGAATTTTGCAACCTACAATGAGATTGGCCCGCTTTACGAATGGGGCGTGTCGAATTTCATGTCTGAGTATTTTCCCGTTGGCGGCGCAGGCAAGCCAAGGCCTTCTGATGATACTCCAAGTGAATACGAAAGCTACCCGACCTTCATTTTCCGCGACTACTGCTTGATGATTGCCAAAGCGGCGGTCACAGAGGTTCAAGACCTGATGGAAAACTCCTCGGTCAACGTCGCGGAAAGCCCAAGCCATCCTGGTGAAACGCAGAGCCTTTCTGAACTTGCCTTGACCTTCCCAAATGCGAGTGTGGATTATGATATTCGGGTTGGTGACACGGTTGATAGCGTCGCTTTCCAACTTGGCGCGACACCTGCAGAACTCAATTTTCTGAATCCTCAGCTTGTGGCGACACTGACACTTTCACCGGTGGGATCCACGATTGCTTTGCGTCTTGGAGTCGCCCCCGAGGTCATCGCGCTGGACAACACAGAGCGTGAATTTGCGCTTAATCGGATCGATCTGGGAGATGTGCTTCATCAGGTCGCAAAAGGCGAAACCCTGAACGGGATTGCTGCGTTGTTCAACGTTCAAGAAGCCACGTCGCTTTTTGTCGAAAACGGCGTCGAAACTGGGTTGGCGACTTCGATTGAGTTGTTTCAGGCAGGCGCGACATTTGGCTATCCTGCGCAGCATTGGACAACGGGCCCTGAGACGGTTCTGCGTGCAGCCGCAACGGCTTATAGTCGGTATGTGTTGTCCGACACATTTGAGAGTGTCGCGCTGCAACCTTCGGCGTGGTACGCGCAGGCCGTGTTTGATTTGAACCGTGACGCCATGTCTTATCTGTTTGCCGATCAGATCGTTCCGACCTCACTTGAATTGCCTCCCGGTGAAACTCTTAGCATTCCCAGTGGTTTCAATCAGCTCTCACCCACAGCGGTTTATGTGACGCAAGTGGGAGACACGCTGGCACGGATCGGGCTTATGTTGACGCTGGAACAGGTCTACCCGAATGATCCGCCTGCAGACCTTCCCGATTGGTCGGCGTTTCTGGCTGGAGTGACGCAAACCGCGCCAAATACCTATGATTTACCTGCCTTTGACACCCTTGCCATTGTCTCCGGTGAAAGTGCCGAAGAGCTATCGCGCCGGTTGTTGATAAATGCAATCTGGACATCGCAGGGTGACATACCCACCGATGGTGACTGGAGCTATGACTGGGACGCGATCCTGGATTGGCTTGGAACGGCTGATGTGCTGTCGCCATTGGCGGTTGTGCCGGTGCCGCGCGCGGTGGCTGAAAGCGGCGATGCAGGCGCGCTGAGTTTTCAAGCGCTTTTGTCCGTTTACGGTCTGCCAGTGGCAGACGTTGCTGAACGATTGGCCGATCTGGCGGGTCTCTACGCGCGCGATACAAAGCTGCTTGTGACACATTTGCCTGTTATGAGCGTTTCTCAAATTGTCGCGGGCATTCTAGGGAATGAGGAGCATGTCCCCTCAATCGTAAATCAAGCTTCGCGTTCTTTGTTGGCGGGACTACAGCTGCCTGATCTGTTAGATCAGGATGGCCATACTGTGGCGGATCTAAACGAATTGTCTCCGCTCTATTCTTTGACGGGACAGCAGATTGATGTCGCCGTCGATGACGCGCCGAGCAAAGCGGGCGAGACTGCGCTTGAGGTCGATGTCACCTCGCAAACGGTCTGGGTGACCTTCTCGCAGGTTGATGTTGTGCAGCCCGATGATACGCATGAAACACTGGCGCAGCGTCAGCTTGATTATGCCGCGCGCAATCCAATGTTGATCCAACGCGCGTTGCCCGAAATAGGGATGGTCGTTTTAGCGGATGAAACCGAGACGCTGACCTTCAGGTATACCAACGAAGAGATCATCGAAATGGGACCCGCGCTCACGTTTTCCGTGCCTGTCAATGCACCGCCAACGCCGCTGCCGACGGCAGGGAGTTCGCCACGTCCTTATGGGCTAAATCATCGTATTGAATTGCAAACCCAGATCGCTCTGCCAATCCCGAATGCGGGGTCACCACCGTTGAGTGCGCAGCCGAGTATCTGGCCTTTCGGCAGTGATTTATTAGCGCGTGCGAAAGAGAACAATGGCGAGGATTATGAAATACTCGCCACGCGGCGTGAAGCGGCAGCTGGACGGAGTTCAGCCGCCATTACCAATGCAACATGGGCTTGCCAGATTCCACTACAGGTAAAACAGGTCGATGGGAGCAAGACCTTGTTTGTTCTGAGCTTGGTAAATGAGACGGCGCGCGATGACCTGATTGCGCTGCGCAAGTGGTTGGCTTCCGGGAATGCCAGCGGGACGCGGGCATATGCTTTGGTTCAGCCTGCGCCGGATGCGGGGAACGCGAATGGCCTTACGGTGATCGATTGTCCCGAGGATGATATTTTCCTCATTCAGTCAAATCTTTCGTCGGATACGGTTCCGCCGACAGACCTGTTCAACCTGATTCAGATGGATTTGAGCGAAGAGGGCGATGAAGGTGCCACTGGGCCTGTTCATTTTGCTTCGCTGGATTTTCTGGAAGAGTTCACCACGCTTTTGTGGAAAGGGGCAGTGGTTGGCGGGGCAGGCTATTATGTTGGGGTGAATGCTGGATTGCCTGCGAATGCGTTTGACGGAAACGGCGTGGCCACGATCGAGCTGTTGATCATCGCCGGCACCCAACAAGGAGATGCGCCGGATGGCCGTGCGCTTTTGCCGTTTAACAATTGCGCGTTGATAGGCCCGGGAATTGATGCATCCGCAGACACGCTTTATGTGGAAAACACCGGAACCGAGGATATCGTTTATCAGGCGTTACAGCCCCCGGGGAATTACGGGTTCACCCTTGCGATTGATGCGCCGCCCGATGGCGAGACCGCAGAGCTTTTGCTGCGCCAGTTGTTCAGTTTGCTAACATACGAAATGAACACATCCCAAAATGCGACCTATGTGATGACGGCGTCGGGCATGCCGGTGATGCCCAAACCTCATGATGGGGATACGACAGAACGTTGGCAAAAAGAACGCATGGTGCGCAAAGGCTTGTTGAAAGATGATCTTGCACGCGATGTCGCCCATCCCATCTGGTCCTACGACCAGGTCGTGCCATTTTATCGGTTTGGCCCCGATTCAGACCTGCCAGATGTTGCGGGGTTGCCCGCTCCTGGCGATGATCCTTATCGCGGCTTTGGTCGTGCAAGTGCGATCCCTGAAAGCAGCGTGACATTTGGGTTTGGAGATATTTTAGGGAATAGGACGGCTCCAGGTGAAACCAACGGATCTGATTTAGATGTGCCGGTGGGGTATACTGATCCTTTGATTGGCGTAAGTGACTGGCCTGCGATGGTGGGCGGCTATTATCTGGAAGGCAGCGGCGCAACAACCGAGCTCGTTGTTAACCTTTCGCCGCGCAGTGCAACGGTGATGCCGTCGCCGTCGCAACCGGGGGGCATCGGGATTGAGGTTGCCGCCAAACAAGCTGAGGTCTTTACCAAATCCTACTACCAATTGGGTCAGCGTATCACCGCGCGCGTCGAAACCAGTCTGCGTTTGGTTCAAGACGCCCAGATGGATGTTGATGTGGATAATTTGTGGCAGTTTGCGGCTGCAAATTATGCATTTTCCAGTTTGGCGGCGCAGTTCTTGGATGCAAAACCTGAACAGGGCTCCACGTTGGGCGATGTTTTCATGACATACAATGTGCGCGCCGCCGAAGTGGCCACAGCGAATGCGCACAAGCCTATCATCGCGCTGGTGGGAGCTGACCCTGTTATCGTTCCTGCCTTTGATGTCTATGTTGAAACCGAGACCGCGACCACGATCGCGAATGCGCAGCGGCCTGATGGCTGGCCGGCAATCACCTCGCTGGAATTGCTTTCCTCCACTGAAAACGGTGAACTACCGTTAAGAATTGGGGCACGCCTGAAGCTTGATCCTGCGCAAACCATATCCACTGCGGACGGGATGAGCACGCTCGATGCTTTGGCCAAATCGGGGGGCGCTACGGGGGCCTCGCTTGCGAGCGAGAATGCCGCTTTGAATATATTGCAGCCGGGCTTTACCTTTAAGATGCCTGTTGGCAGTGAGCTGAATGCCATGATTGAAGTCACTGACGACAGCGATCCGTTTCCGATCCGGAGCTTCAATGATGTCGTGAGCGCCTATGCCGAGGAAGGGATCAACGTGACGGCCGCCGATCTGGCTGAGTTGAATGGTGATCGTATCGGGATTTTTGAACCTGACGAAGATCTCTACAACAGTGTCTGGTTTGTCAGTGATCACGCCACGCTCGCCAATAACCCAACGGCGCTTACCCAAGCGCAATTGGCTGCAGGAAATCTGCAAACGCCCGCGCTGTTTGATGCAGGGGCATTGTTGCACCTTGGCACGTTTGGCGATGCAGGCGGGATCATTCCTTTGGCGGATCAAACCTTGAAGCAGTTTTCAGACAGCTATGCCTGTCCTGCAGAGGCATTGCTCCTTGCCAATAGCGATCGCTCATTACCGATGGACTCGGGCTTGGTCATTCCGGGATTGCTTGCCCTGCCTCATGAATTGGACGCTTTGCGCGGGCCATACACGCTCCAAGGAACAGATACGCTCGACAGTCTTACGCTGCGATTTGATTGGCGGGGCGACGATCCTGCAACGTCTCTCGCGGATGCAAATGCCAATATGCCAAAGGTCATTGCCGGTGGACAGACGCTTGTTGTGCAGGTTGGTACGACGGCGGCGACAATCACGACCCCGGCAAGCGGCGCATCCTTCGCGCAAGTTCTTGTTCTGGTGCAGGGTGTCGATCCCGCTGCTCGCATGTCGGATGTCGCAACATCGCTCAAAGATCAGCCCATCTTCAGGGCCGCTGCGCTTATACTATGCCCTCTGGCACGTTTGAGAAACGATACCCGCCCGCTTGATATTACAAGTCTTTATAATATCAGCGCAGGCGAATTTGCGCTTGCCAATGTCGCAACGCCGGGTTTGATCAAAGAGGGGCAAACCATCTTTGCTCCTGACACTGTGACGTCAGTTCTGACGCTGCCGAACGATACGTTCAACACACTTATCGTCCGGTTCGCGCAACTCGGAATCCAAGTCAGCGCGGATGAACTGGCAACATCGCAAGAGAACCAAAACACTGCGATTTTCAGTGCCGATGCGATGGCCTTGCTTGCGCCTAAACCTTTCGAGCAAGGGGTTACCATTGGCGGGTCGGGGCCATATCCTGGACCCGTCTTCCCGCTTTGGGTTGCCATTGATTTTGAGCGACCTTCGGAGCTGATAAATCCCACGTTCGAGCAATTCGCCCCAACCGGAACTGTAGCGCGCGTGCGCGGCGTCCTGCCAGCGCCTTTGGCGGCGGCAAGCCAAGCAGATACCAGTTTAACACTCAATGCGTTTGTTGCAGGCTTTTCGGCTGCGCTGCCGGATCTGGCTCTCTCCACGGGTCATGGTAGTGAGAGCGAGCAAGATTTATGGATCACCGATTTCGGGGCCGCGGGGATTTCAGATTTAACCATTGAGGGCACTGTAACAGTCCCTGGGCAAAGCAATCCGCAGCCACGTTATTTTGCGATAGAGCCGCTCTATGTCACTTTGGTCAGTCGCGAAGGCGTGCCAATTCAGAGTTTGAAAACGGATGGATCGCTTACGCAAACCGCCACAGAAACAGATTTTCAAAGCGTCGATGCAGAACCATGGGCTGCGCGTTTCTTGAGTGACCTGGATCAAATGCTGAACGCATCCAATGCGACCGCGCTCTACTTGGATCCCGATATGCGCGGCGATCTTGAGCGTATCATTGGCGCAAAACGTGACCTTATTCCCAAGATTGCGAATGGCTTGGCATCTGTGCTTGAGGTCGAGGACCCGAGTGCGGTGGCAGGGCGAGATGCGGCGGTTGAAACCCTGCGCCAGCAGCTTGGTATCAACCTCGCGCAGGCCTATGCCATGTCGACCGTTGTTCAATTCGACCGGAGTGTGACGTCACCGTGGGGCGAGGCGGGATCGCATTTGCTACCTGCAAACCTCTATGGTCAAATCGCGCCCACGCAAGACAATGGTGTTGCACCCGCATGGACTGCGACAGCCGGCAAGTGTTGGTTGGACGACACATCGCCCTTTGTGACCGTTATGATCACAACTGCGGATGCAATGACCCACCGGACGCTACCGGTTTCGTTAGAGTTCGATATCTCTGATATGGAACATAATATCGCGGCAGAGGGCCTGCCGGACGGGTATGTTGCCTCTAATTGGGTTGGCTTTTTGCCGCCACTCGCAAAGGGAACCTATCCGAGCGCCGTACAGTGCGAATTCGGGGAGGTCACCATTCCGATCCCCTTGCGTACGTTCCCTGCGCTTCCAACCGTGTTGGGGCAAGACAGTACACAAACAATCGCGCCGGAACCTATGCAAATGCGCGCGCTCGGGCAACTTTTGGGCCGCGCGCAAAGTATGGTCGATCTAGGGCAAATGCCGCTTTGGGATCATAGCTTTAGCTATTCACATGAACACGCAGAACAAGATGATGTAACCATCTCGCTAGAGTATAATCTCGCACCGGATGAATTCATCGCCTTTGACGAAGAAGATCCCAATGATGTGTTCACAGAATTAGCAAAATACACTGCTGTCGCGGATGATCTTTGGGCATTGCTGGATGTTCTGTCCGATCCCAAGAAGTCACCAACGCAAGTTACTAAGAACGCGGTTTCAACCTTTGCTGAACTTGCCAGCAACATCGCGCTTTATTGGGAACATCGCATCGCGTCTATGCAAACATCGGCTGCTGAACTGCGCGGTCAATATGCCTTTGAACTCGGGGCGAGGGTAACGGATCGCACGGGCTCGGATGAGCTGCGCGAGATTGATTTCCTGACATTGACCGTTAAGGGAATGCAACCGGGGCCGAATGGATCTTGGCCGGATGTTTTCGCGAAAAGCATGACGGGTGAGACAGTTGCTCTGGTGCAGGGAACACCCGCTGATGGGCAGTGTCAGTATAACGTGCCAACCGGGATGTCTGTTCCGGCGCAGTGGCCGAAGTTCACACTGATCTGGCGTGCATTGAACGTTGAGAATTGGCAAAATGCGACCGGGTCGGTCGCGGTTGAACGAAACCAAAAATTGCTTGGCCCAAGTGGGCCGGATACCAACGCAAACTTTGTTTTCCAAACGGAAACCGTGTTTGCCTCTAGCCTTGTGACGCCTTTGAACGTTTGGAGTGAACGGATTGCCCTAGAGGTGACACCGGGTCCGGATTATATCAAAACCGCATTGCAGGGCGCGTTTGATACGTTGTTTCCTGCCCATGAGCATATCACACCGCCCCTGTTGATTACGGTATCGGTCTGTTACGCATATGAATTGATCCCGGATTTGGAAGACCCATCCCGGACTTTGGTAAGCGAAACCCCCGTATATCTTTATCCAAATCAGGAATTGAGCAGCTCTACTGCGGGTGCCATCCAAGCGGCGATCAAAGCCTGGCAACAAAAGGAAAAACCAGTTTCGGATGGGGGCGAATGGGTTTTCTCGATCACATTGAATTCGACCGTTTCCGGCGACAAACGCCCGCTTTTGATCGTAGAACGGCTATTTTGTGCCTTGGAGTGATTGAGGCATGATTGAATTATCGAACCTACCTGTCACTGAAGTGGTCCGGCAAAACTGGACCGCGTGCTAAGGATGTATCCAACACTGACGACAGGGTACACAAATGACGAAGAGACGCAGTTTTTCTGACAGGTTCAAAGCCACTGTTGCGCTGGAAGCGCTTCGTGGTGACAAGACGGCGCAATAGGGACCAGGTAGACCTGCGTCGTGCCAGCGGCATCAGCGATTTTGACGATCTCATTTCCAACCACACCCGCCAAGGTTCTAAGGGTGTTGTGATCACAGATGACGATGGGGATGCTATGCGATTGAACGGAATCGACGTTGACGATTTGGATCAAGGCGATTTCATATTTTAATTCCTGATGCCTTCTGCCTATCGGTAATGGCAAACACCGGACTCGCGGCCACGAGCCGCGCGTTCAACTTGTTCCAGCCCACCATTGTTCTGCACCGACGCTCAGTTTTGCTTCTCTGCTTTGGGCCTTGGGTTCAAATCCGGATTTTGTCCAGCCAGCCAATATAGCGTTCCCGACCAATAGAAAGGGAGGTTTTGAGCAACCAAAGCTACGTTATTTCTGACCGACTGGTGGATATTCAGACAGTATGCTCTGCTCAGCTTTGGCGTTTTTAAGGGGGCAGATTAATGGATCTCCTTCTCGGGTGGAGCCGTGTGCAAGCGGCGTTGCCCTTCATCAGGCAAAAACCGCGCCCTCAAAATATCGCGCAGCATGATCAACTCACGATAAATCCGGTGAACGCCAAGCCCATGGCGAAGACAGCGAGCAAGCCCAATGCGGGCAATCGTTCGCCACGTTCGCGGATTAGCCCCGGACCTTGGTCAGCCCTGTCTGAGTGAGTGCAGCCTGAGAGGTTTTTCCAGGTGGTGATCCACCTCAGCAAAAAAATCTGGAAAAAAACTGATCCGTATGGCTTGCCGACCCGTAAAAGGTCTATGTTGACACAAACTCTCATTCCTCCGCGCCTCTACGCTCGATCCTTGACCGCAGGCCGCTCTGAAAGAAGATCTGTGTCGCCAGTCAAAACTGACATTTCCCAACAAACTGTCTGGATGATCGCCGTGCGCGATAATCGTGATCGGGCTGCCTTTGGCGCCCTTTACGACTTTTTTGCGCCGCGACTGAAGGGGTTTATTATGCGTGGGGGGGCCTCGGCGCCGCAGGCAGAGGAAATCGTTCAGGACGTTTTGCTGACACTCTGGCGCAAGGCGGACTTGTTCGATCCACACCGGGCACAGGTCTCGGCCTGGATCTACCAGATCGCCCGCAATCGTCAGATCGACCTCGCCCGCAAGGCAAACAGGCCAATACCTGAGGAGCTGAAGGAGGAGCCGGGCGCTGAGCCGGATGCCAGCCAGATCCTTGGCCTTGAACAGGAAACAGGCCAGTTGAAAAAGGCCCTAGCGACGCTCAAGCCTTTGCAGCGCGAGATCATAGAAAAGGCCTATCTGGGCGAGTTGACCCATCAGGAGATCAGTGCTGAGACCGGCCTGCCATTGGGTACGATAAAATCGCGTATCCGCCTTGGGCTGGAACGATTGAGACACGAATTGAAGGACCTCAAGCAATGAGTGCCGTAGCCCACCACATCCCCGATGCCATGTTGGCAGCCTATGCTTCTGGTAGCCTGCCGCATGCTTTTGCCGTGGTTGTCGCGAGCCATGTGTCGATGTGTGAACAGTGCCGCGCCGCGCTTGAGACACATCAGGCTGTTGGCGGTGTTTTGCTGGACGAAACCGGAGCAGTGCCCGTTTCATCGTCGCTGAAAGAAGATCTTTTCGCGCAATTGGACACGCCGTTCACTGCCGAGCCGGTTTACGAGCGGCGCGGCGTCTATCCCGGGCCCGTTATGGAGGCCCTTATGGGGCGTGCCCTGCGCTGGAAAAAACTGGGGATGGGGGTGCGACAGGATATCTTGTTGCATGATGACAGCGGCTCTGTCCGCTTGTTGTTTATCCCACCAGGACAGGCGGTACCCGATCACAGCCACACTGGGCTGGAGCTGACGCTGGTTTTGCAAGGCAGCTTTAGCGATGAAACCGGGCACTTTGGAGTGGGGGATGTCGAGATCGCCGATGACGCGCTGGAGCACACGCCGGTCGCGGATGTAGGTGAGCCTTGTATTTGCCTGGCTGCGACCGAGGCGCCCCTGCGGTTTCGCGCGTTGGTGCCGCGGCTTTTGCAGCCAATATTTCGTATCTGACCCCGGGCCTATGGGGTCTCTGAGGCAGGGACAAGATGGGATGTATTGGCCGTTCTCTTCAGGTGGACTGATCTAAGCTGCGGCCAGATCTGACAGCCAGCCAGATGTTACTTAAGGCGATAGAGGGCCAGGTCGGGCAAAGCAGAGAAAAGACGGATGACCCAGGAAAACGGCGCCGGAAAATCGGTGCGAAAACGAGATTTCCGCATCGCTTGCAAAACCCGGCTTGCGGCCTTTTCGGGCTGCATCAGCATCGGCATTTTGAAGCTGTTTTTTTCCGTGAGACGGGTTTTGATAAAGCCGGGATTCACCAGTCGCACCACAACGCCTGTGTCTTTGAGGTCAAACCGCATCGTCTCGGCAAGGCTCACCAAGGCGGCCTTACTGGCGCCATAGCCGATGGCCGCAGGCAAACCGTGATAGCCCGCCAGGGATCCAACCAGCGTGATGTCTCCCTGGCCTCTTTGCACAAACCCCGGCACGACCTCGCCCAGCACGCGCATGGCCCCCATGAAATTCACATCACACATGGTCAGCGCGACCTCCTTGTCCCAGGCGGTGGCCGACATGGGCGCATAGGCGCCTGCATTGTAGATAACCCCGTCCACTTGTCCTATTTCCGCGGCCGCCCGTCGCACGGCCTGGGGGTCGGTCACATCCATCTGTAGGGGGCGCGCATTGGGCAGCGCATGGCACAGGCTCTGTAGCCGCTCGGCGTTTCTTGCCGACAGGATCAAATGCGCGCCCTCAGCGCTCAGCTGTTGCGCCAAAGCGCGGCCCAGCCCTTCACTGGCGCCAACCAGCCAATAGGTTTTCCCCGCAAATTCAGTCATTTTCCCGCCTCGCTACAGTTTTGGGTCTCAGACAGCAGCAGCTGAGGTGCCGACTGTTTTTTCAGAAATGGCGCCCGTTTGAGATATAGGACTGCGGCTTGCCAGTGGATCAGCGCCAGCACGCGCAACGCGCCAAATGGCCGTCGCAGTGCGGCCCAAAGCAGAGACCGGTTGGTCGCGACAGCGCGCTTACCGACCAGTGTGGCCAATACCCCCTGATCGCCACGTTCATAATTGATGCGGATGTTGATCGCAGTCTCGCTGAGGTCAAAGTTGAAGTGATAGAGCCCCTCCACCTTTTGGAATGGCGAGACATGCATCAGCTTTGCCGCCGTCAGACGGTCGGTCTTTTGAATGGGGCGAAAATCCTTGTGGGCACAAAAGTAGCAGTGACGCTGGCCAAAGGTGCTGTTGACCTCGGCCACAAAGGCACAGGGTTTGCCATCTATCAGCGCGATCCAAAAGCTGACCGGGTTGAACTGAAACCAAAGAAACCGAGGTTGAGCCAGCAACAAGAGCTGCGCACCCTGTAGCGGAAAGCCGCGCTCTGACAGGATGTCGCGAAACCACGCGACTCCGCGCCCCTCGTTGCGCGCGCCACCGTGGTGGCGGTCCAAAAGTGACCACAGGTTGAAACGGTTGCGCGAGAACAGCCTGGGCTGATCCGTGCCAAGATCGCTCAGGACATAGTCGACGCCATAGGAAAAGGCGTTTTTCAACGACCCGCGCCGGGCGTGATAGGTGTGAGCTTGGATATGTTGCAGCATCATATGTTTATTACGCGTGCGCGCTGGGTTTGGATCACTTTTGGCATGCTGTCCCGGCCTGTTGTTCCGGGCTGCTGTTCTGGCCTGTTGCGGCAGAAAACCTGTTCGGGTGGAAAATCTTTTTGTGTCCAATTGTGATCCAAAGCGTCGCTGTCGCCGTATCCTTTTTATAACACCCGAAAAACGAGGATCGTATGTTCGACCACACTCAGGGCCCGCGCAAAAAGATCGCCATTGTCGGAGGCGGTATTTCAGGCCTCTCTGCTGCCTACTACCTGTCGCCCTATCACGATGTGACCCTGTTTGAGGCGGCACCCAAGCTGGGTGGGCATGCGCGCACTGTGATGGCAGGCAAGAACGGCGACCAGCCGGTCGATACGGGCTTTATCGTTTTCAACTATGTGACCTATCCCTTCCTCACCCGTCTGTTTCGCGACCTTGATGTGCCAGTGATCAAAAGCGAGATGAGCTTTGGCGCGAGCATAGACAATGGGCGGCTCGAATACGGGCTCAACAGCCTGCGGGCCATCACGGCACAAAAAAGCAACCTGTTGAAACCGCAGTTCTATAAAATGATCGCCGACATTGTGCGTTTTGGCAAACGGGCCGAGGCCGCAGCACAGGACGATGACAAAACCATAAGTGAGTTGGTTGACGAGCTGGGATTGGGCCGCTGGTTCCGGGACAAGTATCTGATGCCGATGTGTGGTGCGATCTGGTCGACGCCGGTGGCAGAGGTAGATCAGTTTCCGGCAAAATCTCTGGTGCAGTTTTTCCGCAACCACGCGCTTTTGGCGGGGGCGGCGCAACATCAGTGGTGGACCGTCAAAGGCGGCAGTATTGAATATGTGCGCCGGCTTGAGGCGGCGCTGATTGCGCGGGGCTGTAGCCTGCGCACTGGCTGCCCGGTGCACCATGTGACACGGGATGCGTTTTCAGTTACCGTCACGGCAGGCAATGGCCCTGTCGAAACCTTTGACGAGCTGGTCCTCGCCTGCCATTCTGATCAGGCGCTGGCGATCCTGGGGCAGGGTGCAACGCCGCAGGAAGCGGGGGCTCTTGGCAGTATTCGCTACCAGCCAAACAAGGCGGTTCTGCACTGCGATCCACGTCAGATGCCCAAACGCCGCGACTGCTGGTCAAGCTGGGCCTATCGCTCGCAAGACGGTGACATCGGTGTCACCTATTGGATGAACAAACTGCAGGCCATACCGGAAAGTGATCCGCTGTTTGTGACGCTGAACCCGACCACCGAGATCTCGGCCAGCTCAATTTACGACAGCGTCGAATATTCCCATCCGGTTTTTGACAAGGCCGCCCTGAAGGCACAGCGGGATATCCGCCAGATGCAGGGTGAAAACCGTACCTGGTTTGCCGGAGCCTGGAACCGACATGGATTTCACGAAGATGGCATTGCCAGCGCCATGCGTATTGTACGGACCCTCAACGAGCGTCATCAGATCAAAGGATTGAAACATGCGATTGACCAACAAGGCTCTGAAATCGAATTTCCTGTCGACCTGCGAACGTCTGCGTGAAGGCCAGCTGACCCTGCGCACCCCCGAAGGCGAGCGATATCACTTTGGCAGCTCGGGGCCAGAGGCTGAGATGATCATTCATGACTGGTCCACCGTGTCGGCCTTGGCGGCGCATGGTCAGGTGGGTTTGGGAGAGGCCTATGTCGAAGGTCTTTGGGATACGCCCTCTATTGAGGCTCTTGTGTCGCTGGCAATGAAAAATCGCGACCATCTTGGCACCTTTGATCAGGCCACCCCCTTTAATCGCGCCAAATTCCGTTTGGTTGACAGCCTTGTGCGCGCCAATTCACGCAGTGGATCGCGCAGGAATATTCGGTCCCACTATGACGTCGGAAATGAGTTCTATGCACTGTGGCTGGATGACGGAATGACCTATTCCTCGGGGCTGTTCAATGGTGGTGACGACGATCTGTCACGGGCGCAGTCAAACAAGAACGCCCGCGTGTTGTCCCGTTTGGGGCAGGGGGAACATACCTTGGAAATCGGCTGTGGCTGGGGCGGCTTTGCCGAACAGGCAACCCAGGAAGGCCGCAATGTGACTGGCGTGACCATCTCGCGCAATCAGCACAGCTATGCATCATGCCGCCTTGACGGGCTCGCCGATATCCAGCTGCGGGATTATCGCGACATCCATGGGTCGTTTGACAACATTGTCTCGATTGAAATGATCGAAGCCGTCGGCCTCAAATACTGGCCCACGTATTTTTCGGTGCTCAAACGCAATCTGGCCGAAGGTGGTCGCATCGTTGTGCAGGCGATCACCGTCCAGGACGATTTTTTCGACACCTATAAAACCTCGTCCGACTATATCCGCCAATATGTTTTCCCTGGTGGCATGTTGATGTCGGACAATATGATCAAAGAACAAGCCAAGGGCGCTGGCTTGCAGGTCTGTGACAATTTTGGCTTTGGCCAGGACTATGCCAAAACCTGCCGGATCTGGGCCGAGCGCCTGGTGGCGCAAAAACATCGGATCGACGTTTTGGGTTACGGCGAGGGCTTTTTCCGTAACTGGCAATACTACCTTGAAATCTGCGCGGCCTCTTTTGCGATTGGGCATACCAATGTTGTGCAGGTGGAGATGACACATGCGTAGAGTGCTCATTGCTCTGGGTGCGCTGGCCCTTTCTGGCCTGCTGTTGCCGGGCGTGGCTTTGGCCTCGACGGTTAAATCCGTCTTGCCAGATGCTCAATTACGGGGAGCTGCCACCTTTCGGTTTGTTGGATTTCCGCTCTATGAGGCGCAGCTGTTCACCCGCGCTGGTGCACCCTTGGACTGGGATGCAGATTTTGGCCTCGAGCTGAAGTATCTGCGCAACCTCACCGAAAATGACCTTGTCGAGGGCACCCTGCGTGAATTGGAACGCACGGGGGCACCCCTGCCACCGCGGGCGCAGCTCGAACAGTGCTACAAGGATGTCCGTGCGGGAGACCGCTATGTGGCCGTGTCAAAAGGCCCGGATGCGATCGGGTTCTGGCTGAACGACACATTCATGTGCACGCTCAGCCAGCCGCGCATAAAAACCAGTTTCATGGAAATTTTTCTGGGCGACAACACCCGGTCCAAATCCTTTGCCCGGGCGCTCAGGGGCGAGTGATGGTCTATCCGCGTGTCAGCCTCTATGCGCTGATGCTGGCTGCGGCTGGTATCCCGCTCTACATTCATTTACCGCGCTTTGCCTCGGTGCATCTTGGCATCGGGCTGGGCACTGTCGGCACGATCCTTTTGGCGATCCGGCTGATTGATCTGGTGCAGGATCCGGCCATTGGCTGGGCGATAGACCGCTGGCCGCGCTGGCAGAGCTTTTTTGCCGTGAGTGCTGCCGCCGGGTTGGCCCTCGGCTTTCCCATCCTTTTCAATCTGCAGCCGGGGTCTGGCGTAGTGGCGCAGCTTGTCGCGACGCTGGTGCTTTTGTTTTCCGCCTATAGCCTTGGGATGATCCTGCTGTATGGGCGCAGTGCCTCGCTGGCGCAGGATAAGAGCGCAGGCGCGCTGATGACATTGGCGGCCTACCGCGAGGGCGGCATGTTGGCGGGGGTGGTTCTTGTGGCCATCGCGCCGACGCTCTTTGTGGCCCTGGGTGCTGCGGCGCAGGGATATCCGGCTTTGGGTCTGTTCCTCGGGATGCTGGCGATTGTAGCAGCGCGGCTTACATTGCCGATCTGGCGGCGCCCTGTGCTGCCGGGGACGGCGCTGTCGCTTAAAGGGCTGGGGCAGGCGGGGGCGCTACGGCTGCTGGTTCTGGCGCTAGTCAACAGCCTGCCTGTTGCCATCACCTCGACCCTGTTTTTGTTCTTTGTCGAAGACCGCTTGCTACTGCCGGGGCAGGCAGGGCCGCTGTTGATCCTGTTTTTCCTCAGCGCCGGCCTGAGCGTACCGCTCTGGGCGCAGCTGAGCCGCCATCTGGGGGCGAAACAGGTGCTTTTGCTTGCCATGCCTCTGGCTATTCTTGGTTTTGCTGGGGCGGCTTTTCTGGCGCCGGGCAATGCCCTTGGTTTTGCCCTAATCTGCCTTGCCTCGGGGGCGGCGCTGGGCGCTGATATGGTGATCCTGCCCGTGAGGTTCTCGGTTGCGCTGACACGCGCCGGGCTGCAGCCCTCGCTGGCCTTTGGAATCTGGTCCTTTGCGGGCAAACTTGGGCTGGCGCTGGCGGCCTTTGCGGTGCTGCCGGTGCTTGAGCGCAGTGGCTTTACCCCCGGTGCGCAGAACAGCGCGGCGGCGCTATCTGTGCTCAATATCTCATATGCTGTTATTCCCTGCCTTCTGAAACTCTGCGCATTGGCCCTGGTCCTGGCGCTTCCTACCGAGGAGCAAAGCTCATGAAATTTGTCGCAGCCATCCTGTTGGTCATTGTCGCGATTGGTGTCGCCAAAAGCTACTTTTTCAGCTTTCGCGCCCAAACCCCGTCTGACTATGCCCAAACCGGTCCGCAGTTTTTGCTCAAGACCCATCTTGCGGGTGACATCCTGTCGGAGGGCCTGATCTACGGCCCAAACGGGAGGGTGACCAATAGCTTTGTCGCCAAAATGGTCGGGGAGTGGCAGGGCAACACTGGTACACTCACGGAAGAGTTCACCTATTCCAACGGCAAGAGCCACAGCCGCAAGTGGTTCCTGACCATTGGGCCGGACAACAGCTTTACCGCAACCGCGGATGATATCGTCGGTGAGGCGCGCGGCGTGGTCTCGGGCTCTACGGTCAAAATGGAGTATCAGATCATTTTGCCAGAGGACTCTGGTGGCCATTCTTTGAATGTGACGGATTGGCTGTATCTGACAGAAAACGGCGTCATCATGAACAAGTCAGAGCTGCGCAAATTCGGGCTAAAAGTAGCCGAGCTGGTCGCGACAATGCGGCCGGACCCGGCTGCGCAATAGACCTTTTGTCATAACGACGCGAATCTGACACAGGTGCCTGCGTTGGGGCCTGTGTTCCTCACCCCGGCACCGCTGCTTTCGCCTTTAGCCCCGTGTCATCGCCCTTGCCTTGCGCCGCCCCTCCCGTCACATCATGGTGACGACGGAAAGGGGTGGCGATGACAGAGCAGTTGTTTTTGGTTCTTGGCGGCATCGGCATGTTCCGGATGGGCATGAAAGCGATGACCGGAGCCCTGCGGGAGGCGGCGGGAACGCGGCTGCAACAGATCCTGACGCGTTTCACCACCACGCCGTTTCGCGGTGTCGTAACAGGCGCTGCCACCACGGCGGTGATCCAGTCTTCAAGTGCGACGACCGTGATGACAGTGGGATTTGTCGGTGCCGGTCTGTTGACGATGACGCAGGCTCTTGGGGTGATCTATGGCGCCAATATCGGCACCACGGCAACTGGCTGGCTGGTGAGCCTTTTGGGCTTTAAGCTAAAGCTGGGCACCCTGTCGATGCTGCTGTTGTTTCCGGCCAGCCTGCTGGATCTTTTGGGCCGGGGCGGATGGGCCCGGGCCGGGCGGATGGTGGCGGGCCTGTGTCTGCTGCTTATCGGGCTCGACCTGATGCAGGAGGGGATGCAGGACGTCACCAGTTTCCTGCGCCCCGAGATGCTGCCGCCCAATAGCGTTCTGGGGCTGCTGGCGCTGGCTGTGATTGGTTTGGCGCTAACCGTGGTGATGCAGAGCTCTTCGGCGGCCATGGCGCTGGCGCTTGTGATGTTGGAAAGTGGTGCCATCACCCTGACGCAGGGGATTGCCATCGTCGCGGGCATGAATATTGGCACCACCTGCACGGCTCTTTTGGCCTCTCTGGGAGGGTCGCGCCCCATGCGACAAACGGCTGTTGCCAATCTGATGTTCAATGTTGCCACCAGCCTGATGGTTGTGCCGGTGTTGTTGTTTGGCATCGACGCCCTGCAGTTGGTGGCCGCGCAAACCAGTGCCATGACGGCGCTTTTGGTGTTTCACACCGGCTTTAATCTGATTGGGGCCGCGCTATTTTTACCGCTGACGCCGCAGTTTGCGCAACTCATCAACCGCTTGCTGCCAGACCGGCCAAAAGACGCGCTGATCACCCTGGATCGTGCCTTGTTGGCAGACCCCGAGATGTCGCTGGTTTCAGTACATTCCGCGCTTGAGACAGTTACAATGCGGACCTACGCGGCCATGGCCGCGGCTTTGCAACTGCCTGCGGATTATCGTGGGGTTTCCGCGCTAGAGCCCTGTCGAGAGGCCCTGAAAGAGATCGAGAGTTTTCTGGCGGATATTCGCCTCACGCGGGATCATGCGGCGCAAGAGGATGACTATTCTGCGCTGTTGCACCAGACGGACCATTTGCTGCGCCTGCTGCAGCGGTTGGGCCAGACCGGACGCATAGCCGTGCTGGGAGACGATCCTCTGCTGCGGCGCCCGGCTTTGATCACCGGAGCTATTTTGACCCGCCTGCTGAGCGGGCAGACCATAGCAAAAGAGCAGCGTCGCTTGCTGCGGCTTGAGCGCATGGTCGCAGATCGAAAGGCCCGTCACCGCCGGGGGTTGCTGCTGGGAGAGCATGCGGGGCTTTATGATCTCAGTGAGGTGTTTTCCCACACTGACGCCATGCGATGGCTGAACCGCAGCCTGCATCATCTGGAACGGCTGGAGCACTATCGCAACCTGAGCCACGAGGTGTTCCCTTAGACAAGAGATCTGACACGCCGCGTGAGGCACAACCGGATCCAATGACTGTACCACCGACCTAGGGAGGCTGCGAAAACAACCGACTGGCTTACGATGGTGGCAATAAAAAAGAGGACGTTGCCGCCCTCTTTTTTGTGACCCTGCACAATACTGAGCAGGGTCTTCTTCATCTCATGAAGCCTGCGCTCAGAGGCTGGCCTGCAGGGCCGCCACAATGGCGTCGCCCATCTCGCTGGTCGAGATCGGGTTGACGCCGTCTTCTCCCAACAGATCCGCCGTGCGGGCACCGTCAGCCAGCACCTTCTCAATGGCGCTTTCCAGGCGGGTGGCCTCATCGCCAAGATCAAAGCTGTAGCGCAGCGCCATGGCAAAGCTGAGGATACAGGCAATCGGATTTGCCTTGCCCTGACCGGTGATGTCAGGGGCCGAGCCGTGTACCGGCTCATACATCGCTTTGGGGCGACCATTGGCCATCGGCGCGCCCAGGCTGGCGGAGGGCAACATACCCAAAGAGCCGGTCAGCATAGCGGCGCAGTCGGACAGGATGTCGCCAAACAGGTTATCGGTCAGGATGACGTCAAACTGTTTCGGCGCACGCACCAGCTGCATGGCGCCATTGTCGGCATACATGTGGGTCAGCTCGACCTCGGGGTAGTCTTTGCCAACCCGGGTCGCCACTTCGCGCCACAGGATGCCGCTCTCCATGACGTTGGCCTTCTCCATCGAGCAGACCTTTTTGTTGCGGCGCATCGCCAGTTCAAAGGCAGAGCGTGCGGCGCGTTCGATCTCGGATTCGGTATAGCGCTGGGTGTTGATGCCGACGCGCTCATTGCCCTCTTCAAAGATGCCGCGGGGTTCACCAAAGTAGACACCCGATGTCAGCTCACGCAGGATCATGATGTCGAGACCAGACACGATTTCCTTTTTCAGCGAGGAAAAATCAGCCAATGCGTCAAAACACTGCGCCGGGCGCAGGTTGGCATAGAGGTCCATTTCCTTGCGCAGACGCAGCAAGCCGCGCTCTGGTTTGACGCTGAAATCCAGATCATCATAGGCCGGGCCGCCAACCGCGCCGAGCAGAACCGCGTCGACCTCCTGGGCGTGGGCCATGGTCTCATCTGTCAGCGGCACACCGTGCTTGTCATAGGCGGCGCCGCCGACCAGATCTTCGCTCACATCGAACTGAATATCACGGGCCTCACCAAACCAGGTGATGACTTTACGAACTTCGGCCATGACCTCAGGGCCAATGCCGTCGCCGGGCAGAATCAGGATCGATGGATTGGACATGCTTGCCTCCTAAAAATTAGCTGAAATTGGCCTACTCTCATGGGGCCTCAGGGTCAACAACAGGCCCCGCATTCAGCGGCTGAGAAGCCGTTTTCCCGACGTTTTGCAGGGCTTTTGCCAATAGGGTCCAAACACGTCTGATGCGGGGCGTCTCGCGCATGGCGGCATGCGCGGTCAGCCAGAGGGGCAGGGGGGCTATTTCGACGCCAAGATCCAGCTCTTCCACGGCGTCGTCGGCGCGGGCAACGCTGCTTTGACAAAAGCCGATGCCACAGCCCGCCCGCACCAATTGCCAATAGGTGGCCTGGTTGTCGCATCGCGTGGCAAAGGCACTACGCTGGGCAGGCCAGCCCATGTCGAGCATGCTGCGCAGGATAAGATCATTACTGTCATAGCCCACCAGATCATGGCTCCAAAGATCCTCTGCAGTGCGGGGATAGCCGCGCCGCGCCAGATAGGATTTGGCGGCAAAGATGCCCAGTGGCAGATCCGCAATATGCTGAGTGATCACATCCAGCTGGCTGGGGCGATACATGCGCAGGGCGATATCAGCCTCGCGAAACAGCAGGTTCTCGCTGGTGTCCGTGGGCACCAGCTCCAGTTCGATCTTTGGCTCTTTGGTGCGGATTTCGGCCAGGATTGGCGGCAGCAGGTAATGCGCCGCAAAGACGCTGGCGGTGATGCGGACGGTGCCTGCCAGGGCCTCGGACTGCCCCGCCGCCTGCAGCGACAGCTGATACATCTGCAGCTGCATCTCACGCGCCATCGGCAGCAGCGCGCTGCCGGCCTGCGACAGTTGCAGCCCGCGAGGGTGGCGATCAAACAGCTGTTGGCTGAGGCTGGCTTCCAGTGTCTGGATGTGGCGCCCCAGGGTCGGCTGGCTGCGCCCCAGCTGACGCGCTGCAGCCGAGAGCGAGCCGCTTTCGGCCACGGCCAGAAAGCTTTGAACCAGTGACCAGTCGGTGAGATTTGATTTGTCCATGCACTATTGAATGGCAGATATCATAATTTTGGCAATGTGATTGTCATTTTGTTTGGGGGAAACTTTGCTCAACGAATTAGACAGGAGTTGACCCAATGACCCAAACAGCGCTCATTCTCGGAGCCTCCGGCCGCTTTGGTCGTGCCGCCGCAACCGCATTTGAACAGGCGGGGTGGCATGTGCGCCGCTTTCAGCGAGGGCGGGATAATCTGAGCCAGGCAGCCTCTGGTGTCGATGTCATCGTCAATGGCTGGAACCCGGCCTATCCCGACTGGGCAGAGCAGGTGCCAAAACTACACCGGCAGGTGATTGCCGTGGCTGAAGCCAGCGGCGCCACGGTGATTGTGCCGGGCAATCTCTATGTTTTTGGCGGACAAACCCCGTCCCCCTGGTCCGAGACCAGCCCGCATGCGGCGCAAAACCCGCTGGGTCGCATCCGTGTTGAGATGGAGGCGGCCTACCGGGCCTCAAGCGCGCGGGTGATCCTGCTGCGGGCCGGGGATTTTCTGGATACTGAGGCCTCGGGGAACTGGTTTGACGCGATACTCACCGCCAAGCTGGCCAAAGGAAAGTTTGTCTACCCCGGGCGCTCTGACATCCCGCATACCTGGGCCTATCTGCCGGATATGGCGCGTGCCGCCGTTGAGCTGGCCGCAATCCGCATTAGCCTGCCGCGCTATCTGGATGTGCCCTTTGCGGGCTATTCCCTCAGCGCTGTGGAGCTGCTGGCGGCGATAAACACCTGTTTGCGGCACCCGGCCCAGCTGACCCAGATGTCCTGGCTGCCGCTGCACCTTGCCCGCCCCTTTTGGCCTCTTGGGCGCTGTCTTTTGGAGATGCGTTATCTCTGGGATACGCCGCACCGCCTGCAGGGCGATGCCTTGCAGAAACTCTTGCCGGAGTTCCGCAACACGCCTCTGGAGGATGCCTTGCCGCGTTGCCTGCCCAGGGGGCTTCAACGAGTGTTGCAGGGCGAAACGAATGCTGCCAGTTGGCCGCAAGAGGCCGTAGCCCAGAGATAGAGACGGGGCGCTTAGGCACATCGCTCCCCGGCTAATCCAGTGCGATGTCGATCCAGACCAGCCGGTGGCGGCTGGCCTTGGCGGCTGCATCCTCGGGGCTGTCGGGCCAGTCCACGCCGGCGGCGACAACCTGCAGATCGCGGGAGGGCAGGAGATAGTCCACCCGCATGCGTCTCTCTTTGCCCCAATCTACGGTGTCAGTTCCGGCTTGCGATGAGCGCGGCTGCGGGTCTTGCAGGCGCGGATCCTGCAGCAACTCCGCGATGACCTCCCGGTGTCCGGCGCCTTTTTTTGGGTCCAGATTGGCACCACCTGCAATGAGGAAACGCCTGGTGGGCGGCGGGCCGATCTCCGGCGGCAGTTGCCCCGCCAAAAAGACCTGCCAGAGACGAATTTCATCTGCATTGCGCAGCCCGTTTCGGTCCTCGATGCCATCAAACAGCGGCGGCGCGGCCTTAAAAACCAGCAGGGTCAGGCGCGTGTCCTCGTTGACGGCGACCGGCAAAGCCCAATGGGCGGTTGTGGAGAGGCGCTGGACAGCCTGTGCCTGGGGCGTTGGAAAGGGGCTGCCGTCCGGGTGACGTGGCAGGCTGGCCCCGGGCACATCGCGCCACAACAGCCCGGTGAGATCGCTGATTTCATCTGCCAGGATTGGGTGTCGCGACAGCACCGCCATGCCGCTGCGGCCGGTATAGTCTCCATAGCCTTGCGAATCTCCAGGCCCCCCGAGCCTCTGGTCGCCATCCATATCGAACGCTGTGGCGCGGCCGGTATTGGGCTGGCTGGCAAAAAGATGCGGGTAGGGAGATCCGGCCGCCGCAAGGCTGCGTTCCAGTGCCTTGAGCGCCAGAGAGCCATGATCCCAGTCGATTCCCTGCAGCACCAGTATGTCGGGCTGGTTTTGCGAGATAACGTCGATGACGGCCTGAATTTGTGCATCCTCGCCGCGCTCGATATCGCGCAGAAGCAGGCCCGGCCCCTTGCGTGAGAGTTCAGTGTTGAAGGTCGCAATGCGCAGGGTTTGCGCCCTTAGAGGGTCGGATTGGACCGCAAAGGCAAACAGCAGCGAAAGGAGGGGCAAAAAGGAGAGGTCTCTCCTGATCGCCCCGCTCCTGATCGCCCGGCGTTTCATGCGGTTTGCAGGGCTTGGGCATGGGCGTAGACTGCCCGCCTTTTTTGCGCGATGAGATCGGCCACCCGCAGCATCGCCATGCCACGCATGATCATCGAGGCGGGCACAAAGGCCCAGGCGGCAATCATCCAGACCAGCATTTGCGGCGTCGCCAGCTGGTCGACCTCTATGATGGTGGACGAGAGTTTGATGGTTGCCGGAATGGCAAAGGGCAGCAGAATACCGATGATAATATTGATACGCCCGTCCCGCTGCAGTCGGGTCACCACATCGCCGCCGGTTGTCGGATCAAACAGGGGCAGATTGACCCAGACGTTAAAGGCACCGTAGGCCACCGGCCAATTGCCAACGCGGATAACCAGGGCAAAGCTCAAAACGGCTGTTGCGGCGATAACATAGGCAATGCCAGCCGCGTTGCGAATGGTGTGGAGGGCCTCGATCGCGGTGTCGGCAGGCATCATCAGAACCGTCAGTTGCACTGGTGAGTAGGCAAAATCCAGCGCCTCGCCCAGCCGGGAGCCCAGATTCAGCACCAGGGTGGTGAGGCCGTTGGGATCAAGCGGATGCCGCACCAGCAGGCTGAGCAGGCTGATGATCACAAGGGCGGCAACAAACCGCGTGCGGTTCAGCGGTGGCGCTTCGCGAAATTCAACAAAACTGGGGTAGTTTGAGAAATACTCAGCAAAAGTCAAAGCTCCGCCAAGGATCGCCATCAAGGCGATGATCTCTGGAGATTCGGTGGCGGAAACTGGCAGCAGCATCGATGGCATTGCGATCAGCAATGCAACCAGTACCCCGCGAGCTGCCGCGCCTGTTATGCGAGCAAACACTGCGTTTTTTCCCTTTCAAACTGGACTGGACGGTACATTGCCGTGCCTTTATTCCAACTTGATGCACCCTGGATTACCCAGAATGCGTGCCTCAATTTGGCCCCATTTGTGCATGGATTGCGCGCAGGGCTCAAGTTTGCAATTGCCGGATTTTGATTTTCTTTGAGCAAAGCGTAAGGCGTGATGCCCGAATGCACCAATTTTACCCAAGTCTATCAGCAGCTTGTCTTAGCGCTACCAGATGTAGTGGTCGCCGCCCTGATCGCGTCTAGCCACGCCGTGCTGCGCAGGCCTGCTAAGCAGGCTGTTGGCAAATGCGGCAAATTTGAGGCAAATTTGCCGCATTTGCCGGGGCATTTATCCGCATTGGGCCAGATTCGCAGTGGTGGCCGGACCTGCGTGGCGGCACCGGGGCGGACCATCGGGAGCAGACCACCGAGAGGCAGACCTGGCGAAATGCAAAAACGGGCCGCCACAGATTCGTGGCGACCCGTTTGATAGGACTTGGCTGGTGCTCAGACCCAGGGACGTTCCTGTGCCATTTTACCTTCGTAAGACAGGATCGAGGCTTCTTTTTGCAGGGTCTGGCCGATGTCATCTAGGCCTTCCAGCAGGCACTTCTTCTTGAAGGCATCGACCTCAAAGGCGATCACTTCGCCATCAGAGGTGGTGATTTCCTGTGCCACCAGATCAACGGTCATGCGGGCGTTTTCGCCTTTTTCCGCATCGGCCATCAGCAGGTCGACTTGGTCTTGTGGCAGAATAATCGGCAGGATGCCGTTCTTGAAGCAGTTGCTGAAGAAGATATCCGCGAAGGAGGTCGAGACCACACATTTGATACCAAAATCCGCAATCGCCCAGGGCGCGTGCTCCCGGCTTGACCCGCAGCCAAAGTTGTCACCGGCCACCAGGATCTGCGTGTTGCGGTACTGCGGTTTGTTCAGCACAAAATCCGCGACCTCAGAGCCGTCGCGATTGTAGCGCATCTCGTCGAACAGGTTCTTGCCAAAGCCGGTGCGCTGAATGCTCTTCAGGAATACCTTGGGGATGATCATATCGGTGTCGATATTGACCAAAGGCATGGGCGCGGCGATGCCGGTGAGTTTTTCAAACTTTTCCATAATGCTCGCTCCTTCAGATCAAATCACGAATGTCGGTCAGCTTGCCGGTAAGAGCAGCCGCTGCGGCCATGGCAGGCGACACCAGATGGGTGCGGCCCTTGTAACCCTGGCGTCCCTCAAAGTTGCGGTTCGAGGTGGCAGCGCAACGCTCGCCTTCGGACAGCTGATCGGGGTTCATCGCAAGACACATAGAGCAGCCCGCAAGGCGCCATTCAAAACCGGCCTCGCGGAAGATGTCGGCCAGACCTTCTTCTTCGGCCTGCGCCCGCACCAGGCCAGAGCCCGGAACGATCATGGCGCGCATGCCCTCTTTGATCTTTTTGCCTTTGACGACTTCTGCCACAGCACGGAAGTCTTCGATGCGGCCATTGGTGCAGGAGCCAATGAACACGGTGTCGATTTCAATGTCGGTGAGTTTCTGACCGGAGGTCAGGCCCATGTACTCAATGGCGCGTTTTGCCGCCTCGACCTTGCCGCCTTTGAAATCTTCGGGGAAGGGCACAGTGCCGGTGATTGGCAGAACGTCCTCAGGCGAGGTGCCCCAGGTGACAACCGGCTGGATGTCT
The DNA here is from genome assembly GCA_034111985.1 of Pseudophaeobacter sp. Classification (GTDB taxonomy): domain Bacteria; phylum Pseudomonadota; class Alphaproteobacteria; order Rhodobacterales; family Rhodobacteraceae; genus Pseudophaeobacter. The sequence goes on from JAWUWF010000064.1 coordinate 29,473, forward strand.
TCGGCGCGCAGGGTGACAACTTTGTCAAATTCTGCGTCGGCATCGGTGAAGAGGGTCTTCCACCAGTTCAGCGCGGCTTCCCATTGTGCGCCTTTGGGTGCATGGGGACGGCCGTTGACATAGGCATAGGTGGTCTCGTCTGGCGCGATCAGGCCTGCGCGGGCGCCGCCTTCGATGGCCATGTTGCAGACGGTCATACGGCCTTCCATCGACAGGTTGCGAATCGCTTCGCCGCAATATTCGATGACGTAGCCTGTGCCACCGGCCGTTCCGGTCTCGCCGATCACGGCCATGGTGATGTCCTTGGCGGTGACGCCCGGGTTCAGCTTGCCGGTGATCTCCACCTTCATGTTTTTCGATTTCTTCTGGATCAGCGTCTGCGTCGCCAGAACATGCTCAACCTCAGAGGTGCCGATGCCGTGGGCCAAGGCGCCAAAGGCACCATGGGTGGCGGTGTGGCTGTCGCCGCAGACCACGGTCATGCCGGGCAGAGTCCAGCCCTGCTCGGGGCCGACGATATGCACGATACCCTGACGCACGTCCGATACCGGGTAGTAATGCACGCCAAATTCGCGGGCGTTCTTGTCGAGCGCATCCACCTGGATGCGGCTTTCCTCGTTCTCGATGCCCTTGGCGCGGTCCAGCGTGGTGGGCACGTTGTGATCCGGCACGGCGATTGTTTTATCTGGCGCGTGCACTGTGCGACCGGTCAAGCGCAGACCTTCAAAGGCCTGCGGGCTGGTCACTTCGTGGACCAGGTGGCGGTCGATATAAAGAAGGCAGGTGCCATCCTCTGCTTCATGCGCGACATGCGCATCCCAGATCTTGTCATAGAGCGTTTTGGGGGACATGTGTCCTCTCCCGTATTCAGGTGTGTATAGCTGGCTTGGGGCTTGGGCTGCGGGGTTATAGCCGCGCCAGGACCGTGCGGGCGGCGCCATAGAATCGCTCGCGCAGACGGGCGCGATCTTGCAGTTCAATATTCTGGGCCAATACGAGGGTCATAGGCGTCAGATACAGGCGAGGTGCCACGCGATCAAGGGTTCGCGCGGCGAGATCGCAGTAATCTGGGCAATCTTTCCCTTGAATCCTTTGAAATATGGCACCTCTCCCCTTTCAGTGACCGCTCAGATCAGGCAGAGAGTGTCGATGATTCGAGTCCCGTTGCTACTTTCATTGAAATGTGGCGCGGGAATTGCTATTTTAAGCATAGCCCCAGCGCCGGGGGAGGATCGGCGCGCCTTATGGAGGACAGTGTTCTGTCGACCGAACCTCAAGCGGCTGCTGCCGCTGATAGCGAGGCAGCACAACCTGCTGCCCAGAGTAGCCCAACCAACCAGGGCCGCCCAACCAATCTGGTTCTGCTGGAGCGTATCCTGAGCTCCCTGGATGAAGACAAGGCCGAAGACGTCGTGCAGATCGATTTGCGCGGCAAGACGGCTATTGCCGATTTCATGGTCATTGCGACGGGTCGTTCAAGCCGTCAGGTGGCGGGTATCTCGGAAAAGCTCAGTGATCGGCTGAAGCATGAATATGGTATTATCAGCAAGATCGAAGGTCGCGATACCGGCGACTGGGTGCTGATCGATACCGGCGATGTCATCGTGCATGTCTTCCGCCCCGAAGTCCGCGAGTTCTACCAGCTCGAAAAGCTTTGGCAGCCCGGCATGACTCCCAGCCAGGACGGCGCATAAACTGCGGCATGCAGTGAATGAGGGCGCCTGATTTCGGGCGCCGTTCCCTATGACTTTTCTCTCTGCCCAGTTTCTCTGCCCAGTGTTTTTGATCAGTCTCTTTGACTGGTGGTGATCTGCGGATTTTGGGCTGAGAGAAAGCATCGGGGCTGACAAGCGAACAAAGGCTGGCCTATGCGTGTCCATATCTGTGCGGTTGGACGTCTGCGGTCTGGCCCCGAAAAATCCCTGATAGACGACTACCTCACCCGGTTCGACCGAACGGGACGTGCGCTGGGCCTTGGTCCGGCCCGCATGGTTGAGGTGGAAGACAAAAAGAACGCCGGAATGGGCGCTGAGGCGGCGCTGCTGCGCAAGGCCCTGCCCAAGGGCGCGGTGATCTGCACCCTCGATGAGCGTGGTAAAGTGCTGAGCTCGCCTGATTTTGCCGCGCGCATGGGCGCATGGCGTGACGCCGGACGCCAGGATCTGGCTCTGATCATTGGTGGCGCCGATGGCATTGATCCCGCGCTGCGGGCCGAGGCCGACTTCTCGATCTCATTTGGCAAGATGGTCTGGCCGCATATGCTGGTGCGGGTGATGCTGTCCGAGCAGATCTACCGCGCCGCCACCATTCTGGCAGGTGGGCCGTATCACCGGGTGTGAGGTCTCTGGGCTTGTCCTTAGCTGCGGCGGGGTTCGACGTCAGGGCAGGCTCACCACATAGCGTAGCGGCGCCCAGCCATCGACCAGACACCGCGCCTCGATCTGCACTTTAGTCACACCATCAGGCAGGGACAGCCCGCCAAGGGAGCGGGTGAAGGGTTGCTCGTGTTCATGCGGATGCGCCAGCACGCGCAGGCCCAGCTCATTGCCTTGCATATCCAGCACCCGCCAGCCATCGGCGTAGTGCTCCCAGCCGGTGTCGGGATGTGACAGGGTGACGTTGATGCGCCAGCCTGTCGCTGCTTTAACCGCCGTGACGGCTTCGATTTTGGGAGCATCTGCTAAAGACGGCTGAGCCGAAAGAGCAAGCAGGCAGCTGGCAAAGGTCAGGGTAAGGTTTCTCATTCCGTCAGCCTAGTCATCACCCAGGTTGGGGGAAGTCACGATGCCGTGTTTGCAGCGCATTTAGGCGGGGTATTTGGGCCCAGTTGGACCTGGTCGTAACTTCAGGCTTGCCAGTTGGGGTGAATTGGTAATATTATATTACCAAATAGACCATCCCAAAGGAGAGCCCCATGGAGATGCCGTCCCCGGATCCCGCCATCCTGGCCCGCAAAGCCCATCTTGCCCGCAGGCTTGCTTCTGTTCTGCCCGCTGATGCCCTTATTCAGGATGAGATGGAAACCCGCGCCTATGAATGCGACGGGCTTGCCGCCTACAGATGCCCGCCGCTGCTGGCGGTACTGCCGCGCAGCACGCAGGAGGTCTCGGATATTCTGCGGATCTGCCATCAGGAGGGCGTGCCTGTGGTGCCGCGCGGGGCAGGCACCTCGCTGGCGGGCGGCGCACTGCCAACCGCAGACAGCGTGATCCTTGGGGTGGCGCGGATGAACGCGGTGCTCGAGACGGATTACGACAACCGGATAATCCGGGTGCAGTCTGGCCGCACCAATCTGAGCGTATCCGGCGCGGTCGAAGAAGAAGACTTCTTTTATGCGCCCGACCCGTCGAGCCAGCTTGCCTGCGCCATTGCCGGCAATATCGCGATGAACTCGGGCGGGGCCCATTGCCTGAAATACGGCGTCACCACCAACAATCTTCTCGGCGTCACTATGGTGATGATGGATGGCACGGTGGTCGAGATCGGCGGCGCGCATCTTGATGCGGGTGGGCTGGACCTGCTGGGGGTTATCTGCGGCAGCGAGGGCCAGTTGGGCGTGGTGACCGAGGCGACGCTGCGCATCCTGCACAAACCCGAAGGCGCACGTCCGGTGCTCATCGGGTTTGACAGCAACGAGGTGGCAGGGGCCTGCGTCAGCGACATTATCAAGGCAGGTGTTTTGCCGGTGGCGATTGAATTCATGGACCGGCCCTGTATCGAGGCCTGCGAGGCCTTTGCCAAGGCAGGCTATCCCATGTGCGAGGCGCTGCTTATCATCGAGGTCGAGGGCAGCGAGGCTGAGATTGCGCATCAGCTGGGCCTGATCGTTGAGATTGCCCGCACCCACAATCCGGTTGAGATCCGCGAAGCAGGCGACGCCGACGAGGCGGCCCGCATCTGGTTGGGGCGCAAATCCGCCTTTGGCGCCATGGGGCAGATCAACGACTATATGTGCCTCGATGGTACCATCCCGGTGGGCTCGCTCCCCTATGTGCTGCGCCGCATCAGTGAGCTGTCAAAGCAATACGGCCTAGACGTCGCCAATGTCTTTCATGCAGGCGACGGCAATATGCACCCGCTGATCCTGTTTGATGCCAACAAACCCGGCGACCTTGAACTCTGTGAAGAGTTCGGCGCCGAGGTGCTGAAGCTCTGCGTCGATGTGGGCGGCTGCCTTACAGGGGAACACGGCGTAGGAATCGAAAAGCGAGATCTGATGCTGTATCAATACGCCCCCGAGGATCTGGAAGCGCAGCTGATGGTCAAGGATGTGTTTGATCCGCAGTGGCTGCTGAACCCAGCCAAGGTCTTTCCGCTTTCGGTGACCGAAAGCCGTCGCCGCACCGTTTTGGCCGCAGAATAATTGGGACATAGCACAATGATGATACCTCAAAGCGAGGCCGAACTGGCCGATTGTATCGCCACGGCCAAAGGTCCCCTCAACATTCAGGGCGGCGGCACCCGTGGGTTTTCCTGTGAGGGCGACACTCTGACGACGCGGGGCCTCAGCGGCGTTGAGCTCTACGAGCCGGGTTCGCTAACACTGGTGGCCAAGGCGGGCACGCCGGTGGCTGAGCTGGAGACTTTGCTGGCGGCCGAGGGGCAGCGCATGGCGTTTGAGCCAATGGATTGCCGCGGCCTGCTGGGCCTTTCGGGTGAGCCAACAATCGGCGGTGCTTTTGCGGCTAATTCGTCGGGACCGCGGCGCATTCAGGGCGGTGCGGCCCGCGACTATCTGCTGGGCGTGCGCTTTGTTGATGGGGCTGGGCAGGTGGTCAAGAACGGCGGCCGGGTGATGAAGAACGTCACCGGCTATGATCTGGTCAAACTGATGGCGGGCTCTCATGGCACTCTTGGCGTGCTAAGCGAAGTCTCCCTCAAGGTGCTGCCGATCCCCGAGGCGACCGGCACCGTCAGCGTCGCTGTTGCGGATCTTGCCACAGCGGTTGCTGCACTGTCTGCAGCGCTGGGCTCTCCCTATGATGTAGCTGGCGGCGCCTATGATCCGTCGGCCGGACTGGCTCATATCCGGCTGGAAGGGTTTGCGCCCTCGGTCAGCTATCGGTGCGACAGGCTGACGACGGATCTGGCGCGCTTTGGTGCTGTGGAGACCACTGCCGACAGCTCTGTGGCCCTGTGGCAGGGCATTCGCGATGTTGCCGCCTTTAAGGAGAAGGCGGGCGATGTCTGGCGGATCTCTGCGAAACCCTCGGATGCCCCGGTTCTGGCACCGCAACTGGCGGCTGAAGCACTGCAATTTGATTGGGGAGGCGGTCTGATCTGGGCCTTGATGCGCGAAGGCGCTGATCTGCGGGCAAGGATGGCGCAGGCCGGCGTGCCGGGTCATGCGACCCTGGTGCGCGCCAGTGCACAGACCCATGCCGCGCTGGGCAGGTTCCAGCCACAGGTGGCACCGCTGGAGCAGCTCTCACAGGGTTTGCGGCAAAAATTTGATCCGCGCGGGTTGTTGAACACAGGTTTGATGAACACAGGTTTGACGAACAGTGGCCTCACGAATACCGGTCGGATGGGATAAGATATGCAAACGACATTCACCAAAGACCAGCTGACAGACCCCGCAATTTCCCGCTCCAATGAGATCCTGCGATCCTGCGTGCACTGCGGGTTTTGCACCGCGACCTGCCCCACCTATCAGGTGCTGGGAGATGAGCTCGACAGCCCGCGTGGCCGGATCTACCTGATCAAGGATATGCTGGAGAACAACCGGGTGCCGGACGCCAAGACGGTTAAACACATTGACCGTTGCCTCAGCTGTCTGGCCTGCATGACCACCTGCCCTTCGGGGGTGCACTATATGCATCTGGTGGATCACGCCCGCGCCTATATCGACAAAAACTACAAACGCCCCTTTACGGATCGCATGTTGCGGGCGGTTCTGGCGCGGATTCTACCCTATCCAACCCGGTTCCGTGTGGCCTTATTGGGGGCCAAACTGGCGCGGCCTTTCAAGGGCCTGGTGCCGGATGCGCGCCTTCGGGCGATGCTGGAGATGGCGCCAAAGCACATCCCGCCGGTCAGCCGCAATGACGACCCGCAAAGCTTTGCGCCGCTTGCCCCGCGCAAAAAACGCGTGGCGCTGATGACGGGCTGTGCGCAAAAGGCGCTCAACACCGATATCAATGATGCCACCATTCGCCTGCTGACCCGGCTGGGCTGCGAGGTGGTGGTGGCCAGGGGCGCGGGGTGCTGCGGCGCGCTGACCCATCACATGGGACGCGAGGATGAAAGCCACGCGACGGCGGCCAAGAACATCCGCGCCTGGTGTGCCGAGATCGACGATGAGGGGCTGGATGCGATTGTGATCAATACTTCTGGCTGCGGCACCACTGTGAAGGACTATGGCCATATGTTCCGCAATGATCCGCTGGCGGCGGATGCGGCCCGCATTTCTGAACGCACGCTTGATATCTCCGAGCTGTTGATGCAGCTTGATCTGCCGATGGGCCAGAGCAAGGAATTGACGGTGGCCTATCATGCTGCCTGTTCGCTGCAGCATGGCCAGCAGATTAAGACCCACCCCAAGACGCTGTTGAAGCGGGCCGGGTTCAAGGTGGTGGAGCCTGCCGACAGCCATCTGTGTTGCGGATCAGCCGGCACCTACAATCTGATGCAGCCGGAAATATCAGGCGAGCTGAAGGCGCGTAAGGTGAAAACGCTGGAGGCCAAATCGCCAGATCTGATCGCGGCGGGCAATATCGGCTGCATGATGCAGATCGGCTCGGCCACGGCGCTGCCAATTGTGCATACGGTTGAGCTGCTGGACTGGGCCACCGGGGGCCCCAAGCCACCCGCACTGACCGGATCAAGTTCGGGGGCCAAACGGCCAGATACCGGGGTGCCGATCCTGCGCTAAGGCTCTGTCGCGATTGCAACAGAACCAGCTCGCGCGCATTTATTTGCGCTGCGGGCTGTATTTCGGCTCGGCTTGCCGTAATTTTGCCGGAGCTTGCCGGTAGATCAGCCTGCAACCGGGTGAGGAGACGATTTTGCAGGTTTTGCGTTCCACGGGATTTTTCGCGGCTGCTTTGGCGAGCCTCTTTGCCCTCTTACCCCTTGTGGCGCAGGCTGCAGACAGTCGTTTGCAGCGCATGGAAACCACCGAGGATGGCCGTGCCTGGGAGGCGGTGGGGCGGCTGGATGTCAATGGCGAGGGATTCTGTACTGGCGCGTTGATTGCCCCGGATCTGGTGCTGACGGCGGCGCATTGCCTGTATGACGCCCGCAGTGGGGCGCGGATCAAACCGCAGAGCATCGAATTTCTGGCCGGATGGCGCAATGGCCGGGCCTCGGCCTATCGTACGGTGGCGCGCGCTGTGGTGCATCCCGACTATATCTTTGATGGTGAGGTCTCGACCGACCGGGTGCGCAGGGACATCGCATTGTTGCAGTTGCAGCGTCCGATCAGAAACACCACCGTGATTCCGTTTCAGACCGATAGCCGTCCCCGCAAAGGCGCGGCTGTCGGTGTCGTCTCCTACGCCCATGACCGCTCCGAGGTGCCCTCGATCCAAGAGATATGTTCGGTGATGGCCCGTCAGGACGGGGTGCTCATCATGTCTTGTGATGTGGATTTTGGCTCTTCCGGCGCGCCGGTGTTTTCGTTTGACGGCGGCAAGCCACGTATCGTTTCCGTGGTTTCGGCCAAGGCCGAAGTCGACGGTCAGCGGGTCTCTTTGGGGGCGGCACTGGCGGAGGGGTTACAGCTCTTGCGGGCTCAGCTCAGCAGTACACGGATCGGCTCTCGGATGCCTGAGGGCGTTGGTCGGGTAAAGGTGGGCGCTGAGCGCTCCAAGGGGGGCGGCGCTAAGTTTGTTCGCCCGGGTGGTTAGTCGCAGGTCTTGAAAACCTGCAGGGCATGCATATTTCATTCTCTGTCAGGGTCGCCGGCTACCGGGGCCTGGATGGCAGTCGCCCGTCCCATCAGGGAGGGCAGATAAAAAGTCGCTCATAATTCGAGGATGAAACATGCGTAGATTTGATTTTGCACCGCTGAACCGTGCCACTATTGGGTTTGACCAGATCGCCGATCTGATGGACCGCGCCCTGAGCAATGATGTCGGGCAACCCAGCTACCCCCCTTATAATATCGAAAAAACAGACGCTGACAGCTATCGGATCTCGATTGCTGTGGCCGGCTTTGGTGAGGATGATCTTGCCGTTGAGGTGAAGGAAAACGCTCTGGTGGTTTCCGCACGCAAAAGCGACGAGGAGGAGGGGCGCAGCTTTTTGCACCGTGGCATCGCAACCCGTGCCTTTGAACGTCGCTATACGCTGGCAGACCATGTGCGCGTGACAGGCGCCAGCCATGCCGATGGCATGCTGCATATCGATTTGCACCGCGAAGTGCCGGAGGCACTGAAGCCCCGCCGCATCGAGATCACCTCCACAGGTCCAAGACAGACAGCGATTGAGGCCGAGGCCCAGACGGTTAACTGATCTGAAAAACGACTTCGCTCTGTTCCACGGCTTTCTCCAGGGAGCTGGAATGGAGTGAGTGTAGCCCCGGACCCTTTGGCTTGGTCTGGGGCTATTTACATTTTTAGGCGGAGGCCGGCCGGGAGCAGCGCTCTTACCATATGGTAGGTTGATTTGCTTACCGATTGGTAATTTGTCGGCTGACGTGATAGGCTCAGGGCGTCTGGTCTGGAGATCTGCCTATGCCGTCCTCTACGCAAACCCGTAACAACCTGTTGGGTGTTGCCCGAAAGCACTTGGCTCAACGCGGCTATCACGGCACCAGCCTTGCAGCGGTTTCTGGCGAATTAGGCCTGACGAAACAAGCATTGTTGCATTATTTCAAAAGCAAGGATCTTTTGTATGCAGCGGTTTTAGAGCAACTGGGCGCTGAGCTTCTGGAACTGCTCTTTGCGGCCATGCAAGAGGGCGAGACGGCGGAGCATCAGTTGGAGGGGTTCTTTGAGGCGCTCACAACACAGGGCCTTTCACAGCCCGCGGGTCTCTCGCTGGTGCTGCGGGATCTGATGGATTTTCAAGGGCGGGGCCTTGGTCCTGATCAGGGTAATTGGCCTCTTCAAAGCTTCTTTGAACCCTTGATTGCGCTCATTCAGGCAACGCAGCGTTGGCAAGGCGCTGGTTTCGCCGAGGCGCTGTCGGTTGCGTCGCAAATGCTCGGAGCCATTTGCCTGTTTCCATCTGCGCAGGGCGCATTCTCAAACAGATTTGGTCCGGGAGCGGTCGACCAGGTGCGCAGGACGTTTCTGCTCCAGACGCAGGACCTGGTGATAGGCAGGCTGAGATAAGCTGGCTGGAAAAAGCAGCCGGCTAAACAGGGTTTTGCTTTCGCTTGAGGCAGGGCGATAGACCGAGGGTCTGACCCTCAAAGTGGCTGGCGGCATTACTGGCGGCATTAAGGGGGAACTCTCGGAGTTTTGCCCCTTGAATGGGATACCCGGTAAAGGTGTAAAAAGAGCAATCCTTTTGTGACGAGTGTTTGTGACGAGTGTTTGAGGTTGATGTGCAAAAAGCCATTATGATGAATTACCGGGATATCGAAGATATTCAGATCAGCTTTTCTGCTGCCTATGCCAGAAAGGCTGAATTAGGGGAACGGTTTTACCTCCACCTCTTTCGGCTTCTGCCGGAAACGGAGCGTTTTTTTGCGGGAGACCATTCCAAAAAGAAAGAGGTATTTGCCTCGATGCTGACCTGCTGTCTTAAGAGCATGGTAAACAGCCAAAGGCCGACACATACCTGCACGACCCTTGCCACAACGTATTCACGCGTCGGTTTCGGTCTGCGGGAGGAAGAGGGCGCCAGCAGGGCTCTGATGGCGGCTCTGGACGATGTGATGGGGCGGGATCTGAGTGAGACACAAAGCGCGATCTGGCGGCGGGCCGTGGCGCGCGTCATGCGCAGGATGGTCACGGCAGACTAAACTTTGTCGCCTCTGATCACAAAATACGGGCCCCCGCATATGAAGCCGGGGCCCGTGATCTAAATTTTTCTCGATCCTGTTTTGTAATGCTCGGCCTTTAGACCGACATGCAGATATATTTCATTTCCAGATAGTCTTCGATGCCATGGTGGCTGCCTTCGCGGCCGAGGCCTGATTGTTTTACCCCGCCAAAAGGCGCGACTTCGGTGGAAATGATGCCAGTGTTGACGCCGACAATGCCATATTCCAGCGCTTCTGCGACCTTGTAGACCCGGCTCAGATCATTGGCGTAGAAATAGGAGGCAAGGCCAAATATGGTGTCATTGGCTAGGGCGATGACCTCGTCTTCATCCTCGAATTTGAACAGCGGCGCCAGCGGCCCAAAGGTCTCGTCGGTGGCAAAGGCCATATCGCGGGTCGCACCGGTGAGGATGGTGGGTTGAAAGAAGGTGCCGCCCAGCTCGGATGGGGCGCCGCCAAGGATGATCTCAGCGCCCTTGGCCGTTGCGTCGGCGATATGATCCTGCACTTTGGTCACAGCCTTGGCGTTGATCAGCGGGCCAAACAGGATGCCATCCTCCATACCGTCGCCCACTTTCATTTTCTCAACAGCGGCTTTCAGTTTGGCGGCAAAGGCATCATAGACGCCGGCCTGTACATAGATCCGGTTGGCGCAGACACAGGTCTGACCGTTGTTGCGGAACTTGCACATGATGGCGCCTTCAACGGCGGCATCAAGGTCGGCGTCGTCAAAGACGATGAAAGGCGCGTTGCCCCCCAGCTCCATAGAGCATTTCATCACGGTATCCGCAGCCTGACGCATCAGGATGCGACCCACTTGGGTGGAGCCGGTAAAGGTCAGTTTGCGCACGGCAGCGTTGTCACAGAATTCCTTGCCGATTTCCGAGGCATTGGACGAGGGCACCACGCTGAACACCCCAGCCGGAATGCCCGCGCGATCCGCCAGCACTGCCAGCGCGGTTGCGGACAGCGGCGTGAGTTCGGCGGGGCGCGCCACAAAGGCACAGCCTGCAGCCAGAGCCGGGCCTGCCTTGCGGGTGATCATCGCATTGGGAAAATTCCAGGGGGTGATCGAGGCTGCAACACCGATGGGTTGCTTCAGCACGGTGATGCGTTTGTCACGCTGATGGCCGGGGATTGTCTCGCCGTAGATGCGTTTTGCCTCTTCGGCAAAGAACTCGATGAAGGACGCGCCATAGGTGATTTCGCCACGGGCCTCGGCCAGGGGTTTTCCCATCTCTGCCGTCAGAATGATCGCCAGATCTTCTTGATTGGCCATCATCAGATCATACCATTTGCGCAGGACAGCAGCCCGCTCTTTGCCGGTCCATTTGGCCCAGTCCTTTTGGGCCACATCCGCCTGAGCGATGGCACCAGCCACCTGCGCACGGCTGAGGTCGGCCACCTGGGCAATCACATCGCCACGGGCTGGATTGATGACATCAAAGGTGTCATCGCCATCGGTGAATTGGCCGCCAATATAGGCGCGGGTTTCCAGCAGGGTGGGGTCGCTCAACAGAGATTTCAGCGCGGTGGTTGATTGCAGCATAGGGGGCCTCCTGGGGGTGTTTACGCGGGCATGGAAAACAGTTGGCCCTTGATATGTCCAGAAAGATCCATGAGTCCAGAATTTGATCAAAATACGTTTTGGAAGTCGGGCTGTTTCTGGCGAAAATTTGGAGCGTTATGGGGCTGGTCTGGCGCAGGATTTGACAAGTGGCTCCGTAGCTTGTCACTTAGCGTTGGAGCCGCGAGAGGAATACGACAATGGAACTGGACGACGCCTATGCCAATGGAGCCCACATTCCGGGTGCGGAGGAGTTTCCACCGCGATGGGCTGCCTCGGCCGAGGATTTTCGCAACAGCCTGCATGCGCGGGCCCGACTTGATATTCCCTATGGGACAGGCGCGCGGCACAGGTTCGACCTGTTCCTGCCAGAGGGCGACATCAAAGGCATCTTTATCTTTGTGCATGGTGGCTATTGGATGTTCTTTGACAAAAGCTCTTGGTCGCACCTGGCTGTGGGGGCACTGGCGCATGGCTGGGCGGTGGCGATGCCATCCTATGATCTGTGTCCTGAGGTAGGGATTACTGATATTACCCGGCAAATTGCAGCAGCCGTGACGCGCATTGCTCAGGAGGTGCCAGAGGTGCCGATCTCGCTTGCCGGACATTCGGCCGGTGGCCACCTGGTGGCACGGATGCTGGACCCCGCGCTGATCCCGGCCCCGGTGGCGGATCGGTTTAAGATCGTCGTGCCAGTGTCGCCGCTGTCAGATCTGCTCCCTCTGCTGCGCACCTCGATGAATGATAAATTCAAGATGGACTGCGACGCGGCCAAGGCCGAAAGCCCGGTTGAGATGCAGGAGCGTTACCCGGCTGAGGTGACGGTCTGGGTCGGATCCGAAGAGCGGCCGGCCTTTCTGGATCAGGCGCAATGGCTTGCGGATGCCTGGCAGGCGGACCATGTGATTGCGCTGGGCAAGCATCATTTCAATGTGGTGGACCCGCTGGCTGATCCTGAAAGTGATCTGGTCCGGCTGATTGTCAGCTAGGGCATATCAGGTGGTCTGAAGAGCCTGTCCTTTTCAGCACTGTCTATGGGTGAGGCGGCGAAAAACGCTTGCCTCATCCACGATTCGCGCGCATCTTTGCGCCTGGACCGGGCGATGGCGTCGCCGCATGGGGTCGTCGAGGATTGTGGACCGGCCATTCTAGGCCTTTACGCAAGTCTTCGCAAAGCTCCATGGGTCCGTTTCAATAAATTTTGTCCTGTACGCCAGGAGCTTTCTTGAGAAAAGGAAGGATCCAGCATGACTGCACGTCCTGACATGTACCGTTTTCACAACGGTGAAAAAGCCCCACTGCAATTTGCGGTTTCAGAATACGAGGCGCGCCTTGCGGGCCTGCGCAAAATCATGGCCGCACAGGGCGTGAGCGCAGCGGTGTTCACCTCGATGCACAATATCTCGTATTATTCGGGTTTTACCTACTGTGCCTTTGGCCGCCCCTATGGGCTGGTTGTGACCGAGAGCCAGGCGGTTACCATTTCTGCGGGTATTGATGCGGGCCAGCCCTGGCGCCGCTCGTTCTGCGATAACATCACCTATACCGACTGGCAGCGCGACAATTTCTGGCGGGCCATTCGGTCGGTCTCGGGGGAGGGCGCTGTCGTTGGATTTGAAAGCGATCATCTGACCCTGCTGCAAAAGGCCAAGCTTGACGCATTCCTTAAGCCAGCCCAGCTGGTGGATCTGTATGAGCCGACCATGATCCAGCGAATGGGCAAGTCTGCGGCCGAGCTCGACCTGATCCGGGCCGGTGCTGCGGTTGCCGATGTGGGTGGGTTTGCCATTCGCGACGCAGTCAAAGAAGGCGCGCGCGAGATTGATGTGGCCATGGCCGGGCGCGATGCGATGGAGCTGGAAATTGCCAAGCGCTTTCCGGATGCAGAGTATCGCGACAGCTGGGTCTGGTTTCAGTCAGGTATCAATACCGATGGCGCCCATAACCCGGTCACCGCCCGCAGGCTGCAGCGCGGCGACATCCTGTCTCTGAACACCTTTCCGATGATTTCAGGCTATTACACCGCGCTGGAACGCACCCTGTTTGTCGGCGAAGTAGATGCCGACAGCCTGAAAATCTGGGAGGCCAATGTTGCGGCGCATGAGTACGGCATCTCTTTGCTCAAGCCCGGGGCCAGCTGTGCCCAGATCACCCATAAGATCAACGCCTTCTTTGAAGCGCGCGACCTGCTGCAGTATCGTCCCTTTGGCTATGGTCACTCCTTTGGGGTGCTGTCGCATTATTATGGTCGCGAGGCGGGGCTGGAGCTGCGCGAGGATATCGACACGGTGCTGGAGCCGGGGATGGTGATTTCCATGGAGCCGATGCTGACCATTGCTGATGGGCAACCCGGTGCTGGCGGCTACCGGGAACATGATATCCTGATCATCCACGAGGATGACAACGAAAACATC
>JAWUWF010000065.1:0-18814 GCA_034111985.1 Pseudophaeobacter sp.
TGCCGCGCTGTTCTCTGCCGTCTGGAACGTTCCCCATATCCCCTGTGTAGCAATCGAGAACCCCGTCATGCACAAGTATGCGAAAGAACGGATCCAGGATTACCGCCCCCCTGCGCAGACGGTGCAGCCTTGGCAGTTTGCTACCGATCCAAACGGGCCAGACAATGAGCGCAAGAGAACCTGTTTTTGGCTGCGTGGCCTGCCAACGCTGATGGCAACAGGCACCCTTGATGGATCAACCTCTCGCGACACCGTGCACAAAGCCAGCCCGGGTGCAGAGCGCTGGAAACTGCGCAGCAAGTTCTTCCCCGGCATCGCGGCCGCCATGGCTGATCAATGGGGAAACCATGCCTCAAACCTATATGCGGCCCGCGCCGCTTAACTGTCCTGACACCCACAACCCACCGGAGGCCCTATGACTTCTGTACACATTCCAGATGAAGCCAAATTCGTAACCGGCGTTCAGGCGATTCGCTCACCGCGCTGGCCCTTTGGCCGCGACACATTTTACAAGATGGTGCGTGGTGGCTTGATCAAGAAGCACCACCCATACCCTGGCTCGCGCCCCGTATTTTCAGTGGCCCAGATCGACCAAATTTATCACCAATCAAGCGAAGAATAGAGTGGGGGCCAAAGCGGGGGCCAAATCACCTTATTCTACAGATTATTCAATGATTTCAATGGTGAAATGGTGCCCCCACACGGACTCGAACCGCGGACCTATTGATAACAAATCAATTGCTCTCCCAGCTGAGCTATAGGGGCCGTTGGGGGGTCGTTTAGAGAAGAGAAAAGGAGGATGCAAGGGTGAAAAGACCTATGCCTTCACAAAATCAGAATTGCGGTTGCGGTTGCCTAAGAGTTACATATGTCAACGCCCTTTGAAATCGGCGGGCAGCGCAAAAGAGCAAAGGCGGGCCGTAGTGGAAGAACTGCCGCCTTCCGGCACTGGCAAGACCTCCTCTCCGATTTGGTCCGCCTGCGTTCATGTGGGCGCCAGAGCCACGCTGGATATCGCCCATCGCCAAGATATTGAGCTGCATTATCCTGCAAAAACCCACCCCATCGTAAATTGTGCGTAAAACGCCCGAGGCGTTAATATTCCGGTAACCCGGAAAAGCGTAGAATTAGGACAGACTAACGAAGCAGCAGCCCGGCGTTTCTCCTCCCTGAACCCGGGCTGTTCGCTCCAAACCCTTCCCACAGCGGCCACATCAGACCACCAGCGTTCTGATCATCCAGGCGGCACTCTCCGGACATTTGGATTCAGGACGTTTGGCGCCAGTGATCAGCCAATTTCCCCACTCAAATCAAAAGCGATACCCCCCATCCAGGCAATATATATTCACATGCATGAGAGGGACTATAAGGCTGCCCGCCTCATGCCTCGGCGCATCTTGAGTGAGCAGGCAAGCCAGCATTGGCGATCTGCTCGGAAGATGCGTTGCCCGACATAATGGGCTCGTTCATCTGTATGAGTGTGAAAAATTGCTTGCGCTCAAAAGCATAACAAAAGAGTCGCCCGACACCATGCCGGCCAGCAGCATTGCTGCACTTTCCTGTTCAACACAGCATAGTGCACATTTGGGTGGTGCACCTTGGACAAAGATTTCAACAAAAAATCAATATTCTGACAGTAACTTCACCCAACATGAGTCCAAGCCATGCGCGCATAGACCACCACGCAATTCTAAAATTTTTCCTGGAGGGGGGGGCCACGTGGTGGTTACAAACGAAGAATGGGCCAGAATATTCCTGATAACCCATTGAATTTCAGGACAGCCCAAGCGTCCATGCGGCCCCAGCGGACGGTTTGACCTGCATGGCACAGCAGAGTAAGTCTGAGGCGTTTCAAGACGACAGGAGACGGACGAACCGATGCAGGTGATTTTTCATTGCGGCGCACATGGAACCGAAGAAGACCGTCTGCTGAAGACGCTCTTGCGAAACAAAGACCGCTTTCTGCGCCACGGTACCGTCGTCCCCGGCCCTGGAAAATACCGTTACCTGCTGAAGGATTGCATCGCCGCATTGCAACAAGGCACTGCAACGCCTGAGTCTCGGGATGTACTTTGGGATGCCATTTTGGAAGAAGAAAAGGCTGACCGGGTCCTGCTGTCAAATGCGCATTTCTTTGGGTCGCAACGGCAAGCCATCGAGGACAATCAGTTCTACCCAGAAGCCGAAGCCCGCCTTTTGTCGATGCAACAACTGTTTGCGAACGATGACCTGGAACTCTTTATCGGGCTGCGAAATCCCGCGACCATGTTGCCCGGCCTTTTGGAAAACGCCAGCCCTCAGCGCAAAACAGAAGTCCTGAGCGAGCTCGACCCCTATCATTTGCGCTGGTCGGATCTTCTGATCCGATTGCGCCATGCAGCCCCCAATGTGCCCATAACTGTTTGGTGCTTTGAGGACATGCCGCTGGTTTGGGGTCAGATTATCCGGGACATGGCCGGCCTGGATATAGACGAGCGCATAGAGGGTGCGATGGACCTGCTCTCGGCCATCATGAACCGCGAAGGCATGAGGCGATTGCGGCATTACCTTGCGCAGCACCCCGACCTGTCAGAGGCGCATCGACATCGGGTCTTTGCGGCGTTTCTTGATAAATACGCCAACGAAGATGAGCTGGAGGAAGAGATTGACCTTCCCGGTTGGACAGAGGCCATGGTCGACACTGTCAGCGAAATCTACGAAGAAGACATGGATCATGTGCAACGTATTCCGGGCGTGACCCTGATCGCGCCATGACTGCGCCGCGCCTGATCCGGGCCTGATCCGGGCAAATGCAACGACCCCGCGAAATCAGGGCGGAATCGGCTGCCCTGCCCGGTTGACTGTGAGCGTTTCTATTGTCTGGTCATCAAACAACAGATCTATCGAGATTCGTCCGATTGTCTTTAGCTGATACCGTCTAAAAGGCAGGCCATCCTGTTCCAGAATAGCGTTGGGAGTCGCCAGATCCTCGTGGCAGGGCGGCAGAGGCCAAGTCTCGGGCAAAGCGCCATTTATGCCGATACGCATACCAGAAAGTCCGCAGCGCCAGGACCACAGATGCGTGACATAGAGAAGGTCCTGCCCCTCAAATTCACGCACCAAAACCCAGTTTGCCTTGGTCGCCAGCAAAATGGGCTTCACTTCTGCGGCGGTGGTAAAGGGGGCAGCCTGCGCCGAACCGGGCAAAGCTGCCAGTCCCAGTGCTATCGCGGACAAAAATCTCAACATAAAAGGCCTCCAAACTGAACTGAACTGGTACCAACAAGACGCGGCCGGGTTCCTTGCCTCCTTTTCAGCAGGTTTGGCTTTTGACCCCGAACCACTTTGAATATAGATCATAAGACACCCAAGCCCCAACCGCTCGCAAGAGGTGGAAGACAGGAAAACCGATGGCGCAGCAGTCTTTTAACGTCATGATCATTGGCCAGTCAGGTCGTTTGCAATATGAGGCGCTGCTTTTTGCCGCCTCTTTGCGTCATAGCTCGCCCAATTTTTCCGGTCGCTTGTTTGTGGCCATGCCCCAGCCCGGCCCCCTTTGGGAGAAAGATCCCAGCATCCGCAACGCCGGAGTGCTGGAGGCCTTTGAGCGGCTTGGCGTTGAGGTTCTTCCGTTTGAAAACACCCTATTTGGCGAGGCCTATCCCTATGGCAATAAGATCGAGGCGCTGCAGGCCCTGCCTGAAGGCGAGCCCTTTGTCTTTTTTGACAGCGATACGCTGATCACCGGAGATCTGAACGCTGTGCCGTTTGATTTCTCCCGCCCCTCGGCGTCGTTGCGGCGCGAAGGCACCTGGCCCAAGCCGACCCTTTATGGCCCGGGATACGGAGAAATCTGGCGCGCGCTCTACGCGCGCTTTGATCTAGATATGGACAGCACTCTGGATCTGAGCCAGCCAGACGAGTACTGGCAACGCTATCTCTATTTTAATGCTGGCTTCTTTTATGGCGCCTGTCCGCGGGTCTTTGGCGAACGGTTTGCGACCTATGCGCAGTCCATCCTGTCAGATCCCCCGATCGAGCTGACCGGGCAATCCCTTGACCCCTGGCTGGATCAGGTAGCCCTGCCGCTGGTGATCCACTCCTTTGGCGGCGGTCGCGATGCTTTGCCCGCAGGATACCTTGATGGCGAGACCAGCTGCCATTATCGCCTCTTTCCGCTGCTCTACGCCCGGGAGAGCGATGCGGTGATAGAGCTCCTACAGACGGTTGCCGCGCCAAACTGGCTCAAAAAGGTCCTCAAAACCTATGAGCCGATCAAACGCCTTGTGTATCAGAATCGCGGCGAAAAGGTCCGCGCGCTGTTTGACCAGGCACATCTGCCCCGGCGCGAGCAGGCCATTCGCAACAAGATCAAATCCGAGGGTCTCTGGATCCGCTGATCTCGTCTTGTCGGCAGGCTACCAGCTAAAACCACCCCGACGCCTCGCGCATGGTCTCGGGATATTTTCCTCTGTTTAGCCGGTTCTGCCGCCTGGATGTTCCGATATGCATCGCCTGCGTTGATCCCTAGGGCAAGCTGTCCTACACATCTAGCAACAGTTTTGATGAGGGAGATGACCACATGAGTGATGCACCAGCCTATGGCTTTGATACATTACAAATCCACGCCGGCGCCAAGCCTGACCCAGCGACAGGCGCACGCCAGACACCGATCTACCAGACAACTGGCTATGTGTTTCGCGATGCCGACCACGCCGCCGCCCTGTTTAACCTGCAGGAAGTCGGCTTTATCTATTCTCGCCTGACCAACCCCACCGTCGCCGTGCTGCAAGAACGCCTTGCCACACTCGAAGGTGGCGTCGGAGCGGTCTGCTGCTCTTCCGGTCACGCGGCCCAGATCATGGCGCTGTTTCCGCTGATGGCACCGGGCTGCAATATCGTCGCCTCAACCCGGCTATATGGTGGCACTGTCACCCAGTTCAGCCAGACCATCAAACGCTTTGGCTGGTCGGCCACCTTTGTCGACACCGATGATCTGGACGCGGTTGCGGCAGCGATTGATGAAAACACCCGCGCGGTGTTTTGTGAATCGATTGCCAACCCCGGTGGCTATGTCACCGATATCCGCGCTCTGGCTGATGTGACAGACGCGGCGGGCATTCCCCTGATCGTCGACAACACCACAGCGACACCCTATCTGTGCAACCCGATTGCCAAGGGCGCGACCCTGGTGGTGCATTCCACCACCAAATACCTCACCGGCAATGGCACCGTGACCGGCGGCGCCGTGATCGACTCTGGCAAATTTGACTGGTCCGCCAGCGACAAATTCCCCTCGCTCTCGGCACCAGAGCCCGCCTATCACGGCCTCAAGTTCCACGAGACCTTTGGCGGCCTGGCCTTTACCTTCCACGGCATCGCCATCGGGCTGCGCGATCTTGGCATGACCATGAACCCACAGGCGGCGCATTACACCTTGATGGGGGTCGAGACTCTGTCGCTGCGCATGCAGCGCCACTGCGAGAACGCCATGGCCGTGGCCGAATGGCTGGAGCAAGACCCGCGCGTCGACTATGTCACCTACGCTGGTCTGGAATCCTCGCCCTATTATGTCCGCGCGCAAGAGTGCTATCCCAAAGGCACCAGCGGCCTGTTCACCTTTGCAGTCAAAGGCGGCTATGAGGCCTGCATCAAACTGGTGGATTCGCTGGAAATCTTCAGCCATGTGGCCAACCTAGGCGACACCCGGTCGCTGATCATCCACTCGGCATCCACCACCCACCGTCAATTGTCTGCTGAGCAGCAAGAGGCCGCAGGCGCGGGCGCCAATGTGGTTCGCATCTCGATCGGCATCGAAGATCCCGCCGATCTGATCCGCGACATGGACCAGGCACTGGCCAAGGCCTGCAGTTAAGACAACAAGCCCGATCCGTTAGGAATAAGAAAGGCCGGGCAGATGCCCGGCCTTTTGCCATTTCAGGATACCATTACAGAATATCATTTGAGGATAGAGGGCTTTCGGCCTATTCAGAGCTGCCTTCAGAGCCTTGTTCAGAACCGGGCACCTGCAAATCGAACACCACCTGAACGCTATGCGAAAACGCAAGCTCTCCGGCCTCAACCGGCATTGCCGCGCTGCGGGCCATCTCCATCGCCATCATGGGCTGACCACCGTCCTGATTGTGATCTGTGATCAGGCGCACAGGCCCCAGCGTCACGCCTGCAGCCTCGGCCAGTTGTTCAGCCTTGTGAAACGCATCGGCCACGGCCTTTGCCCGCAGGCTATCTTGCAGACTGGCATGATCCTGAACATCAAAGCGCAGGCCCTGAAACTGATTGACCCCGGCGCCGAGCACCCGATCCAGCACAGAGGCCAACTGGTCCAGATCCCGCACCCGCAGCATCAAAGTATTTGAGGCTGCAAAGCCGGTGATCTTGCGCTCAGTCGCGCTGTCATAGGAGCCCGCCTTGGACCAGACCGGCTGCAGCGAGATCCGCTGGGTTTGCAGATCGCTGCCAGCGATGCCGGCCTCCCGCAGCTCTGCAATAACTGCCGCCATATCCTCTGACACCAGCGCCATTGCAGCACTCGCTTCACTGGCTTCTTTACTGACGCCGAGCGTGATCACTGCAAGGTCCGGTGCGATCTCGACACGGCCCTCGCCAGTGACCGTTATCTGGCGGTCGTACGTGCTATCAGCGGCGACTGGCCCGCCAAAAGTGAGAGCCATCGCCAGGGCGGTGACCAAAACTGTCTTTGTTTTCATTGCGCAGGCTCCTTTGCTTTGCCTTTAGATGGGGATGGCAGATCGCCGCTGACAAGGGGACGATGCGCTCTTTTCCTTTCACTCGGCGAAGTCCTGCTTTATGGTCGCCTCTGACGGCCAAAAAGGACTCCTCGCGGTCCCGGCTCTACAGAATTTGGATGGTTTGACCGCATCATGAAACCGGGGTTTGCTCTTTCTCTTTCCGCCGAGGGTGTTGTACTGCTGCATCGTGCTGCCGGAGGCTGGCGGAATGTGGGCAGTGTGCCGCTCGACAGTGCGGATCTCTCAGCCGACCTCGCAGCTCTCTGGGCCAAAGGAGAGGCTCTGGAGGCAGGCGGCACCTGCAAACTGATCATCCCGAATGATCAGATACGCTACCTCAGCATTGAAACGGGAATTTCCGATCTGGAAAGCCGGCGCCGCATGGCCCGCGCCGCCCTCGAAGGTGCCACACCTTATCCGGTTGATGATCTTGCGTTTGATCTCTCTGAAGAGGGCAGCAAAACCCATATCGCCGCAGTGGCCCAGGACACTCTGGCCGAGGCCGAGGCCTTTGCGCTGGACAATGGCTTTACCCCGGCTTCCTTTGTTGCCGCGCCCGGTGATATCGGTTTTCTCGGAGAGCCATTCTTTGGTCCGGCCCCCTCGCTTGGCAACACTTTGGTAGAGCCCGACGGTATCGCGGTGGTTGATGTGGGGCCGGCAGAGGTACCAATCGCCCCCACCACGCCGAACACAGATGCACCAGAGGCACCGATTGAGGCCGCTTCAGATTCAAATGAAGATCCCGGCACCGGTAGTGTTCTTTCCAAAACAACTGAGACCTCTCTGACGGTGCCAAAGGCCCCGGCTGCATCTGAGCAAGTCAGGGAACAAACGGACCTGACGGAAGAGAATCAGACCGAAGACGAGCCGGAAGAAAGCGGACCAATTCAGGGTTTTAGCAGCCGTCGACGCAGAGCCACTGCCAAGACCGGCACGGTTCAGCTGGACAAGCCCGCCCTCACCGGCGCACAGCCCGCCTCCCCGCCCGCCTCCCAGCCTGCTGCAAACCCGTCTGCAGGCAAAATCGCGGCGCCAAGTGCGAGCAAGACCGTTCCAGCGTCCAACACCCACTCTAAAATACGCTCTGGCGGGGATTCTGGCAGCGCTGACGCTCAAGAGAATACCACACTGCTCCCCGCGGCGGACAGTGCGACGGCAACAGCCTCTATACCGCGCGCTCCAACCGGGTCCAATGCGGTCAGCGACGCCAAACCCCTAGCAGCCGTCAAAGGCGCGGACAAAACCGCGGATGTATCCGGCGCCTCTGTTGGTGTTGCCTCTGTTGGTGGTGCCTCTGGCCGCACCGCAGCCCCTGCCTCTGCCCAGCCCACAAGCACAGCCATGAGCGACGCGGGGGCGCAGGCCTCAAAAAGCCTGACCGCCAGCGTCGCCAAGGGAAAACCGCGTCACCTGGGCTTGATCCTGACGGCAGTCCTCTTGCTGACCATGGCCGCGATCGCAGCCTTTGCCCTTCTGTCCGAGGGCGGTTTGTTCTTTTCCTCGGAACGGCCACCGCAAGAACGTGTTCACGATGGAGACATTGGGGAGAGCCTTTTGCCGACCGAGCCTCCCATGACGCAGGAAACAGGCGAAAGTGATGCGGCGGCGGACCCCGGCACTGCTCTTGAACCAGCAACGCCGATGCCACTGAGCGAGGCCGAGACAGAAACCGAGCCTGTCAGCATCGCACCGCAGGTCAGCGCGATTCCCGACCATCCGGATCCGGGCGTTGTTGAGTTGAGCGAGCAGGCACAACCTGACGAAGGCATTGCCTTTGAAACACAGACGGAACTGGAAACAAGCACGGGTCAACCCGTGCTTGATACGTTTGAAGAGCGCCCCACAGAGGCAAGGCAGCGCCGGGAGCAAGACACCTCTACAGCGCTAAGTGAGGCCGCGCTCTATGCGGCAACCGGCATCTGGCAACAGGTCCCCCAGATCGCCGAGGCGCCCGCGCTGATCTCGCTCGATGATATCTACATCGCCTCCATTGACAACAGTGACCTGTCCCAGGATGCGGTCGCCCTGCCCGCAGCCCCCGAAGTGGCGCAGGACCCGGAGCCGGACACGCTCAGCTCTCCGGTAGCTGTGGGCCGAGATTTCACCCTTGATAGCCGCGGACTGGTCACTGCAACCCCTGAAGGGACGCTGAACCCTGACGGGGTTATGGTCTATCTCGGGCGTCCAGCGGTGGTGCCGCCAGCCACGCCAGAGCGGGGCGAACCTGCGATCGCAGCAGCCCAAGCCGAGGCCGAAAACGCCCGGCTCGCCAGCCTGTCGCGCAAACGCCCCAAGCTGCGCCCCTCTGATCTGTTGGAAAGGGCCGAACGCGCCCTTCTTGGCGGCCTCAGCCGCGCCGAGCTGGCCAGCGTCCGCCCCCGTGCGCGTCCCGCCAGCCTAAAGACCGAAGAGCAGGAAAACCAACCGGTCAGTGATCTGGCCATCACAACCTCAAAATCACCGCGGGCGCGTCCCAGCAACTTTGCCAATCTGGTTGATCGGGCCCAAAGGCGTCAGACCAGCGCCCCCGCCGCCACAGCAGCAGCGGCTGCCACGGTGGCCCCAGTTACCGTGGCCCCCAGCCTGCCCAGTTCGGCCTCTGTGGCCCGCCAGGCGACCGTCACCAATGCCATCAATCTGCGGCATATAAATCTGATCGGCATCTCTGGAAAACCCTCTGACCGTCAGGCCCTGATCCGCCTGCCCACGGGCCGCTATCGCAAAGTACGCGTTGGCGACCGCATCGATGGCGGCACGGTGGTGGCCATTAGCAATAGCCAGTTGCAGTATCAAAAGCGCGGCACCAATACGACCCTTAAGCTGCCCGGGGATTGATCCACCCTGCGCCCCCCTGCGCGCGCAGGCACTCCTAGCCGCGCAGGCTCAACGCGCTGCCGGACCTCTATACGCGGTCTCTGACATAGCAATATCATACAAGCTGTTTCGCAAAATGCCGAACCTCAACGAGGCCCGGCATTTCGAATTCGAACTCTTCAGCAGTGAAGCTCTGCCTACTCTGCGGCGTCGAGCTCACCATTGGCGATCTGCTCGCGCTCAATCGACTCGAACAGGGCCTTGAAATTGCCCTCGCCAAAGCCGTCGTCTCCCTTGCGCTGGATGAACTCAAAGAAGATCGGGCCAATCACTGTCTTGGAGAAGATCTGCAAGAGAATTTTGGTTTCGCCGCCATCAACAACACCTTCGCCGTCGATCAGAATCCCGTGTTTCTGCATCCGGTCAAGCGGCTCATCATGGCCCTGCACACGGTCATGGCTCAGCGCGTAATAGGCGGCAGGAGGGGCTGGCATATAGGTGATACCGCGCTCCGCGATCTCGTCAGTGGCGCTGTAGAGATCCTCTGCGCCAACCGCGATATGCTGAATACCCTCACCTTTGTACTTTTTGAGGTAAGCCACAATCTGACCCGTCTCACCGCGGTCCTCATTGATCGGGATGCGGATGCGACCGCAGGGCGAGGTCAGCGCCCGGCTCAACAGGCCCGTGAACTTTCCTTCGATGTCAAAGAAGCGGATTTCCCTAAAGTTGAACAGGCTCTCATAAAACTTGAACCACTTGTCCATATTGCCTTTGTAAACATTGTGGGTGAGGTGATCGAGATAGTAAAATCCAACGCCGCGCGGCTTTGACTGCTTGGTCCACTCGAATTCGGTATTGTAGGGCGATGTCTCGTAGTATTGATCAATGAAATAGATCAGCGAGCCACCAATGCCTTTGATTGCAGGCACATCCATGGTCTTGTCATCGCCCTCATAGGCCTCGGCCCCTTTTGAGAGCGCGTGCTCAAACGCCTTTTGCGCATCAACAACACGCCAGCCCATCGCGGGGGCGCAGGGGCCGTGCTCGGCGACAAACTTATCCGCAAAGCTACCCTTATCGGCATTGAGAATGTAGGTGATGTCGCCCTGCTGCCAGAGTTCGATACCGGGTTTGGTTTTGTGGTGCCCGACCAACTCGTAGCCCATCTTGGTGAAGAGGTCGCGGAGCTCCTGGGGTTCAGGGCTGGCGAATTCCACGAATTCAAACCCGTCGGTTCCAGCTGGATTCTCTGCGCTGATCACTGTTTTCGGGGCGTTATGCGGGAATGGACCCATGTTGGTTTCTCCAATTGTCGCGGGTTGCGCTCTGGCTGTCTGTTCCCCGATATAATAACGCAGTTCATATGCTTGTTTTGCGCGTTCTTCGTATGTTTACGCTTTATTGATACGGATTTTACGCGCAATATCGACAAAAAACAGAAAATGCACGCATATGATCGATCAAACAGACACCAAACTTCTCGCGGCTTTGCAAAAGAACGCGCATCTCACCGCGCAAGAGCTGGGCGAGTTGCTCAACCTCTCTCCCAGCCAGGCCGGCAGGCGGCGGCAGCGGCTAGAGGCCGAGGGTTTTATTCAGGCCTACTGTGCCCAGCTTGATCCGGCAAAGCTGGGTCTGACAGTGCAGGGTTTTGTACATGTGAACCTTGCCAGCCACGGGCCGGAACAGTCAAAGAGCTTTAGCCGTTTGGTCAGCACCCGGCCCGAGATCACCTCAGCCTGGACCATGACCGGCGAAGCGGACTACCTGCTCCGGGTCTATTGCCGTGATTTGCAGGCTCTCAATCAACTCATCCACGAGATCCTGTTGCCGCATCCAGCGGTGGCGCGGGTACAAAGCCAGATTGTCATGGCGCAATTAAAGCGCGACGCGCCCCTGCCAACTTAACAAAATTTTCGACTTAACAATAAAGGAAGGTTTCCAGTTTAGAGGTCAATCCAGCCTGATTTAGAAGTGGAACGCTCCATTGTCCTTTGTAGACCGTCGCATAGAAACCCGCCCCTCGAATGGTGAAGCTCCCTTTGCCCTGAACGAGGTTTTCTTTTCACGTACTGATGACCGTGGTGTTATCCAAGCCGGCAACTACGTTTTCAAACGCGTAGCGCACTACGACTGGGAAGAGCTGATTGGTGCTCCGCACAAGATCATCCGCCATCCTGATACACCACGCGGTGTGTTTCACCTGATTTGGGATTTGCTCAAACAAGGGAACTCCACCACGGCCTACATCAAGAACAAGGCAAAGGACGGGCTATACTACTGGGTCTTAGCCGTTCTAACGCCCTGTGAAGGCGGCTTTCTCTCAACCCGCATCCGTCCAAGCAGCGCCCTGTTCGAAGACGTAAAGCGTTTTTATGCTGAAATGCACAAAGCTGAGGCGACCGGTGATGTTAGCCCGGAAGACAGCAGCGAAATGATGATGGACTGGATCCGGAGCAGAGGGTTTGAAAACTACCATCAATTTGCCACCTATGCCCTCAGCGAGGAGTTGCTGTCGCGTGACATTAATCTGGAACGCGCCAAAGACCCCAAAATCGTAGAGCTGCGTAAAATGCTTACCAATGCTGAAACCCTGGTTGATGAGACCCAGGGCCTGGTAAAAGACTTTGATGCCATGCACACGATCCCCCACAATTTGCGGGTCATAGCCTCGCGTATCGAGCCCTCGGGCGGGCCGGTTACCGTGCTGTCACAGAACTATGGCGCCATGTCGCGCGAAATGTCGGACTGGTTTGCCGCGCATGTGATGGGCGAAAACAGCAACTTTAACACCATCAAACTGGCTGTCACCAATAGCCTGTTTATTGAAGGCATGGCGCGCATCCTGATTGAATGCCATACGCAGCTCAAAACAGAGAAACGCGGCCTGGGTGATGTTGATCTTGAGGCAGAAAGCAAGACCCTCAGCGATCTGGTAGCGACGGAAAAAGAACGCGGCCGCAAAGGCGTCGAAGAGGTCGACCATGAGGCCGACCGTATCATGCGCGCCTGTCAGGTGATGCACCGCCAGTTCCTCGGGCTGAGCTCGACCCGCGTGTTGTGTAAAATCGAAAGCGCACGCCTGCCAGAGTCCGGTGAGACCCTTTCCGATATCATCGACCAGCTTGGCGTTTTTCAGGAGCGAATCTCGCGTCGACTGGAAAACATCACCAAACTGAGCAATGAAATCAGAATGATGGATCACTAATCACGGCCCAAACGGCTGTGATTAGTCCAAACGGTACGACACTACACAACATTTTATTGGGCGGCGGACAGAGGAACCTGCTCGCCGCTTTTTATGTGTCACGCCCGTTTGCCATGCCCGTTTTGAAGGTGGCCCAGAATGTTTCCCCCTTCTCCAATGCCGCTATAACCGTTGCCAAGGCGTAAGCCGCTTGCGATACCTGTTCTATGGACGCATTTCTGTATCAAGCTACAATTTATCTCGCAGCCGCTGTCATCGCCGTACCCATTGCCGCACGCCTTGGACTAGGCTCTGTTTTGGGCTATCTGGCAGCCGGCATTTTCATCGGTCCTGCTCTCGGGTTGGTCGGGGCGGAAACCGCAGATCTTCAGCACTTTGCGGAATTCGGCGTCGTCATGATGCTGTTTCTGATCGGGCTAGAGCTCGATCCCCGTGCCCTGTGGGCCATGCGTCACAAACTGATCGGGCTTGGCGGTTTGCAGGTCTTGCTGAGCACGCTTGCCCTGATGGCCGCGGGACTGTTTGCCGGAGAAACCTGGCAGGTGAGCCTTGCTGTCGGCCTGGCGCTGTCGCTGTCGTCCACCGCGATTGTGCTGCAGACTCTTTCAGAAAAAGGCCTGATGCAGACGGGGGGCGGACGCGCCTCCTTCTCTGTGCTGCTGACCCAGGATATTGCCGTCATTCCGATCCTCGCCTTTTTGCCGCTTCTGGCCATGGGGCCGATGCTGCAGATCAGCTCTGACGGATCGATCGTGCGCAGTGACGCGGCCCATGCGGCAGCCCATGAAACACTCTCATTGGTGGCGGGGCTGCCGGGATGGGCTGTGACCCTCACCACCCTTGGTATGATCGGCGTCGTTGTCCTGGCGGGCATCTATCTGACACAGCCGCTGTTTCGCTTTATTCACGCCAGCAACCTGCGCGAAATGTATACTGCGCTGGCATTGCTGATTGTGGTTGGCATCTCCTTTTTGATGACCCTGGTTGGGCTGTCTCCAGCGCTTGGAGCCTTCCTTGCCGGGGTGGTTCTGGCCAACTCAGAGTTTCGCCATGAGCTGGAGAGCGATCTCACACCCTTTAAGGGACTGCTTTTGGGGCTGTTCTTTATCACCGTGGGCGCTGGCATAAACTACAAACTGTTTTTCGCCGATCCTGGCGATCTTTTGGGTTTGGCGCTGCTGGTCATCCTCGCCAAAGGGCTGGTCCTGTTTTTTGTTGGCCGCGCCTTTGGCCTCAGAGGCCGCAACCACTGGCTCTTTACCCTCAGCCTGGCCCAGGCCGGCGAGTTCGGCTTTGTGCTGCTGGCCTTTTCCCTGCAACAGAATGTAATTCCGGCGCCTCTGGCTGAAAAGCTATTGCTGATCATTGCTCTGTCGATGCTGATCACGCCGCTGCTGTTCATCATATATGACCTGCTGTCTCATTTCATGGGCGACGCCCGCGTCGAACACGAAGACGATGAGATCGACGAACAGGGACCTGTGATCATCGCCGGCATTGGCCGCTTTGGTCAGATCGTCCACCGGCTGGTGCGGGCCAGCGGCTTTAAGACCGTTCTGCTGGACAATGACATGCAGGCGGTGCAGCTGATGCGCCGGTTCGGGGTAAAAAGCTTTCTGGGGGATCCAACCCGCCCCGAACTGCTGAAAGCGGCTGGCATTGCCAAGGCGCATGTCCTGGTGGTGGCCCTGGATGATCCGGAAAAATCCGTAAAGATGGTTGCCTATGTGCGCCGCGCCTACCCCGATCTGCACATCATTGCACGGGCCTATGATCGCAACCATGTGTTTGAGCTGTATAAGGCCGGCGCCAATGATATCGTGCGTGAGATGTTCGACAGCTCGCTGCGCGCGGGGCGCTATGTGCTGGAAAAAATTGGCCTCAGCGAATATGAGGCGGCCCAGGCAGAGCAGACATTTTATGCCCATGACCGCCTCACGATCCGCGATTTGGCAGCACTTTGGGTACCCGGAACCCCCGCGAGCGAGAACCAAGCCTATATGGACAGGGCCCGGGAGATGGAAAAAGAGCTTGAGACCGCGCTGTTGGAGCTGGCCGAGAAAAAGGACCGCAGCGCGCGCTGAACTCTGAGCTGGCTGCTTGGGGCAACCCAGCCTCCAACCCCCAAATTGGAAGGCCTGTTGCTGTCGTTTAGTGAATGCGCTCAGCCATCTGTTACCCCCGCCTCGGCGAAAGTGACCATGCCGCTGTGGCAGGCAATGGCACCTTTCAGGATCTGGATCGCAAGGGCAGCCCCGGATCCTTCGCCAAGACGCAGCCCCAGTGCCAGCAGCGGCTCTTTGTCTAACTTGTCCAACAAAGCAGCATGGGCGCTTTCGGCGCTTTGGTGCCCGGCAATGGCGTGGTCCAGCGCTGTGGCACTGGTGCGCAGCAGACAGGCCGCAGCGGCACAGCAGATAAAGCCATCCAGAATAACCGGAATATGCAGAATGCGAGCCGCGGCGATAGCGCCTGCCATGGCGGCAATCTCACGGCCGCCAAGACATCCGAGCGCATCCAGACCATCGGTGATCGCCGCCGCATGCAGCGCGGCGCCCTCGGTCACAACACGGGTTTTATTGGCCAGCCCTGCATCATCAACGCCAGTCCCCCGCCCGGTCCAGTCTGCGGCGGCACCACCAAACAGTGCAAAGGCCAGCGCCGCAGCAGGGGTGGTGTTGCCAATGCCCATCTCGCCAACAACCAAAAGATCTGCGTCGGGGTCAACCGCGTTCCAGCCGGTCTGCAAGGCCGCCAGCAGTTCAGCCTCGCTCATTGCGGGGCTCTGGGTGAAGTCCTGAACTGGAGTGTCAAGGTCCAGCGCGTGCACATCCATGCGCGCGCCTGCCAGCCTGGCAAGCTGATTGATCGCCGCGCCGCCATGTTCAAAATTGCTCACCATCTGCGCCGTCACCTCTGGCGGGAAGGCCGAAACGCCCTGCGCCGTCACGCCGTGATTGCCCGCAAAGACAATCACCTGTGGCGATGTGATCTCAGGGCGGGCACTGCCGCGCCAGCCGCTGTACCAGATCGCCAGCTCCTCAAGTCGCCCCAGCGCACCGGGGGGTTTGGTCAATTGACTGTTGCGCGCCGCAGCATCAGCCAGCGCTGTCTGGTCAGGGCCGCCAGCCAGGGCGAGCCGGGTGCGAAAATCGTCGAGGGAGGAGAGGGATGGCAGCATGTAAAGCCTCATTGCATCTGAGCGGCGGACGCGCGTAAATCGGGTTTCATTCTGTTTAGCGGCTCATGGCTGCTTCGCAAGTCCCGCAAGAGGTCCGCATATGCGAAAAAACGACATATCTCTGGTGGATATTCCCCTGGCTCTGGTCCTGCTGACCCGCTTGCCGCTGCCGAGACTGGACACCTCCAGCTTTCAGCGGCAGGCCCGCGCCGTCTGGGCCTTTCCCCTGGCCGGACTAGCCGTGACCCTGCCCGCCTGTTTGATCGGCCTTGCCGCACTTGCCATGGGCTTGCCAGCCGGAATTGCCGCCGGGGTGGTCCTTGCAGTTCAAACTCTGCTCACCGGTGCCATGCACGAAGACGGGTTGGCAGATTGTGCCGATGGGTTTTGGGGAGGGTTTGAGCCCAAACGCCGGTTGGAAATCATGAAAGACAGCCAGATCGGCAGCTACGGCGTTCTGGCTCTGGTGTTTGGGATAGGCCTGCGCTGGCAGGCGCTGACGCTTCTGATGGAGCAAGGGCATGTCTGGAGCCTGCTGGCCCTGGCGCTGCTCAGCCGTGCGATGATGCCGGTTCTGATGCATTGGCTTCCCAATGCCCGCCAGTCAGGCCTGTCGCAAAGCGTCGGCCGCCCGTCCCGGCGGGCGGTTAGCCTTGGTCTAGGCCTCGCCGTTGCACTGACTCTGCCCTTGCTGGGTGCTGGCAGCTTTGCCGTTGTGGCGATGCTTGCCCTTACCACCCTTGGGTTTGGGCATCTGGCGCGCGTCAAGATTGGCGGCCAGACCGGCGACGTATTAGGCGCGTGTCAACAGCTCTGTGAGATCACAGGATTGCTC
Organism: Pseudophaeobacter sp.; assembly: GCA_034111985.1. Classification (GTDB taxonomy): domain Bacteria; phylum Pseudomonadota; class Alphaproteobacteria; order Rhodobacterales; family Rhodobacteraceae; genus Pseudophaeobacter. Next base: position 16,794 of record JAWUWF010000065.1, read on the forward strand.
ACCCTGTTGCTTATTCTAAGCTGAACCACCGCAAAAAGCCCGCAGCCAAAGGCGACGGGCTTTTTATTTAACAGCTAACTCCCCTCAGACAGCGGGAAACGGTGAAGCGGATCAGGCGGCGACACGTGAGGTGAGGACATCCCCGACCTGCTTGGCCGCAAGAATTTCATCCCCGCCGGCAACAGCTGCCACTTCGCGCGTCAGACGCTCCAAAGCCGCTTCATAAAGCTGACGCTCTGAATAGCTCTGCTCACGCTGATCATCGGTACGGTGCAGGTCACGAACGACCTCGGCAATCGCGATCAAATCACCCGAGTTGATCTTTTGCTCGTATTCTTGGGCCCGGCGGGACCACATGGCGCGTTTGACCTTGGCCTTGCCTTTGAGCGTCTTCATCGCCTGATTGATCACATCAGGCGAGCTGAGCGAGCGCATGCCAACTTCGATAGCCTTGTTGGTCGGCACCCGCAGGGTCATCTTGTCCTTTTCAAAGGTGATCACGAAAAGCTCCAGCGCAAAGCCGGCCACTTCCTGCTCCTCAACCGAGATGATCTGTCCAACACCATGGGCGGGATAAACCACAAATTCGTCAGGGCGGAATGCGAGCTTCTTGGATTTTGTCATTCAGATCTTTCCTTGCACTTGAGGTCGGGGCAGACCATGCAGGCTGCCGTTCCGACACAACAACGGCAACGCTATCGCTCTGGATCTACAAAGGCAGATCAAGAGGTCAATCGTCGCCGTGGGTCAATCCCCCGGGACACGCCCTACAGTGAATGCGCGGCGCGACAAGGGTTCTATTTTTTCACACATCTTGAAAGAGAGCATATCACAAAAACAGCCCTCCCGAAAGGCGGCGAAGCTGATGTTGCGGTGGTTTTCCAAAAGAAATAGGCGGATCTTGGGTAAACTCAGCGCAAAAACTACGCCTAATTCTCCGGTTTCAGATGTGACGCAACCGACTCATCCGCCTTCGCCAGGGGCCTCGGAGAAGTATTTCTCCAGCTTGCCCTCTTCACCGTCGCGCTCTTCGGCCTCTGGCATCGGGTCCTTTTTCGAGATGATGACAGGCCACATTTCGGAATATTTCCGATTGAACTCAACCCATTTATCCATGTCCGGCTCAGTGTCCGGGCGGATCGCATCTGCCGGGCACTCGGGTTCACACACGCCACAGTCGATGCATTCATCCGGGTGAATCACCAGCGTGTTTTCACCTTCAAAGAAACAATCGACCGGGCACACTTCGACACAATCGGTGTATTTGCAGGCGATGCAGTTATCCGTAACGACATAGGTCATGTGGGCTCGGTCCCATTTGCTGTTTGGCCACTAGCTAATCCAGAGTCGCGCTGTCTTCAAGACGTCACGTTGGGGCCCTGTCCCGAGAAAGATCAAGCGCTCTGCGTGTCTTCTTATCTGGGCGCCCTTTTCCCTCAAAGCCGGGATTTGCAGGTACGATATCCTGCTTAGGCGTCTTATCTAGGTACAAGACCTGAGCTTCGGGGGCTGGGCCGCGCCGCTCGCCAATGGCGACAACCTCAACCACGCGGGTCTGTTTGCCTTGCGGAAAGCTCAGAACATCACCCTCGGTGACGCTCTGAGCTGGTTTTGTGATCTTACTGCCATTGAGGCGCAGATGCCCCGCTTTGACCTGTTTCGCGGCAAGGCTGCGGGTTTTGAAAAACCTTGCATGCCAAAGCCACTTGTCGATCCGGATCTTCTCTGCAGGTGCCTCCATCAGGGATCAGTTCCCCTGCTTCAGCCCCATCAGAGCTGCCGCAAAGGGGTTGTCAGGGTCGATCTGCTTCTCTTTCGTAGGTGGGCGCGCAGAATAGGTCTTGGTGCCTTGCTGCTGTGGGCGGGTGCCCTTTTTGCCACCGGGCTTGCCTGCAGGACGACCGCCGGGCTTGTCACTGGAGCGTCCCTGGCCAGCTGCGCCACCTGCACCACGGGGCTTACCACCGCGTCTCTCCTGACCAGGCGGTCTTTCCTGACCGGCTGCAGCACCTTCGGCGCGG
>JAWUWF010000066.1:0-8397 GCA_034111985.1 Pseudophaeobacter sp.
GACACTGGCCAAAGACACTGGCCAAAGACACTGGCCAAAGACACTGGCCAAAGACACTGGCCAAAGACACTGGCCAAAGACACTGGTCAGTGCCTGGATGCACCAGATATGTGCTAGTGTGCCTGCGCCCAGTTGCTGCCCTGTCCTGCCTCGACACTTAGTTTCACATCCAGATGCACCGCAGGGTCGGCGGCGGTTTCCATCACCTGGCGGGCGGTCTCGATGGTCTCTGCTACCGCGGCCTCGGGGACCTCGAACAGCAATTCATCGTGGACCTGCAACAGCATCCGGGCAGGCAGATGCGCGATTGCTTGTGGCATCCGCACCATGGCGCGGCGGATCACATCGGCGGCCGTGCCTTGAATGGGAGCGTTGATCGCCGCCCGTTTGGCAAAACCAGCGCGCGGGCCTTTGGCCGCAATTTCCGGTGTGTGAATCTTGCGGCCAAACAGCGTCTGCACATAGCCGTGCTCTTTGGCGAATTCCACCGTCTGATCCATATAGGCGCGGATGCCGGGGAAGCGCTCGAAATACCGGTCAATAAAGCCCTGCGCTTCGGCGCGCGGGATGCGTAGGTTGCGCGCCAGACCAAAGCCTGAGATCCCGTAGATCACGCCAAAGTTGATCGCCTTGGCTTGCCTGCGAATATCCGACGTCATCTCCTCCATCGGCACGTTGAACATCTCCGAGGCCGTCATGGCGTGAATATCCTGCCCCTCGGCAAAGGCCTGCTTTAGCGCGTCAATCCCGGCGACATGCGCCAGAATGCGCAGCTCGATCTGGCTGTAATCGAGCGACAGCAGCACATTACCCGGCTCTGCCACAAAGGCCTCACGGATGCGGCGACCCTCTTCGGAACGCACCGGGATGTTTTGCAGGTTGGGATCAGACGAGGCCATGCGACCCGTGTTGGCCCCGGTCTGAATATAAGAGGTATGCACCCGGCCTGTCTCTGGATTGATATGGTCCTGCAGCGCATCCGTATAGGTGGATTTCAGCTTGCTCAGCTGGCGCCAGTCCAGCACCAACCCGGGCAGAGTGTGCTCTGTCGCCAGATCCTCAAGAATGTCAGCCCCAGTGGCATAGGCACCGGTTTTGCCCTTTTTGCCGCCCGGCAACTCCAGCTTGTCAAACAGGATCTCACCCAGCTGCTTGGGAGAGCCAACATTAAACGGCTGGCCAGCCTGTTCGTGGATCTCATGCTCAAGCCCGGCCATTTTCTGGGCAAAGGCATTGGACATACGGCTCAATGTGTCGCGGTCCACCTTGATGCCGTTGCGCTCCATCTCGGCCAGCACAGGCACCAGCGGACGCTCTAGCGTTTCATAGACGGTGGTGACACGCGCCCGGTGCAGCTCGGGCTTGAAATGCTGCCACAGGCGCAGGGTGACATCGGCGTCTTCCGCCGCATAGGGCACCGCATCATTGATGGGCACCCGGTCAAAGGTGATGGCGGATTTTCCCGCACCCAGCAGCGGCTTGATCGGGATCGGTTTGTGGTCGAGATAACGCTCTGACAGGGTGTCCATGCCGTGATTGTGCTCACCTGCGTGCAGCGCGTAGGACATCAGCATGGTGTCATCAATCGGCGCGACAGTGATGCCATAGCGGTGCAGCACCTTGGCGTCATATTTCATGTTCTGCCCGATCTTGAGCACCGCCGGGTCCTCAAGCACCGGTTTGAGCATCGCCAGCGCCGCGTCCAGCGGCATCTGCCCCTCGGCCAGACCTTCGCCGCCAAACAGGTCATCGCTGCCCGCCTTGTGGGTCAGTGGGATATAGCAGGCTGCCCCCGGCACAACACAGAGCGAGACGCCAACCAGATCCACCACCATGGAATCCAGCCCGGTGGTCTCGGTGTCCACGGCGACATAGCCGCGCTCATAGATCTGGTCGATCCAGACCTGCAAGGCAGCCGCGTCGCGGACACACTCATATTTTGAGGCGTCAAATGGCACGGCCTCTGGCGCGGCGGCATCCACAGCGGTGCTCTCAGGGAGGCTTGGGGCTTCTACGCCCAACTGGTCGGAAATCCGTTTGGTGAGCGTGCGGAACTCCATTTCCGACAGGAAGCCCAACAGCGTGTCGGCGTCAGGCTCCTGCACCTCGAGGTCTTCGATGGTGAATTCCAGCGCCATGTCGCAATCGAGCTGCACCAGAGATTTCGACATCTCGATCTGGGCGCGATTGTCGATCAGGGTCTGGCGGCGCTTGGGCTGTTTGATCTCCTCGGCCCGGTCCAGCAGGCTTTCGAGATCGCCAAATTCATTGATCAGCAGCGCGGCCGTTTTGATACCTATGCCAGGCGCACCTGGTACGTTGTCGACAGCGTCCCCCGCCAGTGCCTGCACATCGACCACCCGGTCGGGGCCGACGCCGAATTTTTCGTGCACGCCGTCGCTGTCGATGCGCTTGTTCTTCATCGCGTCCAGCATCTCAACGCCGCCGCCGACCAGCTGCATCAGGTCCTTGTCGGAGGAGATGATGGTACAGCGCCCGCCCGCATCGCGCGCCTGATGCGCCAGGGTTGCGATGATGTCATCGGCCTCAAAGCCATCGACCTCTTTGCAGGCGATGTTAAAGGCGCGGGTGGCATCGCGGGTCAGGGGGAATTGCGGCCGCAGTTCTTCTGGGGTGGGGGGGCGATTTGCCTTATAAAGATCATAGAGGTCGTTGCGGAAATTTTTGCCGGGGTGGTCAAAGATCACCGCCGCATGGGTGGGCGCATCGGGGCCGGTGTTGCCCTCGACATAGCGGTGCAGCATGTTGCAGAATCCGGCCACTGCGCCAATCGGCAGCCCGTCGGATTTGCGCGTCAGCGGCGGCAGCGCGTGATAGGCCCGAAAGATAAAGGCCGAGCCATCGATCAAATGCAGATGACAGCCTTTGCCAAATTTGGCTTTGCCGATTTGGGTCTCGCTCATGGCCTGATGCTCCGGGAATTGCGCGTTTGTCCCGTTATCGGTGATCCGGCCTGTGAGGGCAATTGCCCATTGCCCATTCCAACTGATGCCAGAACAGCGTGGGGCCAAAGCAGGGTGGACTACGCGCAAAATCCTTGCCCCGGCGGGAGGTAAAAACTGCCGGGGCAAGGGACAGGGGGGATGTGGAGAGATCTGTTAGGAAATCGCCCCTGTGTTTATAGACCTGTGTCTTTGGGCCCTTGTTCCGATATTGGTCTTTGAGCATCAGGCCGGGCTGTGCAGATCTGGCCGGCTCAGTGCAGAGGCGCTTGGGACATGCCCCCGCGTCTTTCGGCCTGTGTCAGCAGTTGAGTGGCGGAGCGTCGCTCTCGGGCGCTGCGCCGCAGTGCTGCAAAGCTCTGGCGCAGCGGCTCTACCTGCGGCTGAGATTGGCGCATGCTGGACTGGCGCGTCTTGCGGATCACATAGCGCCGCAGCAGGCCAAACAGCCCGATGCAGACATAGCTCGACTGGATCAGGAACGCAGCGAGATTGAAGGCTGTGACCAGACTGATCAGAACGCAGGATGCGGCGGTGACCACAAAGCAAGTATAGCCAGTGCTATTGCCGCAAATGCGTCCGGTCTGCAGCAGGGTGAAAGCGGTAATATACAATGAAAACCCAACAACACCGATGAGCTGCAAAATTTGCGGGTATTGCTGTAATGCGGCAATGAAATCACTCATAAGAAACTCCCGTAACAATAAGAGCACTTAGGCAGAGCGTGGAAACAGGGTCATACCCCCGATGGGGTAGGGTCGGCGCATTTTTGTAAAAACCTGCGCCGCTAGCGGGATGTCGCCTGCACGAGGTCGGCAACCTTTTGCAAAACATCCGACGCGTCCTGATAGAGCACCAGTTGCCCGACCTCTGGATAGCCGTAAAATGTGAACCCCATCCGGCTGGCAAAGGCCTGCGCGCTGGCCAGGGTCACAACCGGGTCTGCGCTGCCATGCACCAGCACCACTGGCTGGCGCAGGTCTCGGCAGTACTTTGACCAGTCGCGCACCACATGATGCGAATCGATGGCAAAGCTCCAATGGCCCTGCTGCACGACCTGGCGAAAGCCGGTGAAGAGGATGTCGCGATGCTCGGGGCGCGCGGCAATGGCGCGATCCGGGCTTTCGGGACGGTAGAGCGCGTTGAGAAAGGCCTCGACCCCGCCGGCATCGATCTGGGCAATGCCGGCGCGCAGCAGAGTGGGCAACATGCGCGGGGTAAACCGCGCGGTGAGAGCCATGACCTTTTGACGGTAATGCATGGCGCGGATCTGGCTCATCTCGGTGATCGGCACCGCCCCCGAGATATTAAAGACGCCCTGCACCAGGTCGGGGTGTAGTTGCGCCAGACGAAAGGCAAAGACGGCGCCGGACATATTGCCAATGGCGAGGACGCGGCTGTAGCCCAGATGCTTGAGAAAGGGCAGCATATCGGCGCAGAACCGGTCCGGTGCCTCGGCGGGGTGTCGTTTGGCCACCGGGTCCAGATCGCTGCTGCCAAAACCGGGGCGCAGCGGGCAGATGAGTTTGAGCCCCAGACGGTGCAGCTGTTTCACCACCTGCGGCGGAAAATTCGGCCCGTTCAGCATGTTGTGGATAAACAGGCAGGGGGCGCCGTGATCCGGGCCAAAGATCCGGTAACTGATCTTGCGCCCCTCTGGCAGGGTAAAGACATGATCGCTGCCTGTCGTAGCGGAGGGCGTGGGGCCATCGGTTTTGATCAGGGCCTCAAGCCCGGTCATGATCCGCACCAGCTGCTGTTGGTTGGCGGTATAGGTCTTGCGCCGGATCGCCTTGAGCTGGGTGCGCAGGGTGTCCACGGACCGTCCGGTGGCCTCGGCGATCTCGCGCAGATTGGCACCGGTAAGCAGCTCACGCGCCACCCGGGTTTCTGCCTGGGTGAGGCCAAACATCTGGCGCAAGATCTGGTCATGGGCCTCGGTCCAGCGGTTGTGCAATCCAGCGAGAACAAAGCCGCCAATACTGTCGCCTGTGCCGTTCCCTGTGCCGCTACCTGTGCTGCCAGCGGCTGCCAGCTCGCGCACCATGGGGTAGGGGTGTTTGTCGCCCTTGCTAAAGAACACATAAACCTCACCGGGGTAGCTGGTCTGCTTGCCACTTAGCTCCTGATGCAGGCGGGTGGCGGTCTCAGCGGACATGGCCAGGTCAAACAGCGCGTCTCCGGGCACGGCGCCAAGAACCTCGCAGGCCAGCGTGCTGGCACTGCTGATCTCGCCACGCGAGGTGATGCGGAGTTCGGCGCGCTCATGGGTTGGCGTTGGGGCGGGTTGCTCCTGCCGTCCCAGCCGGTCCAAAATCTCGAAAGAGCGCAACAGGTGCTGCGAGATTTCCTCCGATGGGCCAGCGGCGCTACCGCCAGCCAAAGGGTTCTCTCCCAGGGTTGCCATGAGGTGCTGGCCCCAGAGATCAACCAGGCGGTCGTAGACATGCGGGTCAACCGCCACTTCATAGATTGTCTGGATCAGTGAGGTCTGATCGACCTCCTCTGCTGGAACATCCAATACATCTGCCATCACCAACGACACTCCCGATAAAGGGGTGGTTTCTCGGAGAAAGGGAAAACACCAAACAAAACAGACCACACATCAGAGCCGGGAAAAATAGTCGGCCCTGCGACTCATATCAGGAGTCGAAAATATCCGGGAAGGATACTGTGATTTTCTATCTCGTCTATCTTTGTGCCCTGTGGCGCTGCGGGGAAAATTGCGCCACGCAGCGCACAATGGTGGCCGATACTACAGAATGCGCTGGGAAAAGAATGGCCTGGCAAAATGAGACTGGCAAAAGGACGTCGTTGCCGGGCGGTAGATTACGCGGCGGTGTCTGCGTGATCTTTGTGGATGTATTTGCAATCGCAATAGGGACATTCGACCCAGCCCGTGTCCTCGGGGATCTGCAGGTAGACCCGGGGATGCCCCAGCGCGCCTTCGCTGCCATCGCAGGCAACACGGTAGGTCTCGACGATTTTGGTCTCGGGTGCTGGGATGGTCATCGCTGGCAGTCCTCTTGGTTTTCGGCTAGGCGGATGTTTAAACCATGTATGTCTGATGCAAAAACCGGGGGCAAGAGCTGCTATGAGAGATGATGCAATCCGTATCGAAAGCTTGCGCAAAACCTACAAAGGCGCAAAGGGCCAGCCAGAGAAACAAGCGCTGAAAGGCATCGACCTCACCATTCCGCGTGGCTCTGTCTTTGGTTTGCTGGGCCCAAATGGGGCTGGCAAGTCTACCATGATCAACATCATGGCGGGTCTGGTGCGCAAGACTTCTGGGCGGGTGACGATCTGGGGCTTTGATCAGGACGCGAACCCGCGCCAAAGCCGCGCCGCCATTGGGGTGATGCCGCAGGAGCTCAATCTGGATCCGTTTTTCACCCCGCGCGGCGCGCTGGAGGTGCAGGCCGGCCTATATGGCGTGCCCAAGGCGGAGCGGCGCAGCGATGAGATCCTCGCCATGGTGGGCCTCACGGATAAGGCGCAGGCCTATGCCCGCACCCTGTCGGGGGGCATGCGGCGCAGACTGTTGCTGGGCAAGGCGCTGGTGCATCACCCGCATATCCTGGTGCTGGATGAGCCCACAGCAGGGGTGGATATCGAGCTGCGCCAGATGCTCTGGGCCAATATCCGCAAGCTGAATGAGCAGGGCATGACCATCATCCTGACGACGCATTACCTGGAAGAGGCCGAGGAGATGTGCGACGAGATCGCCATCATCGATCAGGGTACTGTGGTGGCGCGCGACAGCACCGCCAACCTGCTGGGGCGGCTTGATGCCAAGTCCATGGTGGTGCAGCCCGCCAGCCCGGTGACCACGCTGCCGCAGGGCGCGGGCATCACGTCCGAGCTGCGCGACGATGGCGCAGTGCTGCTGCGCTATCACGGCAATGCCACCAGCGCCGAAGAGGTGCTGGCAGCGGTGCATGCGGCGGGGATTTCCATTCGCGATGTCAAAACCGCCGAGGCCGATCTGGAAGATGTGTTTCTGTCGCTAACCAAATCAACCTGAGAATGCTTTCCTGAGATTGACCCTCTCTAGGATTGAGGTCTCCCTGTGCTCGGATAACACTGCAATTTTTGGGTGGTGCTTTCAGGGGATTGGTTTTTGGCAAAGCGATTTTTCAAAGCTGTTTTGGCAGCGGCTCTGCTGGCTATTGTGGTGTGGGCTGCCTGTGTCGTTTATTTTGTTCGGCGCGGGCCGGTACTGCTGAAAAGTATTGAATTCTATGACGTAGATGCCCTGACCCGTGAGGGGCTTCGGCAACAAATTTCTCAACGGGGCCCCAAGGGATATGACGGTCTCACGGATTGGGGTGTCTCCGTTGATTGGCTGTGCCGGGTCGAGCTGCGCTCAACGATAACACTGCCAAAACACACCAGGCTGGCCGATCTGGGGTCGCTGCAGCGAGGCAGCTGGAAAGCCTATCTGGCGGCGCTGCGGCGACACGAGTTTACGCATCAGTATCACGGGGAAATGGCCGCCAAAGAGGTGGTGCAAAACGCCTGTCTCGGCGCGAAGTATATTATTAGGTACTGGATCGCTCAGACGGAGATTTTTGACCTGCGCACCGGCCACGGGGCCAAGGATGGGGTGCAGCTGAAGCTCTGGACCCCGTGATGTGTTGGCCCGTGACGTGTTGGATTGTCGTGCGTGGTATTCCCGGCGCGTTGCCCTGTGGGCCTGCGCCTGCGCCGGGAAGAGGTTTTGGGAGTGATGGTAAAGACTGTCCTGATCCGTTTCGCGGGCGAAACATTTGCGGCGGGGCTATTGGGGATCTACGCGAGCCTGATAGCAGTTGTTGCGGGAGGAGCGGATGTGGACGTAGTCCACCCGCGCGTCGGCCAGAATGACTTCTGCCTGCTGCATCATTGCACCCTGTGGCACCACCGCTCCTGTCCCATAAACGATGCGGTCATCGCCATTGTAGCCTTTGATCAGGTAGTCGGGAGACCCCGTCAGGGCTTCGGGCAGGTCTGGACCCTCGTGGCGGCTGCAGGCAGCGGCGCAGAGAAAGATCGGACCGGTCTCGGCATAGGGCTGCGCCGTGGCAAAGGGGCGATGGGCGAGGATGAGCATCTCGGCGCCCTCGGGGATGTAGCGCAGGCAGTGACGACAGGGGTTGGAGCCGCCGTCCGAGAGCGTGCGCTCGGGGAGCTGGCCGTGGGCGTCTTGTCCGCCTGTTTGCAAATGACGGGTGAGCGCGGTGGGCAGGGCGATGATTCGGGGCATTTCTGTTTTCCGTTCTTTGGGCCGGTTATGTCTTTGGGCCAGTGATGGGGATGACACTGCCGCGGATACCCTTGTGCAGGCGATCCGAAACCTGCGCATAGAGAGGGGGTGCTCCCGCCCGGTGAGGGTGCATCATAGATGCCCCATCCACCCGCTGGGCCAAGCGCGCCGCCCTCCAGAGGGAGGGCA
>JAWUWF010000067.1:0-12565 GCA_034111985.1 Pseudophaeobacter sp.
ATGCCCTGCGGGCCGCCAAAGCCACGATAGGCGGTGGCGCTTTGCAGATTGGTCTTCAGCCGGTGACTCTCGATGCGAATGGCGGCAATGGCGTAGGCGTTGTCGCTGTGCAGCATGGCACGGTCCGCCACCGGCAGCGACAGATCCTGGGCCCCGCCGCAATTGACAAGGTGAGTGAATTCAACGCCATGCAGCCGACCTGAGCCATCATAGCCGGCCCGATAGCTGATCCGGAAGGCATGGCGCTTGCCGGTGATCACCATGTCATCATCGCGGTCATAGCGCATCTTGCAGGGCTTGCCGGTTTGACGTGCTGCTACGGCGCAGGCCACGGCCAGGGCGTTGCCCTGGCTTTCCTTGCCACCAAAGCCGCCACCCATGCGGCGGATTTCTACCCGAACAGAATGCATCGGCAGGCCAATCGCCTCGGCCACCTTGTGCTGGATCTCGGTCGGGTGCTGAGTGGAAGAATTCACCAGCATGGCGCCATCTTCCTGCGGCAGGGCAAGGGCGGCCTGACCTTCCAGATAGAAATGCTCCTGCCCGCCAAGCTCAAAGGAGCCCTCGATCTGATGCGGTGCGGCGGCAATGGCTGCGGCAGCATCGCCCTTTTGATAGATCCGGGGGCCTTCTTCAAAGCGGCTATCGGCTGCGAGGGCTGCATTCAGTGTCAGCAATGCGGGCTCTTGCGCATAGTCGATCTGGCCTTTACGGGCCGCAACCCGCGCGGCGCGATGCGACCTGGCCACCACCAGAAACAGCGGCTGGCCCAGATAGTGGACTGTGCCGTCCGACAACAGTGGTTCGTCATGGATCGAGGGCGAGACATCGTTGGTAAAGGGCAGATCATCGGCGGTCAGCACCGCCACCACACCGGGGCTGGCAAGAACCTGCGACAGCTCCATTTTGCGGATGCGCCCTTTGGCAATCGCGGACAGGCCAAAGGCCAGATGCAGGGTGTCACGCGGCAAAGGCATGTCATCGACATAGCGGGCCTTGCCGGTCACATGCAGTTTGGCGGCGTCATGGGGCAAGGGTTTTGCAACGCTCATGACATCACCTCCAGAACCGATTGGCTGCCACCGTTGAGATCGTCAAAATAGCGCAGCAGCATATTGCGGCCACTCTCAAGTCGGTAGTCTGCCGAGGCCCGCATATCGCTGAGCGGGGAAAAGTCGCGACCCAGCTCTGCGCTGGCGGCTGTGACAGTTGCCGAGGTCCAGGGCTGCCCCACAAGAGCTTCCTCGAGATGGGAGGCGCGTTTAGGCGTGCCAGCAAGGCCACCAAAGGCGATGCGCGCCTCGGTCACATGACCTTTGAGCACGGTGACATTAAAGGCGCCAAGCACGGCTGAGATGTCCTGATCAAAGCGTTTTGACAGCTTGTACACGCGCAAGCGATCCGCTTGCCGGGGAATGCTGACGGCCTCGACGAACTCGCCCGCTGCGCGGTCCTGTTTGCCGTATTCAATGAAATAATCCTCAAGGGCGATTTCACGGCGGCTGTCGCCTTGGCGCAGGTGCAGCCTTGCGCCAAGTGCTATCAGCGCGGGTGGGTTGTCACCGATGGGCGAGCCATTGGCAATATTGCCGCCCACAGTCGCTGCCGCCCGCACCTGTTGGCTGGCAAAGCGGCGGATCATCTCGGCATAAGAGGGGTGATAGGGCGCGATGGCCTCGCGCATCCGGTTCATATCCACCATGGCGCCAAACCGCAGATGGGTGTCACTGATCTCAATCTGTTTCAGGTCCTCGCAGGCCTCCAGAAAAATCATCTCGCCTAGATCGCGCAGCCCCTTGGTGACCCACAGGGCCAAATCGGTGGCGCCAGCCACCAGACGTGCATCGGGTTTGGCCTGATAGAGTGCTGCCAGCGCGTCTGAAGAGCGCGGCATATTGGCGGCTGTTGACGCAACGGGCAGGGTGTCTTTGGTGATCCACTGCGGCACAGGCTGGCCTTCTACGGCTTCGGCTGCGCGAATGATTGGCGCATAGCCGGTGCAGCGACACAGATTGCCTGCCAGTTGCACGTCGTGATCGGTGGCACCGTTCTTGTGCGCCGTGACCATCGACATCACAAAACCTGGTGTGCAAAAGCCACATTGGCTGCCGTGATGGCTGATCATCGCTTCTTGCACCGGGTGCAAAGTGCCATCGGTATCAGCGGCGCCCTCAATGGTGCGCACGGATTTGCCATTCAGCTGCGGCAGAAACAAAATGCAGGAATTCAGCGATTTAGCACCCGCAGTATCGCTCACCATGACGGTGCAGGCGCCACAATCGCCCTCGTTGCAGCCCTCTTTGGTTCCGGTCAGCCCGCGCTCTTCGCGCAGGAAATCAAGCAGTGTAGCTGAAGGATCGTGATCCTTGAGCACAACCTCTTCACCGTTCAGACGAAAGGTGATTGTCATCGTGTGAAACCCGTCGCCTTACGTGATCCACCCATGATGCCAGTTTTCGATGCGACGTAGAAAGACTGGCGGGCCTTTTAGTGCTTGCTGCCCTTAACCTAGGGAGCAGCAGCTTGTTCTGGCAAGAAAAAGCGACTCTGCCATGCAAGATTGCCGCAGCGCAACATTATTTCCGTATGCGGGGGCATGCCGTTACTATTAAAGCATTTCCTGTCGCCTGAGGCGCCTGAAATTGGCTAGGCAAAGTAGGACTTTCAAAATGGGTTTGATAATGATGCGGGCTTTATCACGTTTCTAAGATGAAAAATGCCTCTCGAAAATGGCTAAGTGCTGCGTTTTGCGGCGCTGTGAAAAATGCGTTGGGGGCAGCTCGGCTGCGGCTTTCTGGTCGCGCAGCGCAAGATCGGCTCTTATCCTTGCGGCGGTGATGCGATAGCTTGCCAGCATGACCAATTCTCCGCGATTCATTCACCTGCGCACCCATACCGAATACTCGCTGCTGGAAGGTGCCTTGCGCCTGAAAAAGCTGCCGGATTTGTGCAAAGCCCACGACATGCCCGCAATTGCGGTCACGGATACCAATGCCATGTTCTCGGCGCTGGAGTTTTCGGTGACCCTGTCCAAGGCAGGCATCCAGCCGATCCTGGGCTGTCAGGTTGATCTTACCTTTCAGCAGGCAGAACCAGGAGAGCGGCCCAGGCTGCCCGCGCCGGTGGTTTTACTGGCCCAGTCCGAACGCGGCTACGAGCACCTGATGAAGATCTCTTCGTGCCTGTATGTGGACAAAGGGCACCAGTTGCCGCAGGTGACGCTTGACGAACTGGAGGCCCTGAATGAAGGGCTGATCTGCCTGAGTGGCGGCCCAAACGGTCCCGTTGGACAGTTGTTGCAGCAGGGGCAGCGCCCGGCAGCGGAGGCGCTGTTAAAGCGGCTCAAGGCAATGTTTCCAGACCGGCTCTATGTGGAGCTGCAGCGCCATCCCGGCGAGGATGGCCAGCCCGAGGCCGAAAAGCTGACCGAGCGCGGCCATGTGGAGATGGCCTATGCGATGGATCTGCCGCTGGTTGCCACCAATGACGTCTATTTCCCCAAAACCGAGATGTACGAGGCGCATGATGCGCTGATCTGCATCTCGGAAGGCGCCTATGTTGACCAGTCCGAGCCGCGTCGCCGGCTGACCGCGCAGCATTATTTCAAAAGCCAGCAAGAGATGGTGGCGCTGTTTGCTGATCTGCCAGAGGCGATTGAAAACACAGTTGAAATCGCCAAACGCTGTGGCTTTATGGCCTATTTGCGTGACCCCATCCTGCCAAAATTTGCCGATGACGAAGTGTTCGAGCTGCGGCGTCAGGCCAACGAGGGGCTGCAGAACCGACTGGCGGTGATCCCCCATGCGGTGACGCCCGAGAAATACCAGGAGCGGCTTGATTTCGAGCTCGACATTATCGAGGGCATGGGTTTTCCCGGCTACTTTCTGATCGTTGCCGATTTTATCCACTGGAGCAAAGAAAACGGCATTCCGGTGGGGCCGGGGCGGGGCTCGGGTGCGGGCTCACTGGTGGCCTATGCGCTGACGGTGACCGATCTGGATCCGCTGCGGTATTCCTTGCTGTTTGAGCGCTTTCTCAACCCGGAACGGGTGTCGATGCCCGACTTTGACATCGACTTTTGCATGGATCGCCGCGAAGAGGTGATCAAATACGTGCAGCAGAAATATGGCCGCGACAAGGTGGGCCAGATCATCACCTTTGGCGCCCTTTTGTCCAAGGCTGCAGTGCGCGATATCGGTCGTGTGTTGCAGATGCCCTATGGTCAGGTCGACCGTCTGTCAAAGATGATACCTGTAGAGGGTGTTAAACCCGTCTCGATTGAAAAGGCGCTGGAGGACGAGCCACGCCTGCGCGAAGAGGCCAAGAACGAGCCGGTCGTGGCGCGCCTTTTGAACTATGGCCAGCAGGTCGAAGGCCTGTTGCGCAATGCCTCGACCCACGCGGCGGGGGTGGTGATTGGCGACCGGCCACTGGACGCGCTGGTGCCGCTCTATCAGGATCCGCGATCCGATATGCCGGCGACCCAGTTCAATATGAAATGGGTGGAGCAGGCCGGGCTGGTAAAGTTCGACTTTTTGGGCCTGAAAACCCTGACCGTGATTCAGAACGCGGTAGATCTGATCAAACAGTCTGGGCGCGACCTGCACACTAAGGCAGACGGTACCCAGCTCTATGAGCCGCCGTCAGGCGCTGTGAATGAAATCAACGCCATTCCGCTGGATGACGAGCCGACCTATAAACTCTACTCAGCCGCCAAGACGGTGGCGGTGTTCCAGGTGGAATCCAGCGGAATGATGGATGCGCTCAAGCGCATGAAACCCACCTGTATCGAGGACATCGTGGCGCTGGTGGCGCTGTACCGTCCCGGGCCGATGGAAAATATCCCGACCTATTGTGAGGTAAAGAACGGCCTCAGAAAAATCGAGTCGGTGCACCCCCTGATCGACCATATTCTGGAAGAAACCCAAGGCATCATCGTCTACCAGGAACAGGTGATGCAGATTGCTCAGGTGATGGCGGGCTATAGCCTTGGTGGCGCTGACCTTTTGCGCCGGGCCATGGGTAAAAAGATCAAAGAGGCGATGGATGCCGAGCGGCCCAAGTTTGAAAAAGGGGCGGCTGAAAACGGCGTGCCTGCGAAAAAGGCCTCGGAGGTGTTTGACCTTCTGGAGAAATTCGCCAACTATGGTTTCAACAAATCCCACGCCGCCGCCTATGCGGTGGTCTCCTACCAGACCGGCTGGCTGAAAGCGAACCACCCTGTTGAATTCATGGCGGGCGTGATGAACTGCGATATCCATTTGACGGATAAGCTGGCGACCTATTTTGAAGAGGTCAAAAAAGGCCTCGGCCTGCCCTATGTGCCGCCCTGTGTGAACCGCTCTGAGGCAACGTTCAACGTGGTCAGGGGAGAGCTGGTCTACGCGCTGGGTGCGCTGAAAAACGTCGGCCTGGATGTGATGCGGCTGGTTGCTGATGCGCGGCGCGAGGACGGCCATGAACGTCCCTTTGCCACCCTGTTCGACTTTGCCCGCCGGGTGAACCTCAAGAAGGTTGGCAAGCGCCCGCTGGAAATGTTGACCCGTGCCGGTGCCTTTGATCAGCTGGACCGCAACCGCCGCCGGGTGTTCGACAGTCTTGAGGGGCTGGTGGGCTATTCCGCGGCCATTCATGAGCAAAAGAACTCCAATCAGGTGTCGCTGTTTGGCGAGGCGGGCGATGATCTGCCAGAGCCCCGTCTGGCAGGCACCCCGGACTGGCTGCCCGCAGAACGCCTCAACGAAGAGTTTAAGGCGATTGGCTTTTATCTCTCGGGGCATCCGCTGGACGACTATATGCCGGCCTTGAAACGCAAGGATGTGTTGACCCTGGACGAGGTCATGGCAAAGGCCGAGCGCGGTCCCTTTATGGCCAAGATGGCCGGGGTTGTGGCGGGGCGGCAAGAACGTAAATCCGCCCGTGGCAACCGCTTTGCCTTTGCCCAGCTGTCGGATACCACCGGTGGTTATGAGGTCACGATCTTTTCGGATGTTCTTGAGAAATGCCGCGAGTTTCTCGATACCGGCTCAAAGGTTGTGATCACCGCTGAGGCCACGATGGAGAGCGACCAGCTGAAACTGTTGATGCGCTCAGCCGGGCCGGTGGATGCAGCCATTGCCGATGCAGGGCGCAGCAGTTTGCGGATCTATCTGGATGACGCCGCGGCCATCAGCACCGTGGCCACCGTGCTGGAAGATGCCAAATCCGCCGCCCGCAATGCCAGCCCCGGGTCCGTCTACCTCTATCTGCAGGCGCCGGGCTTGCCGGGAGACGTCGAGATGGATCTGGGCCAACCCTTCCCGATCAACCCGCAGATCAAGGGCGCGATCAAATCGCTGGAAGGGGTGATGGAAGTCGAGGAAATCTGAGGCAAGAGGCCTGTTTCAGCCGTATCTGAGACGGGCCTAAGATGGGCCTGAGGCGGAATGCTTCACGCGGGGTGTTGTCGCCCAGCGGTACAGTGCAGGGCGACAAAATCGTTTTCACATGCATCGCGCTCAGATACTCTGGTGGTCTGCGCCCGTTTTAGGCAGTCTAAATTGCCGCAGCCCAGATTGCCGCAGTCCGGGTCGTGCCGGTTTGCTAGATGATCTCATCCTCGTCGAACAGCGGCGCCTCTTCCAGCTGGGTTGCGAGGTCATCGACCGCCGCCTCAGCATTATCCGAGGATTTCACAGCGGCGACGTGGATCAAGGCATCGCCCTCATAGACCACTGGCATGACAGCCCGGCCCACAATGATACCGCTATAGCGGGTTACAACCTCGACCTCACCATCACCAAAGGGATCTGAAATAGCCGCGACAACTTCGTTCTCTTCCACCACATCGCCTTCTGCCTTGAACATGCGCAGCAGCCCCCCGGTGGGCGCGCGCAGCCAATGGCTGTCAGAACACAACAGGGATTTTGCCTTGGGCCCGGCGATGCCAGCCAGTGGCAGCATGCCAGTGTCTTTCAACACGCGCAAAATACCGGCAAGACCGGCGCGCACGGACATTTCATCAAACCGCATCCCTTCGCCGGCTTCGTACAACAGAACATCAACGCCGATCTTTTTGGCCTCCTGACGCAGACTGCCATCGCGCAGCGCGCTTGTCAGAATAACAGGGGCGCCAAAAACATGGGCCAAATGCAATGTGTTGCGGTTGTTTGCCGAGACACGCACCTGCGGCAGGTTCATCCGATTGATGGCAGCAGAGTGCAAATCGATGCCCAGAGAGCAGCGCGCCACAATTTCAATGAGGAAAATATGCGCCAGGCGTGAGCCGAGTGACCCATTGGGGGAGCCGGGAAAACAGCGGTTCAGATCACGCCTGTCAGGCAGATAGCGTGAGTGGTTCAAAAACCCAAAGGTGTTCACGATCGGCACAACAATAAGAGTTCCGCGCAGGCTCTTGAGGTTTTTGGCGCGCAAAAGCCGTCGAACCACTTCGACCCCGATGACCTCATCCCCGTGGATGCCTGCGCTGACAAAAATCGTCGGCCCGTCCTGCCGCCCATGGATCACATGGGCTGACAGGGTAATGGGCGTATGATCCGACAGCGTGCTGACGGGAATATTGACGGTCTTGCGGCTGCCCGCCTCGACAACTGTCCCGGCGAGCTCAAATCCCGGACGCTTTTTCATCCCTTGCCTTTTGTTTTGGTGGCATTGGGTTTTGCGTGTTTTTCAATGTATTCGATGACCTTGCCCGCGATGTCGAGGCCCGTTGCCTTTTCGACGCCTTCAAGCCCCGGCGAGGAGTTTACCTCCATCACCACAGGGCCATGATTGGCCCGCAGCATGTCCACTCCACAGACGTTCAGCCCCATGGATTTTGCCGCCCTGACCGCTGTTGAGCGCTCTTCTGGCGACAGTTTGATCAGTTCGGCTGACCCGCCACGGTGCAGGTTCGATCTAAAGTCGCCCTCCGCCCCGGTCCGTTTCATCGAGGCCACGACTTTGCCGCCAATCACAATGGCGCGAATGTCAGTGCCACCGGCCTCTTTGATGAACTCCTGCAGCAGGATGTTGACGCCTGCGCCCCTAAAGGCCTCTACCACAGATTTGGCCGACCGCTTGGTGTCCGCAAGAACAACGCCGATGCCTTGGGTGCCTTCCAGCAGCTTGATCACCACCGGTGCGCCACCGGCAAGCTCAAGCACTTCTTCGGTTTGTTTGGGGTCATGGGCAAATGTGGTCACCGGCAGGCCGATACCGTCGCGCGCCAACAGCTGCATCGAGCGCAGTTTATCGCGCGAACGGCCAATCGCGACGCTTTCATTCAAAGGGTAGACGCCCTGCATCTCGAACTGACGCAGCACAGCCATGCCATAGAAGGTCACCGAGGCGCCGATACGCGGAATAACCGCATCATATCCCACCAGCTTTTCGCCATTGTAATACACTTCGGGACGCCGCGACGCGATGTTCATATAGCACCGCAACGTGTCGATGATGTCCAGTTCATGCCCACGCTCTTCGGCTGCAGCCTTGAGACGTTTGTGGGTGTAGAGTCCAGGGTTGCGGGCCAGCATTGCGATTTTCATGGCTTTGGTCCTTTGAGGTTACGCTCGCCACTGACGAGATATGATTTACCAGGGTGAACAGCGATGTTGCGCCCCCGTAGCGCACGGCGCCCCAATATGAGCGGGAAACGCATGGATCCACGGTCGGTGAGGGAGATATCGATCTTCCACTTGCGTTTGCCCAGCACCATTGGTGTCCGGATGACAATCCGTGTCTCTGGCGTGCCGCTGGTATTGGTGATGTCGCGTTTTGTGAAAACGGGGAATTCTAAAACTTTGGCCGGGGTGCCAGGAATTTCCGGGCGGCGAAAGCGCACCCATTTCACGCTGCCTTTGTAGAAGGTCTCAATGTCATCCGCGTGCAACGCTGTGGTTTTTGCGCCTGTGTCTACCTTTACCGCAAAGTGCAAAAGGCCAAGGTCAGGCAGGCTGATATGTTCATGCCAGCCGATCAGGGTGAGCGGTTGTAACGGATCAGTTGAGTGGTGTTTCATCGCCAATGCTTTCGTGGACAGGCTTCAATAGAATACAATGCGACATTTCCTAAAAGGATACCAGCACTACAGAGCACTCGCGTCTCTTAAGGCATGCAAAAGCAGAAGCTTGCCGTAACGCAGGGTGCCAGATCCAGCGCTTATTGCCCTGCGCCTCGGAAACCTCACAGATGAGCAGCGTCAGGGGCGGGTTTTTCCGCCTCCGGATCAAGTCGGGGTCTCTTATTCAGCCCCTCTAAAGGGGTAAAAGGTGAGGTCAGTAATGCGGCGGACGCTCGTCGCCAAAGACATGCGCGCCGCCCCCAGCCTGTTCGCGTCCGGCTTCACGTTCCATCAGCATCCGCACCCGCGTGCTCAGACGGGCAATCTCGTCGTGTTGCGCGGCGACAACGTCGCTCAACTCTTCGACGGTGCGGGTGAGATGGGCGATCTGTTCTTCCAAAGCTTGCATCATGTCCTCCTTGGCTGCGCCACGTGATGCCACGTCATAGGCGGCTTGCGCTTGCCGGTCTATGGGCATCTATGGGCAACAGGCGCAGGATGCTATGTAGGTGTAGAGATTGCGCCGCAAACGGGAGAGAAATGATGCCGCAGACCGAGACTTCACGCCAATTGGTGCGCGTCAGCCATGCGCAGTGTGTCACCACCATTACAATCTGTCGGCCAGAGCTGCGCAATGCGGTGGATCCGGCCACGGCACGGGCACTCTATGCGGCCTTTATCGCGTTTGAGGCCAACCCGGAGGCGCAGGTGGCCGTGCTTACCGGCGCGGGGGGCTATTTCTGTGCGGGCTTTGATCTGAAATCCGCAGGGGCTGGCAGCTCGGACGACTGGCTTGCCAGTCTGGATATCCCCGAGGGCTGGCAGGATCCGATGGCGGACCCCCGTCCCGGTCCCATGGGGCCGACGCGTTTGATGCTGTCCAAACCGGTGATCGCTGCGATTGAAGGCCCGGTGGTGGCCGGTGGCATGGAGCTGGCGGCCTGGTGTGACATGCGGGTGATGGCCGAAGGGGCAGTCGCCGGGGTCTTTTGTCGCCGCTGGGGCGTGCCTTTGATTGATGGTGGCACAGTGCGTCTGCCGCAAATCCTGGGACAAAGCCGCGCCAATGATCTGATCCTGACCGGTCGTCCGCTGGAGGCTGCCGAGGCCTATCAAATTGGTTTTGCCAATCGCCTTTGTACCACGGGCAGCGCATTGTCGGTGGCACAGGCGCTGGCCCAGGATCTGACCCGCTATCCGCAGGCCTGCATGCGGGCGGATCATCTATCGGCACGGCAAGATCCTGCCGTATTGGCGGCGGCGCTGCGGCGGGAATGGGGCTCTGCCTCGGCCTTTCTGAAAGAGGGCCGCGCGGGGGCGCGGCGCTTTGCATCGGGGCTGGGTCGCTCTGGCGATTTCTCACAGATCTGACCAGTTATTCAGGTCTGACCCGTCATGCAGATCTGACCGGTGATCCGGGTTGTTTGGTGCTGGGGCGGAGCAGGGCCTGTGGGGGGGGCAGGGCATCTGTGGCGGCTGTTCCCTCGTTATGTCGCCCGTCATGACGCTGTCATGCCCAAACGCTAGGCAAGCGCGCGATAACAGGCCGCGTTGCCCAGAGAACCTTCGCCTGTGCAACCTTGCTCATAGGGCCGGCTTGGGCTAGACCGCGCCACGAGTAAATGAGCAAAACCCACCCGTGAGGAGGCCTTTTCATGGCCAAGATCAAGAAACAGCCCCGTCCCAAAGCAGCAACGCCCAAGGGATTTCGTGACTATTTCGGCGAAGAGGTGACACAGCGTTCTGAAATGCTGCGCACCATCGCGGGTGTTTACCATCATTACGGGTTTGAGGCGTTGGAGAGCGCTGCGGTGGAAACCGTCGAGGCGCTGGGCAAGTTTCTGCCAGATGTCGAACGCCCCAATGCCGGTGTCTTTGCCTGGCAGGAGGTCGATGAGAACGACCCCGCCAGCAACAAGGGCGACTGGATGGCGCTGCGCTATGACCTGACAGCGCCGCTGGCGCGGGTCTATGCTCAGCACCGCAACGATCTGCCGACGCCCTATCGCCGCTATGCGATGGGGCCGGTCTGGCGCAATGAAAAGCCAGGCCCCGGTCGCTATCGCCAGTTCTATCAGTGTGACGCCGACACTGTAGGCACCGCCTCGATGGCGGCGGATGCGGAAATTTGCATGATGCTCAGCGACACGCTGGAAACCGTTGGCATTCCGCGTGGCGACTATCTGGTGCGGGTCAATAACCGCAAGGTTCTGAACGGCGTGCTCGAGGCCATGGGTCTTGGCGAAGATGCCGTGGAAATCAAGGATAACGTACTGCGCACCATAGATAAATTCGACAAAATCGGCGAGGCAGGCGTGCGTGAGCTGCTGACCAAGGGGCGTCTCGACGCCTCAGGCGCCTATATCGATGGGGTTGGCCTCAGCGAGGATCAGGCCGCACCGGTTCTGGCCTTCCTGACCTCAAAAGCTGCGGATGTTGCAGGCACGCTGGCAAATCTGCGCGCCGCTATAGGCGACAGCAAGATCGGTGCCGATGGCATTGCCGAGCTGGAACAGATTGGTGAGCTTCTGGCCGCAGGCGGATATGGTGCTGACCGCATCGATATCGACCCTTCGGTGGTGCGCGGCCTCGGCTATTATACCGGTCCTGTTTATGAGGCTGAGCTGACCTTTGAGATCCTGGATGAGAAGGGCCGCAAGCGGCAGTTCGGCTCGGTTGCCGGGGGGGGGCGCTATGATGATCTGGTAAAGCGCTTTACCGGCCAGGAAGTTCCGGCCACGGGTGTCTCTATCGGGGTCGACCGTCTGCTGGCGGCGCTGCGCGAAAAGGGCCGCCTGACGACACGTCCGAAAGGCCCGGTTGTGGTCACGGTGATGGATCGCGACCGCATGGCCGACTATCAGGCCATGGTGGCAGAGCTGCGCAACGCAGGCATCCGCGCCGAGGTCTATCTGGGCAACCCCAAGAACTTTGGCAACCAGCTGAAATACGCGGACAAGCGTAACGCGCCGATCGCCGTCATCGAAGGCGGCGATGAAAAAGCCAAGGGCCACATCCAGATCAAAGATCTGATCCTGGGGGCAAAAATTGCCGAAAGCGCCACTCTGGAAGAGTGGAAAGAGCGCCCCAGTCAGTTTGAGGTGCCGCGTGGCGATCTGGTCGCCAAGGTGCGCGAAATTCTTGAGAGTCAGGGCTAGGTCATGCAGGATCGCTCCAAAACACTGGCGCTGGCTGCAAAGCTGCGCATGACCTTTGAGGCCGCAGGCGGCCAGGTGGTGGATCCACCGCTGCTGCAGCCGGCTGGCACCTTGCTGGATCTCTATGGCGAGGATATTCGGGCCCGCGCCTATGTCACCTCGGATGCGGGGCGCGGCGAGCAGATGCTGCGCCCGGACTTCACCGTCCCGGTGGTGCAGATGCACATGCGCGACGGCGCTGAGCCCGCGCGCTATACCTATGCTGGCGAAGTGTTTCGTCGTCAGGAACAGGACCCGGACCGCTCCAGCGAATATCTGCAGGTCGGCTACGAGGTCTTTGACCGCACGGATCCGGCGGGTGCCG
>JAWUWF010000068.1:0-26797 GCA_034111985.1 Pseudophaeobacter sp.
GCTGTACTGTTGGTCAGGGGCTCAGCGCCTTCTCATTGCTGGCAATTTCGGCTCCGGTAACTTTTCTGGCCATCTTTGCCGGAGCGGCGCTTGGCCTGCGGCAACTCATTGTCGGGTTTCGCGTGGGGCAGTAGATTGAGCTGTCAGGCCACGCGCCAGGCCACTCATCTAACCACTCGCCAGGCAGGGCTCAGCGGATCTCTGCTCAAAGCGCGACGGCCCCGTGAAATGCACACGACAAAGTGAGCCCCCGGCCGTTATCTCTCGACTATGTTTACTGCAGTTCGTTGTTGCGAAAGTCCGTCATGCACCCAGTATTCCGCCAAATATCCAACCCAGTCCCGGCATCACTCACAGCTCGCCCTCCTAAGACGGTCGCCTATATCCATGGGGTTCTTCTGGTGCTGGTGCTGGCGCTAATGCTTACCATGCCAGCCTGGGCCACAGGACTGGACAAGCGCATTGGATGGGAGGTTCACCAAACCAAAAAATCCTATGATGCACTGTTGCAGGATCTGCTGGACGCCGTCAGCGCCGAAGGCCTCATCGTGGTCACGCAGGCCGGTCCGACCCAGGCGGCGGCTGCGCGCGGCATTTCCATTCCCGGCAACCGGGTGGTCGGCGTCTTTAACAATGACTATGCAGTGCGGGTTCTGACGCTTTCGACCGCCGCAATGATAGAGGCCCCGATCCGGCTTTATGTCACCGAAGGCGCTGATGGCACGGCGAGCCTGTCTTATAAGAAACCCAGCCATGTCTTCGCCCCCTACCTCAACGAGGGCGGCACGCAGCTGATGCAGATCGCAACAGAGCTGGACCAGCGCTTTGCCGCTATCGCCCGCGCGGCGCGAAACTAGCCTCTACCTGTGCAGACGGCGCGACCACGCCCCCCCCTCAATCCTTGTCACAGAGCCGTGATATGGCTTGCGTCACAATGCAGAACCCGCGATCTCTTGCAGCAAGAAACAGTGGGAAGTCTATGACATGGTTGAGACCCTTCGCGCCGCCGATGTATTGGCCCGTCGACTATACGAAGCCGGATGCCGTCATGCCTTTGGCATGCCCGGCGGTGAGGTGCTGACCCTAGTGGACGCACTGGTCAAGGCCGGCATCAGTTTTCATCTGGCCAAGCACGAAAATGCCGCCGGTTTTATGGGCGAAGGCATCCACCACAGCGATGGTGCCCCGGTCATTCTGGTGGCCACGCTTGGGCCGGGCGCGCTCAACGGCGTCAATGTGGTGGCCAATGCCCACCAGGACCGAGTACCCATGCTGGTGTTGACCGGCTGCGTTGATGCCGCCGAGGAACACAGCTACACCCATCAGGTGCTGGACCACCGCGCGGTCTTTGCCCCCATCACCAAAGCAACCTTTCGGCTGGATGCTCAGGCCGCTGATCTGATCGCCGACAAGGCCGTCGCCATTGCCTGCGCTGCGCGCAATGGCCCGGTGCATATTGATGTACCGATCTCGGTCGCGGACAGCCCAGCCAGAGATCACGGTGCCCGCCGCGCGCCTGCGGCCCTCACCCGACCAGATGACGCCACGCTGGCGCAGGCGCTCTGCTGGCTTGGCGAGGCCCAGCGCCCAATGGCCATTGTCGGCCTTGACGCCCTGCAAGAAGAGGCCGCCCACGAGGTCCGCGCCTTTCTTGAGCAGTCCCAAATTCCCTTTGTCACCACCTATAAGGCCAAGGGCATCCTGCCCGAGGGCCACCCGCTGTGCCTTGGGGCTGCCGGGCTTTCTCCCCTGGCAGACAAACACCTGCTGCCCTTGGTGCAAAAATCGGATCTGATCCTTGCCCTTGGCTATGACCCGATCGAGATGCGCCCCGGCTGGCGCAATGTCTGGGACCCAGAGGTGCAGCGCATGATAGACATCACGCCTGAGGCCAACACCCACTACATGCATCAGGCCAGCCTGGCACTGGTGAGCTCTTTGAAACCCACATTGGCAGCCCTGACATCCGGCATCAAAAAAACAACTCCCTGGCCCTGCGGCGCGCCTTCCGCTGCAAAAGCCGCCTTGATCGCGGCCTTTCCGCTCGGGGATGACTGGGGCCCTGCCGGCGTTATTGCCGAGTGCCGCGCCACCCTGCCCGCAAACACCCTGGCCAGTGCTGACAGCGGCGCCCACCGCATTCTGCTCAGCCAGATGTGGCAGTGCGCAGCACCACGCGATCTGATCCAGTCTTCGGGGCTGTGCACCATGGGCTGTGCCGTGCCCATGGCGATTGGCCGCAAA
This sequence comes from Pseudophaeobacter sp., assembly GCA_034111985.1. Taxonomy (GTDB): domain Bacteria; phylum Pseudomonadota; class Alphaproteobacteria; order Rhodobacterales; family Rhodobacteraceae; genus Pseudophaeobacter. The sequence continues at coordinate 2,245 of JAWUWF010000068.1, forward strand.
CTGGCAAACCCGGACCGCGCGGTTGTCAGCTTTTCCGGGGACGCTGGCTTTCTCATGGTGGCGGGCGATCTGGCCACCGCAGCCGAGCTGGGGGTCGCACCCATTTTTGTGGTCTTCACAGATGCCAGCCTGGCGCTGATCGACCTGAAACAACGTCAGCGTCAGTTGAAAAATGCAGGCGTCAATATGGCCCGCCATGACTTTGCCGCCATTGGCCGCGCCTTTGGCGGCAATGGTATAACGGTACGTAACCGCCCCGAACTGAACAAAGCCCTGACCGAGGCCTTGGCCTCGGACCGCTTCACTGTCATTTCTGCCGAAATCGAAACTGGAGGATATGATGGACGCATCTGATCAGCAGCACCCGAACTCAGCCCAAAGCCCGCTTTCCCATGGTGCTCTGAAAGGCATCAAGGTCCTGGACCTGTCGCGCATTCTGGCAGGCCCAACCTGCACGCAGTTGCTGGGCGATCTTGGTGCCACGGTTTTAAAAGTGGAAAACCCCAAAACCGGCGGCGATGACACCCGCCAATGGGGCCCTCCCTATGTGGTGGATTCCGACGGGACGCAGTCTGACCTCTCGGCCTACTTCATGGCCGCCAACCGCAATAAGCGCTCGCTTGCACTGGATATTGCCACCCCCGAAGGACAGGACATCGTGCACCGGCTGGCGGCTGAGGCCGATATCCTGGTGGAAAACTTCAAACCCGGCGGTCTGGCTAAATACGGGTTGGACTACGCCAGCATGAAGGACAAACTGCCAAACCTGATCTATTGCTCGATCTCGGGCTATGGCCAGACCGGCCCCAATTCGCACAAGCCGGGCTATGATCTGATGGCGCAGGGCTATGGCGGTTTGATGTCCCTCACTGGTGAGCCCAAGGGACAGCCGGTCAAAGCGGGCGTTGGCATCGCTGATGTCATGTGCGGCATGTATGCCACCATCGGCGTCCTTGCTGCCCTGCACCACCGCGACCAAACCGGCGAAGGCCAGCACATTGACCTTGCCTTGGTCGACGCGCAGGTCGCTTGGCTGATCAACGAGGGCGTTGCCTATCTCAATACAGGTACCCTGCCGCAGCGCCGTGGCAACGAACACCCAAGCATTGTGCCCTATGGCCTGTATGAGACCTCGGATGCCCATGTCATTCTGGCGGTTGGCAATGACAGCCAGTTCCGCCGCTTTATGGACTTCCTCGGCCTCGAAGGGCTGGCAGAGGATCCGCGTTTTGCAACAAACCCTGCCAGATTGCAGCACCGCGACGCTCTGAATGACATTCTGATCCCGGCGCTGCAGCGTTTCACCATGGATCAGGTCATCACCGGCATGGAGGCCCGCAAGGTACCCGCAGGCCCGGTGCAAACCCTGGATCGGGTCTTTGCCTCCGATCAGGTGGCCGCCCGCGAGATGGCGATTGAAATGCAGTCTACAGCCGGTCCCGTCCATCTGTTGGGCAACCCACTGAATTTCTCACGCACCCCGGTCACCTACCGGCATGCGCCGCCGCAATGTGGCGCCTCAACAGACGCGATTCTCGCCGCTGCAGATCCTTTTGCAGAGTGCGAATCCCAGACCTGATCCGGACCTGAGCCAGGCCTGAGCCAAACCCGAGACTGTCGGTGGCACCCTAGGCTGCCCCGATTTTCTCTCGGCGGTCATCGCCATTGTTACAAAGATAAGCAAGCCCCCGCCAATACAGCGGGGGCTTGCTTATCTTTGTAGCCACAAGAGTACCAAGGCGCAAAAATCCGCCTGATTTTTCGCAGAATTTGCCCAAATACGCCGTTTCTTGCACACGCGCCTTCACCAAAGCGCGAGCACCGTCGCATGGCTCCAATGCCTGGTTTAATCTGAGGTCACCGCGACCCAAATTAAACACCTCGGCACAGAATGGACCCCCAATGACGCAAGACATTTTTGGACAAGAGACCAGCCTCACCTGCGCCGCCTCACAACAGAGCTGGGATGCTGTCCAGATGGGCGTGCTTGCCCATGCCGCCTCCACCGCCGATCATTTAGGGGCGGTTCTGGCAGCAGCACCCGACTTTGCCATGGGTCAAGCAATCAAAGGACTGTCGGTGCTGATGTTGGGTCGCTCAGAGCTGGTGCCCATGGCGCGCGATGCCCTCAACAGTGCCAAACGAGGCTATGAAGCCGCCCTGCCGCGCGAGCGCAAATATGTCGACGCACTGGAGGCCTGGCTGATGGGGCGGCCCTCAGGCTCGATTGCGCTGATGGAACAGGTTCTGGCGGTGGATCCCGGCGATTCTCTGGCGATGAAACTCAGCCATGGCATCCGCTTTATCCTGGGCGATGCCAGTGGTATGCGCGCCTCGGTGGAACGCGTAATGCCCGCCTATGCCCCTGATCACGCTGGCCGCGGCTATCTGCTGGGCTGTCACGCCTTTGCGCTTGAGGAAACCGGAGACTATGAGAAAGCCGGAACAACAGGGCGTCAGGCGCTGTGGATGGCCCCCAATGATGCCTGGGGGCTGCATGCGGTGGCGCATGTGCACGATATGACCGGCGACGCGGCCTCCGGGCTCAGCTGGCTCACCGAGCGCGAAGAGGCCTGGGCCCATTGCAACAACTTTCGCTATCACGTCTGGTGGCACAAGGCGCTGATGCATCTTGACCTTGGCCAGATCGACGCGGCTCTGGCGCTCTATGACACCCAGGTCCGCCGCGACAAGACCGACGACTACCGCGACATCTCAAACGCCACCTCGCTGTTGATGCGGCTCGAACTGGAGGGGGTGCAGGTGGGCAACCGCTGGGAAGAGCTGTCACAGCTTTGCGCTAATCGCACCGAGGACGGCAGCCTGATTTTTGCCGATTTGCACTACCTTCTGGCCCTGGCCGGACGGGACCGCGCCGCCGAGACCCGCCGCCTCGTTGGCCGGATCCATGCGGATGCCAAGCAACGCAGTAACGAGGCCCAGGAGCGAATGGCCATTCCGGGTTGTGACGCCGCAAATGGGCTTGAGGCCTTTGGCGATGGCAACTACGCCATGGCCTTTGCGCATCTGTTGCGCGCCCGGGGTGCTATGCAGCACGCCGGGGGTAGCCATGCCCAGCGCGATGTGTTTGAGCGTATGACAATTGATGCCGGGCTGCGGGCTGGAGAGTTTGACGCCGCAGAAGCCATTCTTGATGATCGCCGCGCCAAACGGGCCGGCCGCGAAGACAACTATGCACTGGCCCGGCGCGCCCTCATTTCCACAGGTCGCACGGCCCCCAACGCCCAAAGCATGCCCGCAGAATAATCCCCCAGCCAAACATCGCGTTCAAGACCTACAAGGATCAGCCCCACATGGCGGAAATTTCGCCCTTTCCAACAAAACAGCCAACGACACAGCCGTCGACACTGACAGAGGTCGAAGCTGCAGCCAGAGCTGCGGCCAACCGGACGGTTTTGCCCAATGATCCAGGTCAGCTCCCGGCTGCCACCGCACGGCTACGCGATCCGCGGCTCGACTTTTATCGCGGCATTGCCATGTTCATCATTCTGGCGGCCCATATTCCCGACAATCGCTGGACCGGCTGGATCCCGGCCCGGTTTGGCTTTTCTGATGCCACAGAGATCTTTGTTTTCTGCTCGGGCATGGCCTCGGCAATTGCCTTTGGCGGCTCCTTTGCGCGGCAAGGCTGGTGGCTTGGATCTGCGCGGGTGGTGTTTCGCTGCTGGCAGGTGTTTTGGGCCCATATCGGATTGTTTTGCTTTGTCGCCATGTCGATGGCGGCGCTGGATACCTATGGTGCCTTCGACAAAACCTATATCAACGCGCTGAACCTGCAGCATTTTTTCAATGATCCGGCGACCCAGCTGGTTGGGCTGTTCACCCTTACCTATGTGCCCAACTACTTTGACATCCTGCCGATGTATCTGGTGGTGCTGGCGCTGATGCCGCTGATGATGGCGGTGGAACGCATCGGGGTTTGGGCGATTGCGCTGACCTCTGGTCTGATCTGGCTCGCGGCCAATCCCTATCTGGTCGGATTGGGGCCCGATGGCGCCTCACTGCGCGCCGAGCCCTGGTCGACGCGCGAGTGGTTCTTCAATCCCTTTGGCTGGCAGCTTTTGTTTTTTACCGGCTTTGCTTTTATGAAGGGCTGGCTGCCAAAGCCGCCGGCCTCTGCCCTGTTGGGCGTTGCCGCCGCCGCCTTTTTAGTTCTGTCAGCGCCTTTTGGCTCCTGGAAAGTCTTCCTCTGGGTTGAAGCCGCCAATGCAGATCTGGCCGAAATGATCCGCCCTGTGTGGAAAACCACGGCGCAGTGGCGCGAAAAGACCGATTTTGGCCTGCTGCGCTATGCGCATTTCCTGGCTCTGGCCTATCTGGGCTGGCTGCTGGCAGGAGAGGGCGGCAAGCGTCTCATCGCCTCGGGTCACAGCCTTGGCGCGCGCATCTGGGCGCGCTTGCTCAAAATTATAACCAAGGTCGGCCAGCAAAGCCTTGCCGTGTTTGTCTTCTCCATGGCGCTGGCCCGCCTCATTGGCTTTGTGCTGGATCAGACGGACCGCGGCATCGCTATCACAGCGCTGGCCAATCTTGCGGGCTTTGGCCTGATCATCTGCTGCGCCTTTGCGGCCGGATGGTTCAAATCCCACCCCTGGAGGGCAAAACCATGAGCCAGCTCAGCCGCCGTGCCTTTATCGCCTCTGCGCTCTCCAGCACCGTTTTGTCGGCCCTGCCCAGCCTGTCTGCCGCCGCGAGCGATCAGGCAGAAGCACAGCCCTTTCATCATGATCAGGTGGTGGCCCGGGCGCGGTCTCTCGCACAGCAGGATTACATCCCCCGTGCCGAGGTGCCGCAGGACTGGCTCAACCTGTCTTATGATCAATACAAGGCGCATCGATTCCGCGTGAAGGACGCGATCTGGGCCAAAACCGACCACAGCTACAACGTGGATCTGTTCCTGCCGGGGCTGTATTTCCGCCATGCGGTGCAGGTGAATACCGTAGCTGAGGGCAAAACCCGGCCCTTTGGTTTTGATATCAGCCTGTTTGATCGCGGCGACATAGCCCCACCGCTCAGCACCACAGGTGCGCTCGGCTATAGTGGCTTGCGTCTGCGCACCGAGCTGGATGTCATCGGCAAGAAGAATGAGTTCTGCGTCTTTCAGGGCGCCAGCTATTTTCGCGCCATTGGCATTGGCCAGTCCTATGGGCTGTCTGCCCGCGGGCTGGCGCTGAAGACCGGCGATCCCATGGGCGAGGAATTCCCGGATTTTATCGAATTCTGGCTGGAGGCCCCCGCCCCCGGCCAGCGCAGCATGGTGGTGCATGCCCTGATGGACTCGCCCTCGGTCACCGGAGCCTATCGGTTCACCGTCACCCCCGGCACCACCACCATCATGGATGTGGAGGCGCGGCTGTTTGCCCGCGCAGACCTCGACCATGCCGGACTGGCGCCGCTCACCTCGATGTTCCTGTTTGACCGCACCAACCGCAACCGATTTGACGATTTCCGCCCCAATGTGCACGACAGTGACGGGCTGTTGATCAAGAACGGCAGCGGCGAGATCCTCTGGCGGCCGCTGGCCAATCCAACCCACCTGCAGGTCTCGTCCTTTATGGATGAAAACCCACGTGGTTTTGGCCTGATGCAACGCGCCCGTCGGCTGGAGCGGTTTCAGGATCTGGAGGCCAACTACCACCGCCGCCCCAGCCTCTGGGTCGAGCCCAAAGGCGATTGGGGCAAGGGCGCTGTCACCCTGGTCGAGATCCCGGCGGACAAAGAGATTTATGACAATATCGTTGCCTACTGGCGCCCGCAGGAGGTGCTCCCGGCGGGTGCAGAGCTGCCACTGGCCTACCGGCTCAGCTGGGGCGAGGATCCGCATCTGGACCTGGCGCGGGTGATTGATACTGCTGCTGGCGCGCGCATTTTTGGCGAACCAGGCCGTCTGATGACGGTGGATTTTGAGGCGCACCCCCTGCTGGAAGGCGACCCTGACGACATCGAGGTGCATCTCTCGTCGCCGCATGTTGAGACCAGCCCAGGCGTGTTGCAGCGCAATCCTGCCACCGGCGGGGTGCGGCTTGCCTTCAGCTTTGCGCCCAATGCACAGAACCACGTTGAGTTGCGTCTGCAGCTCAGACGCGATGGCGCCCCGGCAAGCGAAGTCTGGCTGTATCGGTGGACCGCATGAGCCGCCCTCTGCAGCCCCCCCTGCCCGCGCCAGTCCCCCTGCGCACCCCGGATCTGATGCCGCCCCTGCAGCAAATGGAGATGCCAGAGCAGGATTTCAGCACGGCTTTCAGTGACCTCAACGCCCCGAAGTTTGCGCCACCCGGCCATATGGCACTATGGCGCTTTCTGGCCTTCTCGCCCGCCATGCTGGCCACGGGTCTGTTGGTTTGGGTGATGCAGGGCTGGTTCGCTCTGGATGGCTTCATGGCTCTGGAGCTGTTGCTGCTGGCACTTATCGCCTTTAACTTTTTCTGGATCTGCTTTTCGGTCTCGACCGTGCTGCTGGGACTGTATTCCCTGTCCAAACGCGATCGCACCCGGCCAGACGGCCCTCCTGCCCCGATGAAGGTTGCACTGTTGGTCCCCGTCTACAACGAAGAGCCCTCGTATGTGCTGGGCAATGTGCGCTCGATGCTGGAAGAGTTGAGCGCCCGCCGCAGCACACACAGCTATGCCATGTTCATCCTGTCGGATACCCGCGATGAGACACTGGCCGAACAAGAGCGGCTGAGCGTCCAAGCCCTGCGCGCCGAGCTGCCCACCGGGGTGGAGCTATACTATCGCCGCCGCGCCAAAAACATCGGGCGCAAGGTTGGCAATATCAGCGACTGGCTGCGGCGCTGGGGTGCCGGCTATGAGGCCATGCTGGTGCTGGATGCAGACAGCCTGATGACCGGACGTGCCATATCGCGGCTGACCGATGCGCTGTCGCGCGACCCAAGTGCTGGCCTGATCCAAAGCTTCCCACAGCTGATTGGCGCCCAGTCGGTGTTTGGCCGGATGCAACAATTTGCCAATGGTGTCTACGGCCTGGCCCTGGCCGAAGGCCTGGCGCGCTGGACCGGCTTTGAAGGCAACTACTGGGGGCACAACGCCATCATGCGCACCCGCGCCTTTGCCGCCTGCGCCGGCCTGCCGCCTCTGCGCTCGCGCCTCACAGGCCGTGAACACCTGATCATGAGCCATGATTTTGTCGAGGCAGGCCTGTTGCGCCGGGCCGGCTGGCGGGTGCGCTTTCTGCCGCGCCTAGGAGGGTCCTACGAGGAGACGCCTGCCACCCTCATCGACCATATCTTGCGGGACCGGCGCTGGTGTCAGGGAAATCTGCAGCACCTGAACCTGCTCACGGCCCGCGGCTTCTTTGCCATGTCGCGCTTTCACCTGCTGCACGGCGCCATCGGCTACCTGATGGCTCCGATCTGGTTTGCACTGCTGGTGATTTGGGCCCTGATTGGTCACAGTGCAGAAAGCTCGGTCATCCGCTATTTCAGCGAGACCAATCCTTCGCGCCCCTCCTGGCCCGATATGTCAGAGCCACGGCATATTCTGGTCATCCTGCTGATCTACGCCATGCTGCTGGCGCCAAAACTGCTGGCGGTTCTGGCAGTGGCCTTTACCGGCGGGCGCTTGTCCGACTATGGTGGCCCGGCTCGTTTTGCCCTGTCTGTTGCCTCCGAGATCCTGCTGGCGGTGCTCTATGCGCCTATTTTGATGGTACAGCAGATGATTGCAGTGTTTCGCACCGCCTCTGGGCTGCAGCGCGGCTGGTCCCCTCAGGCCCGCGCCGGAGGGCGTTATGGCCTGCGCACGCTGATAAGCTGCCACGCGCTGGAAACCCTCAGCGGTATTGCCCTCTGGGGCGGCATTCTGACAGGGATGGTCTCAATGTGGCTCATACCGATTGCTGTGTCACTGATCTTGGCTATCCCTCTTTCCGCTCTGTCGGGCCTGCGCGCCGGGACGTCTCGGAGCGGCTGGATGGCAACACCTGTGGTCTATTCAGAGCCAAAGATTACCAGAACGGCCCGGCGCTATCGCGCCCAGCTAAAAGCCTACCTGGCTGTCAGGACCCAACACCCGGCGGAATAAGTATTTCACTGGACCCCAGATCCAACCCTTGCCAACATGCGCGCCCGCCGCGCCCCGATAGGGGCGCTGCCCGGCCCCAGGCTTTTTCTCTCATCTCGGATGAGAGGCAAAGGGGCGGGAGCCCCCCCTTCAACCTGTTGCCCAAGTTTCCTGTGTTCCAAGATCCCTATCAACCAGGCGAGCGCAAAATCTTCCTTCCTTGGGGTCACTCCTGGCTGGAGTCTTTGCCTTCAAACCAATCCAGCATCCAGCCAGGCCACTTGTTTGGCACCTGATGGCCTTCGGGGAACAACACAAACTCGATATCCGCCCCCGGTCCACACGCCCAACGGCGCCGCAGCACAGTTTCGTCACGCCAGCGCGTATCCGGCGCCTGTCCTGCGCATTGGTTGGTTACCCGCCACAGCTCAAGTCCCGCAAAGATATCGCCCTGCTGAAACTGACCATCGCCAAGAAAGCGCCCTTCAAGGGGCACAACAGCGTCCGTCCAGCCATGGCTGTGAAACAATCGGACAGCTCCGACGCAACCTTCGGGTTGCGGTCGCCAGAACCCGCCGGAAACCGGCGCATAGGCCGCAAAGGCCTCAGGTGCGGTACAGGCCAGATAATTCACCATGAACGCTCCGGCCGAGAACCCCGACAGGACCATTTCATCCCGATCAAGACCGAACCGGTCAGCGGCGTCCTGTGCAACCTGCTGCAAAAACACCCCCTCATCACGCCCCTGCCAGCCGGGAAAAAAGCTCCACGAACGACGCCCCTCGCGACGCGGCAGCGCATCAGGCGCAATAACCGCATAGCCGCGTTCTGTCAGACCACGCACCATCGCCTTGTTCCTCAGCGACCCCTCGCCTGAGCCCCCGTAGCCATGTAAAAACAACACCGCAGGAAGCGTCGCCGCCTCCGAATCTGCCCGCAGGGGGAGCTCAATATGATAGCTGCCTTGCGAAATCTCACAGGCGCCAGACTGCGGTCCACATGCAGCTTCCCCCTGTGTGGCCCAACTCAGCGCCGCAAAGGCAAAGGCAAAGGCAACCGCTTTGGACGCCACCGTTGTAAAAGACACCGAAACCTTGTTGCCAAGGGCGCCGCCACGCTGAGGCTCCAGCACCAGCCTTTGCTTCCCTAGCCCTGCCATTAGCCCTGCCATCGTGCCACCGGCAGATTTCCGGCCAGCCAGCCAGGTCCAGAGGCCGACCCCAGCATGCCCTGCGGCACATCCAACACATTGGTGAACCCAGCCGCCACCAGAGCCCGGGTCATGCGCGCCGAGCGCACACCGCGCGCGCAGATCAGCGCGACCGGTGCGTCACGCGCACCGCCTAGCATCTGCCCCAGTGCCAGCACAAAATCTTTGCGGCGCATATCAATCGGGGCGGCTCCAACCGGCACACCGGTCTGACGCCATTCGCGGGGGGTGCGAATATCAATCAGGGTGATCTCGCCGGACTGGGCTTTGGCAAAGGCCTGTGCCGGGCTCAGCCGCGGATTATCATGCGCCGGAGGCTGGCTTTGCCACCACCATAGGCCCCCGAGCCCGGCAACCATGGCCGCCCCACCAAGCCCCAATAGCAAGCCTCGCCGTGCCAGCTGTGGGCCCTCGTCCAAATCCTGATCCTGTGCCACCCTGTCGCCCCGTTCCAATTGCTAAAATCCTGCAGCGCCTGAAGTCTAAGAGGCGCAGTCTGGACATCTCTCGGACATCACACTGACATCTCCTAGCAGCTTTCACCAAGGCAATCAGCCATGCGCAGCCTCCGTGCTGTTCAACTTCCTGTCAGCCTCCAGTCTACGCTTGCGGTCTGCTCCCTGTCTGCGCTCAGATCCAGAGCACCTCATCACGAAACAAAACGTCTTGCTGCAAGCCAGAAAAAAACTTTCGAGAGTAAAAAACACCGCCAAGGCCACCTACATGGCGATCAAACCCCACTCTTGCGACACTTACGGGCTCACAGGACTGGAACAATTGCGAAAAATTGCTTAGGCGTTTGACTATTGCCTTGCCCAGCCAGGAGAACTGCACGTGTCCCTGTTTTTGATTGCGGCCCTGCCGTTTCTTGGAGCGATCTTTCCCGCTCTGTTGATCCGCGCCGGGCGTAACGCCTCGGCCTCGGCCGCGGGCCTGACCAGTTTTCTCGCTTTTGTCGGCCTGATGCTGCACGCGCCTGCTGTGTTTCGCGGCGAGGTTATCCAGGTCGGCATCGAGTGGCTGCCTGCCCTTGGCCTCAATGCCAACTTCTTTCTCGACGGGCTAGGCTTTTTGTTTGCCAGCATGATTCTGGGCATCGGCCTGTTGATCATCCTCTACGCCCGGTTCTATCTGTCTCGCGAAGACCCCATGGGGCAGTTCTACACCTATCTTTTGCTGTTTCAGGGCGCCATGGTCGGCATTGTTCTGTCTGACAACATCCTCTTGTTGCTGGTCTTCTGGGAGCTCACGTCGCTTTCGTCTTTCTTGCTGATCGGCTTTTGGAAGCACCTGCCCGAAGGGCGTCAGGGCGCGCGTATGGCGCTGGCTGTCACCGGAACCGGCGGGCTGGCGATGATTGGTGGCATGATGATCCTGGGCAATATCGCAGGCTCTTACGATCTGACGGTCATTTTGCAAAACAAGGATCTCATCCAGAGCTCACCGCTGTATCTGCCTGCCCTGATCCTGATCCTGTTGGGCTGTTTCACCAAATCCGCACAGTTCCCGTTTCACTTTTGGCTGCCGCATGCCATGGCGGCGCCAACGCCGGTTTCGGCCTATCTGCACTCTGCCACCATGGTCAAAGCAGGCCTGTTCCTGATGGCGCGGCTCTGGCCGGTGCTGGCGGGCACGCCAGAGTGGTTCTACATCGTGGCCACCACCGGTCTCGTGACCATGGTGCTGGGCGCGGTGCTTGCGCTGTTCAAGGATGACCTGAAGGCTCTGCTGGCGTTTTCAACCGTGTCACATCTGGGCCTGATCACCATGCTCCTGGGGTTTGGCACCAAGATTGCCGCCGTGACGGCGGTGTTTCACATCATCAACCACGCGACCTTTAAGGCGGCGCTGTTCATGTCCGCAGGCATCGTCGACCACGAGGCCCATACCCGCGACATCAAACGTCTGGGTGGCTTGCGTCACCTGATGCCGGTGACCGCAACCATTGCGATTGTGGCCGCCCTGTCTATGGCCGGTGTGCCGCCTTTCAACGGGTTTTTGTCGAAAGAGATGATGCTGGAAGAAACCGTGCACACCCTTTGGGGCAGCTCGCAGTATCTGGTGCCGGGCCTCGCCCTGCTGGCAGCGCTGTTTTCTGCCGCCTATTCCTTTCGCTTTATTGGCCACGTCTTTTTGGGCCAAACGCGCGAGGACTACCCTGCACAGCCCCATGATCCCGGCATTGGCATGTGGATGGGCCCTGCCTTTCTGGTCATGCTGGTCGTCTTGATTGGTCTGTTCTCTGCCACTTTGGCAGGACCTTTGGTGGCTGTTGCCGCAGGTGCTGTGATTGGCGGCGCTGAGCTGCCTTATTATTCGCTGAAACTCTGGCATGGCTTTACCCCTGCGCTCTATATGTCCGCAGCGGCTGTTGTCGGCGGTCTTGTTTTGGTCAAACTGCACCGCCCTCTGGCTGCGGCCTGGAACGCTGCGCCGCGCCCCGAGGCGAAACAGATCTTTGATTCTCTGTTGCGCGGGCTGACGAAGCTTTCGCAACTCATAACCGATGGGCTGCACAATGGCGCCATCACGCGCTATGCCGCTGTGATGATGTTGTTTATTTTTGGCATCAGCTATTACGCCTATTCCACCGGCACCCTGGGCGCCGCATCCCGTGAGGTGCAGAGCGTTGGTCCCATTCCGGTCATCGCCTGGTTCTGCCTGCTGGTCGCCACACTGGCCGTGGTGGCAAACCACCGTCAACGCCAGCTGTCACTGGTGCTGATCGGAGTTGTTGGCCTCGTGGTCTCGATGGGGTTCAACTACCTGTCTGCACCAGATCTGGCCCTTACCCAGCTCTCGGTCGAAGTGGTCACCATGATCCTTTTGCTGCTGGCGCTGAATTTTATGCCCAAGGACAGCCCCGTTGAGGCCCCTCTCTGGGTGCGCGTGCGGGATGGCGGCATTGCGATCCTGGGCGGCCTTGGCGCGGCCACGCTGATCTATGCGCTGATGCTGCGGGATTTCTCGCACCCAAGCATCTCAGAGTACCACCTTGCCAATTCCTACAAAGGCGGCGGCGGCACCAATGTGGTCAATGTCATTCTGGTGGACTTCCGCGGCTATGACACCTTTGGCGAGATCATCGTGCTCGGCATTGCGGCCCTAGTCATCTACGCCCTGACCGAAGCGCTTCTTGGCTCCCGCGTGCGGGCCTATTTGCTGAACCGCAAACCCGACATGCCGCAGGCAGGTGACGCCCATCCAATGATGATGGTTGTGGCCACCCGCGTCATGATGCCCCTGGCCCTGATGGTCGCGGCCTATATCTTCTTTCGCGGACATAACCTGCCGGGGGGTGGCTTTATTGCCGGGCTGATCGCAGCCATTGCGCTTTTGATGCAGTACATGGCCTCCGGCTTTAGCTGGGCCGCAGAACGGCAGCGGATGTTTTATCACGGCACCATTGGCTCTGGTGTGCTGATCGCTGCGGCCACCGGCCTTGGTTCCTGGTTCAGCGGCATGCCGTTTTTGACCAGCGCCTATGGCTATGTGGATTGGCCACCGCTGCAAGAGTTTGAATGGGCCACCGCCTCGCTGTTTGATCTTGGCGTTTTCCTGGCAGTTGTGGGCGCGGTACTGCTGGCGCTTGAAAGTCTGGCGCGGTTTGCCTGGCAGCCCGGCATGTCTTCGGAACATGCCATGGATATCAACCCGGCGCGGGATGACGCGCTGGCCGCAAAGGGCGAGGAATGAACATGGAGATCCTGAATATGGAATTTCTGGTGGCCTCAGCCGTCGGCATCGTGACCGCTGCCGGGATCTACCTGATCCTGCGACGCCGGACCTTTCCGGTCATCCTGGGGCTGTCCCTTTTGACCTATGGGGTGAATATCTTTTTGTTTGCCACCGGCCGGTTGATGGTCAACGCGCCGCCTGTCCTTAACAAATACGCCGAGGTACCCTATACGGATCCGCTGCCGCAGGCGCTGGTGCTGACGGCCATTGTGATCTCCTTTGGCATGACCGCTGTGGTCGTCATGATTGCCCTTGCCGCCTATCTGTCCTCAAAGGATGACCGTATCGACATGCCGGATCACCCGGAAGACGAGGGGGAAAACGCATGAACCATTTTCTGATCGCACCGGTTGTTCTGCCTGCACTGGTCGCACCCTTCATCATCATGGTGGTGCGCCACCATATGGATCTTATACGGATCTTTTCGCTCGCCAGCACCGTGTTGCTGGTGGCGATATCGCTAGTGCTGGCGGCGCAGGCCTCCACCGGTGAAGTCCAGATCTATGAGCTGGGCAACTGGTCGGCGCCCTTTGGCATCGTGCTGGTTCTGGATCGCCTGTCCGCGATGATGGTGCTGCTGACCTCGGTGCTGGCGCTGGTGGTCAACCTCTATGTCATTGGCACGGGCTGGGACAAACGCGGGGCTAACTTCCATGCCCTGTTTCAGTTCCAGCTGATGGGCATCATCGGCGCCTTCCTGACTGGCGATGCCTTTAATCTGTTTGTGTTTTTCGAAGTGCTGCTGATTGCCTCATATGGCTTGATGATCCATGCGGGCGGCACCCGCCGGTTTCAGGCCGGTGTGCAATATGTGGTCTACAATCTGCTGGGCTCGACCCTGTTTTTGTTTGCCCTTGGCACGCTGTATTCGGTGACAGGTACGCTGAATATGGCGGATCTGGCGGTGCGTGTGGCGGAAATCCCGGCCGAGGATACTGCCCTGCTGCGGGTTGGCGCAGTTATGCTTTTGCTGGTCTTTGCCATCAAAGCGGCGGTTATACCGCTGCATTTCTGGCTGCCCGCCTCATATGCCAACGCGCCGCTGCCCATTGCCGCCCTGTTTGCCATCATGACCAAGGTCGGCGCCTATGCCATCCTGCGGGTGTATACGCTGGTCTTTGGCCCGGATCTGGAGGCCACCCACGGGCTTGTCGGGGCCTGGCTGATGCCCGCCGCCCTCATCACCCTGATGGTCGGCGCTATTGGCATTCTTGGCTCCTACAGGATCGGGCGGCTGGTCGCCTTTAGCGCGATCACCTCTATGGGCACCCTGCTCACAGCCATTGCCTTGTTCACCCCTGAAGGCGTCGCAGCCGCGCTTTATTACATCGTGCACTCGACACTGGCAGCCGCCTTCCTGTTTTTGGTTGCGGATCTGGTGGTTGAGCGTCAGGGCATCGAAATTCTGCCGCAGCGCCCCATGCCGCAAAGCGGTCTGATTGCCGTTTTGTTCTTTACCGGTGCCATTGCACTGGCAGGGATGCCGCCCCTTTCAGGCTTCCTTGGCAAGCTCCTGGTGCTGGATGCTGCAAGGTCGCATGATCTGGTCTGGTGGATCTGGGGCACCATTCTGATCGGGTCTCTGATCACCATCCTTGGCATGGCGCGCGCGGGCAGCCTGTTGTTCTGGAAAAGCCATAGCGTGCTTGATGACGGCGCTGATCAGCATAGCACTGCGGCCGATCACGAAAGGGCCAATGAGGCCGGCGACTCGGTCGCTCAGCGGCCCGCGGCCCTGCCCTTTGTTGCCTGTTTCACCCTGCTGGGCGGGCTGGTGCTGCTCACCGTCTTTGCAGGCCCTGCCAGCCACTATGCCGAAGCCACAGCGGCACAGCTGTTTGCGCCTGAGCTCTATATCAAAGCCGTACTTGGAAAGGTGACGCCATGAGACTGCTGAAACGCCTGGTGCCGCACCCGATCCTGACGCTGCTGCTCACCCTTGCCTGGGTGCTGCTGACAAGCACCTGGACGCTGAACTCACTGGTTTTCGGCTTTGTGCTGGGCATTGTGATCCCCTTTCTGACCCAGCCCTACTGGCCAAATCAGATGCGGTTGAAAAAGCCGCTGAAAATCATCGAGTACATTCTTGTGGTGCTCTATGATATTGTTGTCGCCAATGTCGTTGTCGCGCGTATCGTGGTGTTCAAACCCAACAGCAAGCGTCAGCCCGCCTGGATCGCCGTGCCGCTGGAGTTGCGCACACCAGAGGCGATATCGGTGCTGGCCGGCACCATCACCATGACACCGGGAACCGTCGCAGCAGATGTTTCGGCCGAGGGCCATGCCCTCTTGGTGCATTGCCTGGACGCCAGCGATCCTAAAGCTGTGCGCGACGAGATCAAACACCGCTACGAGCGCCGTCTGAAGGAGATCTTCGAATGATGACCTTTGCCACCGTCTTTGCCTTTGTCTGCTTTGCCCTGGCCGTGCTGATGAACCTGTGGAAAATCATTTCGGCACCAGAGATCGCCGATCGCATTCTGGCGCTGGACGCGATGTTCATCAACGCTTTGGCCCTGATGATCCTCTATGGCCTTGCCCTGGGCAGCGAGATTTACTTTGAAGCCGCGCTGATCATTGCCATGCTTGGCTTTGTCTCCACGGTTGCCTACGCGCGCTTTATCCTGCGCGGCAATATTATCGAGTGATGGGAGGGTTCGTTATGATTGCCGAATATCTGATTGCAGCTTTTTTGATCATGGCCGGTGTCTTTGGCTTTGTCGGATCCTTTGGGCTGCTCAAACTCAACGACCCGATGTCACGGCTACATGCCCCGACCAAGGCAACCACGCTGGGCGTAGGTGGTGTGCTGCTGGCCTCGATGGCGCATGGGGTCGCGATCGAAGGACATCTGTCGCTGCACGAGGTGATGATCACCTTGTTTCTGTTTCTCACCGCCCCCGTCACGGCGCTGTTTATTGCCAAGCTCCACATTCACCGGCATGAAACAAAGGCCAGCCTGCCAAAAGCCGGACAAGACGGCATCTGGGCCACGCATAACGTAAGCGAGGAGGTGCCGGTGCAGGAGTAACCCTCTTGCACCTGTTGCACCTCAAGAACATTTGGCCGACCCTTTTGGAGATCGGCTTTGTAAATCGACCCAGTTTTCTAAATCGACCCAGACTGTCATTTCTCACCACCCTTTCTCACCACAAAGGCGCACCCTGAATGCATACGCCCCCTCTGCCCGCAACCAAAGATGTGGTTCTCATCGGCGGGGGCCATGCCCATGCGATTGTGCTGTTGAAATGGGGTATGCGGCCTTTGCCGGGGGCCCGGCTGACGCTGATCAACCCCGGCCCCACCGCGCCCTACTCCGGCATGTTGCCAGGCTTTGTCGCCGGGCATTATCAGCGTGAAGACCTTGATATTGATCTGGTGAAACTGGCGCGTTTTGCCGGGGCCCGCATCATTTTTGGCGCGGCTGAGGGGCTGGAGCCGCAAGAGCAGCTTGTGCATGTGCCGGGGCGCGCGCCCATTGCCTATGATCTGGCCTCTTTGGATGTGGGCATTACATCCGAAATGCCCAACCTTGCCGGATTTTGCGAACACGGCGTTCCCGCAAAACCGCTTGGTGCCTTTGCCCAGTCCTGGGATGATTTTCGCACCGGAAGCGGCCCCGCCAATATCGCAGTCATTGGCGGCGGCGTTGCCGGGGCCGAGCTGATCCTGGCGATGACACATGCGCTGTCGCGGCTTGGGCGGTTGGGACAGGCCACCTTGATCGACAGCGGGCCCGTGCTGGGACAGGCCAGCCCCGAGGTGCGCAAACGTCTGAAACGTGCCTTTAGCGAACACCGGGTCTCTCTGGTGGAGAACACTTCCGTTGCCCGACTGGAGCCCGGCGTGATCCATCTGGCGAATGGTCGCATGGTCCTGTCTGACTTTACCTCGGGGGCCGCAGGCGCGCGGCCACATGACTGGATTGCCGACACCGGGTTGAACCTGCATCAGGGCTTTGTCGCGGTGGATGAAACGTTGCAAAGCGCCTGCCCCGGCGTCTTTGCGGTCGGCGACTGCGCCCACCTCGGATTTTCGCCCCGTCCAAAGGCCGGCGTCTTCGCGGTGCGCCAGGCCCCTATCCTGTATCACAATCTGCGCGCTCTTTTGACCGGCGACCCCCTGCGCACCTACAAGCCGCAAAAGGACTATCTAAAGCTGATTTCACTGGGCAACAAAGAAGCCCTCGGGGATCGCTTTGGTCAGCAGTTCTCGGGCGCGCTGGTCTGGCGCTGGAAGGACCGGATTGATCAGAACTTCATGGAGCAGTTTCGCCAGTTGCCCAAGATGGAGCCAGCCGAGCTTCCGGTGGAACATACCCATGATCTGCCTGCGGCTCTGGGCGAAAAGCCCATGTGCGGCGGCTGTGGCGCCAAGGCCGGGCGCGGAGCACTTCGGGCAGCGCTGGCCAGTCTCGCCCCGCCACAGCGCAGCGATGTGACCCCCCTGCCCGGCGATGACGCAGCCCTGTTGCTAACAGGGGGCGTTCAGCAGGTGATCAGTACCGACCATCTGCGGGCCTCGGTTCTTGACCCCGAGGTGATGGCACGGATCGCAGCCGTGCATGCCCTAGGTGATATCTGGGCCATGGGGGCAGCACCACAGGTGGCGACAGCAAACCTTATCCTGCCCCGGCTGTCGCCTGCGCTGCAGCAGCGCACATTGACCGAGATTATGGCGGCAGCCTCCGAGGTGATACGGGCCGCAGGGGCCGATATTGTCGGCGGCCATACCTCAATCGGGGATGAGTTGTCGATTGGATTCACGGTGACAGGTCTGTGCGAGAGCGCCCCAATCACTCTGGCGGGTGCCGTGGCGGGAGATGTTTTGATCCTGACCAAACCCATTGGCTCGGGCATGATCATGGCGGCCGAAATGGCGGGAGAGGCCCGTGGCGACTGGGTCGCAGCTGCGCTGAGGCAGATGTGCCAGCCGCAGACAAATGCCTCGCGAATTCTGTCGAAAGCCCATGCCATGACTGATGTCACCGGCTTTGGTCTCGCCGGACATCTTTTGGGACTGTGCGAAGCCTCCGGGGTTGCTGCCAGGGTGGATCTCGCCTCTGTGCCGCTGATGCAGGGCGCGGCGGACCTGAGTGCGCGCGGCATTCGCTCATCGCTGTTTGAAGAGAACCGCGCCATCAGCCCCTCTTTGGGCAACTCCCCTAGGCTGGATCTGCTGTATGACCCGCAAACCGCTGGAGGCTTACTGGCGGCTGTTGGCGCTGAACTGGCTGAAGATCTGCTGTTGCAGCTGAGAGCCGCCGGCTACAGCGCCGCAAGGATCGGCGTTCTCACGGCAGGAGTACCCGAAATAACAGTCGGTTAGATCGGTGCACCCTCCAGGAGATCCTCCTGACGAAAAACATGTCCCTTGGTCGCACAGCAAAGCCCCCTTAGAGGCCAAACAACCAAACGCTCCCGCCCGTCATCGCTCTCTTTGCAGAGATCTCTTCCCGTTGGGCGTGGCAGGGGCTACTGCGGGCGCGGGAGAGCGCCCTTTGCAAGATAAAGAGTGACCACTCCTCTTTCATCACGTAGGCCGCTTGTCTGAGTTGGCCGCTTGTCTGAATTCCGTAGAGACGCAGAGGCCTCTGGCCTAATCCGAGATCTTGGCACCGGGATTTTCGCCTTTGGGGCCAGCCTCTTTATCAAGCAGCTTCGCAATTTTTTCTGCGGCGCCGGCAAGATCCCGGTCCGTCATTTGCTCAAGATCTATGCTCAGGATAGAGGGGTGACCTTTGCTGCGCTGCGATTTTTGGTAGGATGGATCATAATGATCCTGCATCAGGGCCTGGGTCAGCGCCGGCTTGTCGCCCACATCAATCAGTGAAAACCAGTGATCGATCACTGCATTCGACCGGTGGCCGCGCAGCCGCCCCAGTTTTTCGCGCAGCATCGCAGCGTCCGACAAGATATCATCATAGACCTGTGTCAAATAGCGGCAGCGCGCGGCAACCGGAGCGGTCACTTCGATCCGCGAGGCCTGTTTCATCGCATGCCACAGGCTGGGCGGAATAATCCGCGCGCCGACCTTGCTGGATTCAGCTTCGACCAGAACCGGGCGGGCAGGATCCATCTGTACCAACGCCGAGGCCAATGCGGTCTCGAACCCCTTTTGGCTGGGCTGGGGGGTCTTCATCGCACCCAAAAGCGAGCCGCGATGGTTGGCAAGCCCCTCAAGATCGAGAACCTGCCCTCCAAGGGCCGCAACCCGCTGTAAAATATCCGTTTTGGCACTGCCGGTATAGCCATCCAGCGCGATCAGGCGAAACGGCAGTGGCTGATCATAGAGGTGGGATTTGACCAGTCGCCGATAGCTTTGATAGCCGCCTTCGACCAGATCAGCCCGCCAGCCAATCTGCTGCAGCATCCAGGCAAAACTCCCTGACCGCTGGCCGCCACGCCAGCAATAGACCAGAGGCTGCCAGCCGCCCTCATGATGGCTGAGGCTCTTCTCGATGTGATTGGCTGCGTTGCGAAACACCAGGGCCGCGCCGAGTTTTCGAGCACGGAACGGGCTGTCTTGCACATATATGGTGCCAACCTGGGCGCGTTCTTCATTGTCCAGAACAGGCAGGTTGATGGCGCCGGGAATGTGGTCTTCGGCAAATTCGGCCGGGCTGCGCACATCGATCACGTCATCACAGCCATGCGCCAGGATGTCTTGCAGGGTTTTAAAGCTCTTTGGCATAGGTTTGCCTTACCGCACGAGGCGTCTTCATCAAAGGAGGTTTCCCCACCTTGTAGCGCCAATTTCCTTCAGAGAAACCATGGTTTTACTGCGACACGCATTTTGTGCGCCCCCTGTGGTAGATCAGATCAGCCGCGGCTGTCGCAGCGCGCTGGTCGTTTCACTATCAGGCGGCCTCTCCGGTTTGACTGGCCTGTTTGCTTCATCAGTCGCGGCTGCAAGGTCCTGATTGCTGAAGTCCTGATCCTCATAGAAGGGCTCAATCAGCTCAGGCCCGGAGGCCCGGTTGCTGTTCACATCCACCGCCACCCGGCGCATCTGATGTAGCCCTTCCCGCCCCGGCTGCATCAGGCTCGCAGCGCCTTTACCGCTCTCGCCAAGCCACAGGGGCCAATCCTGCGGCTCTAGCATCAGAGGCATGCGGTGATGGATCGGCATAAAGCTCTGATTGGCAGCGGTGGTCACGATTGCACAGGTGCCCTGGCTGTCGTCCTGTCCCCAGTTTTGCCAGATCCCGGCAAAGGCCAGGGGTTGGTCATCGCGGCGTCGGATGTACCAGGGCAAACGACTGCCCTGTGCGTCCTTGGTCCATTCATAAAACCCGGTGGCAGGGATAAGACAGCGCCTCTTGCGGCAAGCCTCTGCAAAGGCGGGCTTTTGTGCCAGGGTCTCAGAACGTGCATTGATCAGCAGCGGGCCTGCTGTCTCAGCTTTGTACCAATGCGGCAAGAACCCCCAGCGCATCGCAACCAATCTGCGGCTGTCGCCGCCTGCAGTCACCACATGCACCGCAGTGGTAGGGCAGATATTGTAGTTCGGACCCTGCGGCAGGTCATTGGCGGGCTGTGCTGCAAACAGCTGCGCCATGGCATCATTGGGAAGGGTCAGGGCAAAGCGTCCACACATATGCGCAGCCTACTGCACTCTGAAGGCAATAGCCAAGGACCCGCCCAGAGTTCTGGCCAAGGCGGCGCAAGTCGGCCCAAGCCGCCTGCAAGCCCACGAAAAAGCCCCGCCAGAAGATCTCTGGTGGGGCGCTGCATCTAGGTTGTGCTGTTTCGCCTATGAGATACATTACTTTTGACTGATGCGCCCGTCTGTGTAGGCCTGATAGGCCCCTTGAGCCGCAAGGTATTCGGCCAGAACATCTGCCACATCAGGGCCAAAATCATAGGCGTTTTTATCTTCGCCAGCGAAGATCTTGTAGCCGTCACCGCCATTGCGCACGTAGTTATTGGTCACAACCATATAGGTTTTTGTCGCGTCAATCGGCTCGAACCCGGATCCTGCAGCGACCAGAACCTCTTGCACCCGGCCCTCGTTGGCGGCCACACTGCCGTCCCAGGTGAATTTGAGGCCGGCAACCTGCGGGAAGCGACCCTTGACCTCTTCCACCTGGCTGACGCCATTTTCCAGTGCCGCGACCAGGTCCGCTCCGGTGATCTCAAAGGTTGAGAGCGTGTTCTGGAAGGGCAGAATGGTCAGCACCTCGCCCATGGTGACAGCGCCCGGCTCAAGACTGGCGCGAATGCCGCCCGAGTTGGCGATGGCGATGGTCACGCCCTGATCCTTGACCCGCGCCAGCATGGCATCAGCCACCAGATTGCCCATCTGGCATTCTTGAATGCGACAAACCGTGCGATCGCCCTCGACCGAAGTTGCCGCCTGGGCCACGACCTTGTTGCGAATCTCATCCAGGGGTATTGCCAGCTCGGCAATCCGGGCCAGAGTGTCGCTGTCCTCGGCCACTGCGCCATCCATAATCAGCGGCTCGCCCACCGCCTGCGTGACATTGCCAGCCTCATCAAAACTCACGTTCAGCTCGCCCAGGAACTTGCCATAGGCATAGGCCTGCACAATGGCGACATCATTGACCATGGTTGGATAGGGGCCAGCAGCTTTTTCTGAGACATTCGAAAGGTACGTATTGGAGTGGCCACCAACGATCACATCCACACCCGTGGTGCCCGCGGCCACTTTTTGGTCGACCCAATAGCCAGAGTGGCTAAGGACCACGATCTTGTTGACGCCCATGGCGGTCAGACGATCCACCTCGCCCTGCACCGCCGCCACCGGATCGGAGAACGAGATATTCTTACCGGGGCTGGCCAGATCATGGGTGTCTTCAGGCGTCAAACCAATCAGGCCAATCTTTTCGCCGCCACGCTCAATCACCGTGGATTTCTGCAGCACATCGGCCAATGCAGGCTCAGCCGAGACATCGGCATTGGACATCAACACAGGAAAGCCGACCGCATCCATAAATCCGCGCAGCACCTCGGGGCCATCGTCGAACTCATGGTTGCCGACGGTCATGCCGTCATAGCCGAGCTTGTTCATCATCTCAGCCGCGACCTTACCCTTGTAATAGGTGTAAAACAGCGAGCCCTGGAACTGATCACCGCCATCAACCAGAATGGAATTCTCGGCCCGGCTGCGCGCATCAGCAATGGCGCTGACCAAACGCGCGGTGCCGCCAAAGCATTTGCCCTCGGCATTGTCACCCTCACGACAGCCGCTGTCATATTTGCTCACCGGTTCAAACCGCGCGTGGAAATCATTGGTATGCAGAATGGTCAGCTTGTAGTCGGCCGCGGCCATGCCCGCCGTAAGGCCGAGTGCGGCAACCGTGGTCAGAAAACGCGTAAACATCAAAATCACTCCCGTTGTTTTTCTTTGCCATGAATGGTGCGACCAAAGAAGCTGGCAGTCAAAGGGGAAAAACAACCCTGCCGGTTTTCCTAAGGGCAATCAGCCCGCCGTGTGCGGAATTTCAGCGTGAAACTTTAGCGTCTTGGCCCTGCCTGACCGCTGTAAATAGGTTTTCCGCTGGCGCGCCCCTGTCTCTTGGCACTTGATTCCAAACGCGCAGCGAGGCATCAGACCCTCATGCTGATCTATAAAATCCTCCGCGCCGATGAATGGTCGGCCTTCCAGTCCCAAGGCGAAACCCTTGGCGCGCCCATCGATCTGAGCGATGGTTTCATTCACTTCTCTACCGCGCCGCAGGCCGCCGAGACCGCAGCCAAGCATTTTGCCGGAGCCGAGGGCCTTTGGCTGCTGGCCCTGGATGGCGACGCATTGGGCGACGCGCTGAAATGGGAGGTGTCACGCGGGGGGGCAGAATTCCCGCATCTTTATCGCGAAATGCAGCTCTCTGAGGTTCTTTGGGCCAAAGAACTGCCGCTGGTGGCGGGCGCCCATCAGTTCCCAAAGGAGATGCTATGAGTGCCTATATCGACCCCAGCCGCGCGCAGTTTGACGCCTTTAAATCGCTGGATCGCGACCATCCCATTGAGATGCTCAATCTGGTGAGGTTCAATGCCAAAGCAGCCTACTCGGAGGGCCACCCGCTGGCCGCGGCGGATTTAAGCGGGGCGGAAGCCTACAAGACTTACGGCGCACAAAGCGGTCCAATCTTTGCAGCACTTGGCGGTGAGATCATCTGGCGTGGCGGGTTTGAAACCACGCTGATCGGCCCCGGTGATGAAAGCTGGGATGAGGTCTTTGTTGCCCGCTACCCCAACGCCCACGCATTCATGGCGATGGTGACAGACCCGGCCTACCAAAAGGCCGTGGTGCATCGGCAGGCGGCTGTTGCGACCTCGCGGCTGATCCGGACAAAACCCAGCGATAGCGGAGCGACTTTTGGATGACCCTTGTTGAAAAACTAGCGCTGAAAGCGCTGCACAATGTTGACCCGGAAACCGCCCATGCCCTGTCGATCAAGGCGTTGAAATCCGGCCTCACGCCTACTCCCGGCCCTGTCAGCTCTGCGCGATTGAAATGTGAGATTGCAGGTATTGCACTGGCCAATCCCGTGGGGCTGGCGGCCGGTTTTGACAAAAACGCCGAGGCGCTGGCGCCGCTGTCACAAGCCGGATTTGGCTTTATCGAGGTCGGGGCCGCAACGCCGCGCCCGCAGCCGGGCAACCCCAAGCCCCGCCTGTTTCGTCTCAGCGAAGACCGCGCCGCGATCAATCGCTTTGGCTTTAACAACGAAGGCATGGAAGTCATCGGAGAGCGTCTTGCCAAGCGGCCCACGGATGCGGTGATCGGTCTGAACCTCGGGGCCAACAAGGACAGCGATGACCGCGCCGCCGATTTTGCCCGCGTCCTGGCCCATTGTGGCGCGCACCTTGATTTTGCCACCGTAAATGTCTCGTCTCCAAACACCGAAAAACTGCGCGACCTGCAGGGCAAGGCGGCGCTCTCGGCGCTGCTGCGCGGTGTGATTGAGACACGTGACAGCCTTGCGCGCCGGGTGCCGGTGTTTTTGAAAATTGCTCCCGATCTGGACCGCGCCGCGATTGAGGACATCACCGCTGTGGGGCTTGAAACCGGTATTGATGCGGTGATTGCCACCAATACCACCCTGGCGCGCGACGGCCTCAAAAGTGCGCATCGCGATGAGACGGGCGGGCTGTCCGGCGCGCCGCTGTTTGAGAAATCAACCCGGGTGCTGGCGCAGCTCTCTGAGCTATTGGATGGCAAGGTGCCTCTGATCGGGGTGGGGGGCATCAGCACACCAGAACAGGCCTATGCCAAGATCTGCGCCGGCGCCTCTGCGGTGCAGCTCTATACTGCTATGGTCTATGGCGGGCTGTCGCTGGGGGCAGATATCGCCCGCGAGTTGGATGCGCTGCTGGACCGCGATGGGTTTGCCAACGTCGCCGCTGCCGTGGGATCAAAACGCGGAGACTGGCTGTGATCACCTATTGGCACAATCCGCGCTGCTCAAAATCCCGCGCCGGGCTTGCCCTGCTGCAAGAGCGCGGCGCCGAGGTGACCCTGCGGCTTTATCTACAGGACCGGCCCAGTCTGAAAGACATCACCGCGCTGCACAAAGCCCTTGGCGGTGCAGTGATC
>JAWUWF010000069.1:0-27308 GCA_034111985.1 Pseudophaeobacter sp.
CGCTGATCCGGCCCATGACGTGGGCCGATCTGGACCAGCTGATTGCAGCCGCAGTGCTGTTGCCAGTGCTCATGGTCACGCTGGCGCCGGAAAACGTCACACTGGCGCAGGTCAAAGCCCTGCAGCAGGCCGGGGTGATCCTGTCGCTGGGCCATACCGAGGCCTCGTATGAAGTGGCGATGGACTATGCCGAGGCCGGCGTCAGCTGTGTCACCCATCTGTTCAACGCCATGAGCCAGATGGGCAATCGAACGCCCGGTCTGGTGGGGGCCGCGCTCAGCTCTCCTGCGCTATGGGCCGGAGTGATCGCCGATGGGATCCATGTCCACCCGGCGACCCTGCGCGCCGCCTGGGCCGCCAAGCAGGCTCTGCCCGGTGCCGCAGGACAGATCTATCTGGTCAGCGACGCCATGGCGCCGGCAGGCAGTGACATCACCTCCTTTATGCTCGAAGGGCGGCAGATCTCGCGCAGGCAAGGGCGGCTGACGCTGGCGGATGGCACGCTGGCAGGCGCAGACCTAGACCTGACCACAGCGCTGCGGGTGCTGGTTGAACACTGCGATATTCCGCTGGAACAGGCCCTGACCGCCGCCGTCACCACACCGCGGCAGGTGATCGGACACTGGGCTGCCAGCGAAACTGCTCTTGGCATGGCTGAGACTGATTTTATCAGAATTCAAAGCGACCTGTCTGCAGCACAGCCCGTTCTGGATTTGACCAATCTGGACTAACCTGTCTGGACTAACCTGTCTGGAGTAACCCCGCCTGGATCATCCCTCATTGCCTCAAACCGGGGTGGACCAAAGCGCTACAACACGTTCTCGCTGCGCTGAAACTGATCCACCCATTTGCGCACATTGACCACATCAAAATAGACCGAAATCAGCGCCGGCAGCACCAACAGAACCAAGACCATCGAGGCCATCAAGCCAAAGGCCACCGAGACCACAACCGGCACCAGAGTTTGCACCTGCGGGCTGGTCTCAAACAGGATCGGCACCAGGCCTGCAATGGTTGTCGTGGTTGACAAAAGGATTGGCCGGAACCGCGCCCGCACCGCATCCAGCGAGGCCGTGACATAGTCGTCGCCCTCAAGGTGGGTCTGAAAGAAGGTCAGGAACAGGATCGCATTGTTGACCACAATGCCCGCCAGCGAGGCAAAGCCGATCAGGCTGGGCATCGAGATATCCATCCCCAGTGCCCAATGGCCCCAAATGGTGCCAACCAGCGCAAAGGGGATCGACAGCATCACAACCACCGGCAGCGAATAAGAGCGGAACTGGAAGGCCAGCACCATATAAACTCCCACCAGCCCAAGCAGCAAAAGCTTCAGCAAGGAAGACTGTGATTTGTTCTGTTCCGCCGTGGCGCCGGAAATCCCGATCTCGACGCCCGAGAAACGCTTTTGCAGCTCTGGTGCCAGTTCACTGGTGATAACGGCCGAAATCTGCGCCGAGGTGACGTTGGCTGTGTCGATCTTGCCACGAATACGCGCCAGCGCTTTGCCATTCTTGCGGGTGATCGTGGGATAGCCCTGGGTCAGGGTCATCTCGGCAACCTCGGACAGGGCGACCAGTTTGCCATTGCCGACCAGAATAGGGAACCGCTCCAGTTCAGTCAGATGTGCCACCGTATCGTCCAGCTTTACCCGCACCGCCATATTGGACTGGTTCGAGCGAAAACTATCCGTCTCGGTGCCTGCAAAGGCGCTGCGCAGCTGGTCGGACAACCCCTGCGGCGTCAGCCCCGTGAGATAGCCGTATTCATTCAGCGCCAGCTGCACCTCTTGCCGGCCGCCATAAAAATCCTGAAAGGCCTCAACCACATCCGAGCGCTGCAAAAGACTGGTGCGCAGCGCGGTTGATGCCGCCTCCAGCTCCTCCAGATCATAGCCCGTGAGCTCAACATCCAGATCAAAGCCGCCGGGGCCCATCTCGGACTGCGAGAAAGAAGACTGAATCAGATCGGGGATCGGTCCAGCCGCCAGCCGCCAGGCCTCAAGCACATCATCGGCCCGCACATTACGCTGCGCGCTGGCCAGCAAATCCACGGTGATGGTGGCGGTGTTTGATCCATTGTCATAGACCTCGGAATTCACGGCATATTGCACCAGCACCCGTTCAACCAGCGGCGCTGCGCCTTCGGTCTTGGGGGTAAGCTCGGCATCCACCTGACGCAGCCCCTCCAACAATTGCTCAACCGTGCTGACGGTATGCGCCCGAGATATCCCAGACGTCAGCGAAAAGCGCATGGTCAGCGTGTCGCTTTCGGTCGAGGGAAAGCCGATCATCTTGACCGAGCCCGAGGCGATCAGGCCAATCGACACAATCAGTACCGCAAAGACAGAGCCAAGGGTCAGATAGCGCAGCTTTACCAGCGCAGTGGCAATAGGCAGAACGCAGCGCTCTTTCACCCATTCCAGACCCCGCGCCGCCAGTCGAATTTTCTGCACCCCGGGCTTTGCAGCGCCGTGATTGAGGTGATGCGGCAGAATGAAAAACCCCTCAAACAGAGAGATCGCCAGCGTGATCAGCAACACCATGGGAATAAAGCGCAGGATCTGGCCCATGTCGCCGGCCAAGAACAACAAAGGCCCAAAGACGCAAACAGTTGTCAGAAACGACGAGACAACCCCGGGCAGCACCTCCATAGCACCGCGCGCCGAGGCCTCGGCTGGGCCGACGCGGGCGCGCCATTTGTCGATGTTTTCCGCAATCACGATGGAATCGTCCATAATCAATCCCACCGCCATCAACAGGGCCACAAGGGTGATCATATTGATGGTGATGCCAAAGAGGCTCATGGCGAACAGCGTGCCCAGAAAGGACACTGGCAGGGCGGCAGAGATCCACAGGGCTTCGCGCAGGGAAAAGAACAGCCACATGGTGATGAAGACCAGCACCAGACCGACGGCGATATTCTCGGCGATCAGATTCAGGCGCTCTTCGACCAGTTCGGTCATGTTGTTGGTCACCGTGATGCGAAACGGTGCGGGATAGGCGGCGCGCTCAATGTTGAGCACCTCGTCCACCGCCTCAAAGACGCGAATACTGTCGACGTTTTTGGATTTGGACACCGAGATAATCGCGGCCTGGTCGCCATCGATGAAGGAGGCGACATTCTCATCGGTATCCATCATGCGCACCTCGGCAAGGTCACGCAGTCGCACAAAACTGCCAGAGCTGTTTTGCAACACGATCAGGTCTTCGAGATCACGTATGGTGCGCCGGGTATCGGCATAGCGCAGCACGATGCTGTTTTCATCCAACTCGGCACTGCCAAGCGGCTGACTGAGGCTGCGAGCCTGGATCGCATCGACGATATCGCGGGTCGACAGCCCGTAGCGGTACAGGGTGTCCTCGTCAAAAACCACTTGCAGCTCACGGTCGGTGATGCCCGAAACCGAGATATCAGCCACCCCCGGCAAGGCCTGTAACTGATCTGCCAGTTGGTCGGTATATTCGATCAACCCCTGTTTGCCTGAAATTCCCGAGACGGCAACCAGGGCCACCAGATCACTGCGCGCCAGGATCTCGACTGTTGGCGCTTCGGCATCCGTTGGAAAGTCATTGATGCCGGATACGGCAGAAAACACATCGTTGAAAAACAAGGTGAGATCGCCGCCCTCTTCCAGCTCTGCCGTGGCTGTGGCCTTACCATCGGTCGACAGACAGGTGAGCTCGGCCAGACCATTGGTGCCCGTCAACGCGCTTTCTAGCGGGTTGCAGATTTCTTCGTCCACGTCCCGCGCCGAGGCGCCGGAGTAGATCACCGTGGCCCCCACGGTCGAGGCGGCAAATTCCGGGAAGGTTTCACGCTCAAGATTGCTGAGCACTCCCATTCCCAGAATACACAGCAGAATCATCATCAGGTTTGAAGCAACCGGGTGGCGGACAAAAAAGGAGATCATATCAGTTGCCTTCGCCCGAGGTCGCCGCTGGTATCAGCACCAGCTTCATGCCGGGCACCGGCGGGCTGGGCTGGCCCAGAACAAGGGTCTCGGTGCCGTCCAGCCCCGCGTTGACGATCACCTCGCTGTCGATGATCTGGCCCGGCGCGACCTCACGGATCTCCAGGCGCGCGTCATTGTCAGCCAGATAGACAAAGGGGTTTCCCTGATCACTTATATGCAGGGCATGGCGCGGCACGGCGATGCTGTCGGCGCGCGGCATGCTGGAGAAAACCACGCGCACAAAACTGCCGGTATGCAGCGGCGGGCGCCGCACACCAGGGCGTAAGACCAGCGGGTCGGCAACTCTGACGACAATCCCCATGGTTCCGGTCTCTGAGTCCATGGTGCCGCGCAGGCGCACGATCTCTGCCTCCCAGGCCGCAAAGGTTTCGGTGCTTGAGAGCTCAACCCGCGCGCTCACGCCGGCGCGTTGCAGGGCCGCGATAAACTGACTGGTGTCAAAGCTGCCATCCTGCAGAAACGAGGTGGAAAAACTGGAAAAAACAACAGGGCCAAAACTGCTGGGCTGTATCTCTGCAGTGACTTCTGCGGCGGCTGTGCTGTCCAGCGACAGCAGGTTGTCACCCGTGCCGACAAATTGCCCCACCTCCGCGTCCATGCTGGCCACCCGACCGCGAAAGGGCGCTTTGATAGTGGATTTCTCCAGTGCCCGCTCGGCCTCGGCCAGTTCCGCCTGCCGCACCGCCAAAGTCGCGCGCAGAGCATCACTCTGGGCGGGAAAAAGCGCCAGCGTGTTTGTCAGGCTGGTCACCGATGTCTGCTGCGCCAGAAATGCCTTTTCCGCCGTATCGACATTGGCCTGCGTGCCCGCGCCCCGCTCCAGCAGCGACTGAATGCGCGCCAGCTCTGCCTCGGCGACCTTGAGGATGCGCTGCTCGACCAAAAGCAGCCGTTGCGCGTTTTCCTCCTGGCGTCTCAGCTCTGCCAGATCGGCCTCGACTGCGGCAATATTGGCGAGGGTCTTTTGCCGCAACAGCTCATTGTCAGTCTGGTCTATTTCAACCAGAACCGCACCGGCCTCGATGAGGCTGCCAGTGTTCAACCCGGGCAAAACCCCTGTGACACGGCCCTGCACCTCGGCAATGGCGACCCAGCTGTGCTCGGGCTCAACCCGGCCAAACCCTTCGGCTGTGGCGATGATCGTCTTGGGGGTCACCGCCTGCACCCGCACTGCCAGTGCCGCTTCCGGTGGCGTACTCACCTCTGGCCCCGGCCGGGAGGTCATCCAGATGAAACCCAAAACACCAATCACGACAGGGGGAAGAACGAGAAGAGGGCGGAAGTTCATAAAGACTACTTTCTGACATGGACCGGTTCTGAATGAAGCCCAAGGCAAGGGGCAACCCGTTATAAACGCAGAACCAGATGTTTTCCGTCGCAGCCACTGTGCGCTTTTTCAAAATAATTGCCACTCCCGAAACCTGATAGCCTTGCCTGAGGCGGTCTTTGGTGGCGAGCAGTTCGCAAGCCTATGAAATGAAGGGCCGCGTATTTTATGTCATATGGCCCCTTAACAGCTCGCCACAGACCCCCTCTCGCAAATTCACACGGAAATTCCTTGGGCAAGCCTCTGGCTTCATTCGGCATATCCTTCACGCACCGAGAAAATTACTCAATAAATTCAATATATTGAATTCGACATCTAGGGTGCAGGAATGCCTCCGTCTTTGTCATAGAACAAACTGCGGCAATGACGTGTTCGCTAGGGTTGCCCCAGATCCTGAAACCGAATCTGGCGAGCAATGCACCTTTTATCCCGACATTCCCCCCTGCGCTGCGACGGAATTTTCCGGCGCCTTGTGGGCTGTGTCACGGTGCTGCTGCTGGCGGTACAACTGCTAATGCCCAACATTGGCAAGGCCGGTGCGACCCGGACCTGGATCGAGATCTGCAGCGAATTCGGCGTTATCGAAATCACGGTGGACGCCACAGAAGACAATGCTCCGTCAGAGGACTGCCCCGACTGCGACATCTGTCTGATGTGCGCGGCGCAAAATGGTCAGTCCCGCAGCGTCGAAATTCTCGCCTTAAGCCCCGTTTGGATCACAGGCGTGACAGCACAGCTACGCTCTGTCGAGGCCGCGTCAAACCCGGCGCAGTTTTGGCATGACGGCCGGGGGCCTCCGCGCCCGACCATATATAAACTGTCCACATATAATATGACACGCGCATGCGGCGCGTCCATGGCGACCACTCAATGTAGGGGGGAGGCGTCGTGGAGTTAACGCGCAGCCTTTGTGGCTGGATAACAGCCCTGATGATTTCTCTCGCGGGTTTTGTTGCCCCGAGTCCGGCCCAGGCAGATAGCCTCGCCTCTTTCCTCACTGACCTCACGGCAGCTGAACTGTATCCCGGCGCCGATGCCTTTGGCCCGATCCGTGCGGACGTGCCTGTTGCCCCGATCCTGATGGGCGGCGAAACAGTCGCCTATGCCTTTCTCACCTCAGATTTTGTCGGCACCACCGGCTATTCCGGCAAACCAATCCATGTGGTTGCAGGCATTGACACTGACGCGGTGCTGACCGGCGTCAAGCTGGTCAAACACTCCGAACCCATTGTGTTGATCGGCATTCCCAACTCCAAAATGCTGGCACTGACCGAAAGCTACGCGGGCCTTGATCTTAAGGCCGAAGCTGCCAGTGGCGGCGACGCGCATGATCTCGACATTAGCTCGGGGGCAACGGTCACCATTATGATCATCGACGACAGTCTGGTGCGCGGCGGCAGCAAAGTGGCCCGCGCCATGGGCCTTGGAGGGTTGTCCCCCCGCGTCGCTGATGGTCCCAAACGCGAAGTCGACATGGCGCAGCGCGCGATTTTTGACTGGACCACCATGGCGGGTGACGGCTCAACCCGTCGCATGACGCTGGACATAGGTCAGATCAACACGGCCTTTAACGAGACCGGCGATGCCCGCGCTATCAAGCGGCCAGTGCCTGGTGAGGCAAATGACACATATATCGACATGAATGTCGCCCTTGTGTCGGTGCCCTCCATTGGCCTAAGCCTGCTGGGCGAAGCCGAATACAACAACCTCACAGAGTGGCTGGAGCCCGGCGAGCACGCCCTTCTGGTGCTGGGTCGGGGTATCTACAGTTTCAAAGGTTCGGGCTATGTACGTGGCGGTATCTTTGACCGTATCCAGCTGATCCAGGGCGATAATTCCGTCCGCTTCTTTGACAAGCAGCAGCGCCGTCTGGGCGCGCTGGCGACCTCTGACAGCCCCAGCTTTACCGAGCTGGACATCTTCAAGATCCCTGCCGATTCCGAGTTCAACCCGGCCGAGCCTTTCCGGCTGCAGCTTTTGGCGCAGCGGGTGGTCGGTGCTATCGACAAGACCTTTTTGACCTTTGATCTGGGCTACAAACTGCCCGAGCAATACCTGCTGCCCGTGGCAGCAGCCCCGGTCCTGGTGGATAGCGCCACAGATGAGGCGGCCGCAAAATCGGCGCTCTGGAAGCGGATCTGGCGCGACAAACAGGTCGAGATCGCCGTTCTCGCGGTCATGCTTCTGGTGCTGACCGGGGTCTTCTTCTTTCAGTTCCAGGCCACCATGAATGCGCGTGCCTTTTACTGGTTCCGCATTGGCTACCTCAGCTTTACCCTGGTGTTTCTTGGCTGGTACGCCAATGCGCAGCTTTCCGTGGTCAACCTGATGGCGCTGGCAGGCTCGCTGCGCTCTGGCTTTACCTGGGACGCCTTCCTGATGGATCCGCTGGTCTTTATCCAGTGGTTTGCCATCGCGGCAGCGCTGCTGTTTTGGGGCCGTGGCGCCTACTGCGGCTGGCTGTGCCCCTTTGGTGCGCTGCAAGAGCTGACCAACAAACTGGCGCGCGCCCTCAAGGTGCCGCAATGGACCCTGCCCTGGGGGCTGCATGAGCGCCTTTGGCCGGTGAAATACATGATCTTCCTTGGTCTTTTTGGCCTCTCCATGGTGTCGATGCCACTGGCAGAAACCTATGCCGAGATCGAACCCTTCAAGACAGCGATCATTCTGAAGTTCGTGCGCGACTGGCCCTTTGTCCTGTTTGCCCTCGTGCTGCTGCTCGCTGGGCTGTTTGTAGAGCGCTTTTACTGTCGCTATCTCTGCCCGCTGGGCGGCGCCCTGGCGATCCCGGCCCGCATGCGCATGTTTGACTGGCTCAAACGCTACAAAGAATGCGGCAGCCCTTGCCAGACCTGCGCCAACGAATGCCCGGTTCAGGCCATTCACCCCACGGGTGAAATCAACCCGAACGAATGCGTCAACTGTATGCATTGTCAGGTGCTGTACCAGTCCGAAACCAAATGTCCGGTGGTGATCAAACAGATCAAACGCCGTGCCAAGACCGGCACCCCCGGATCCAGTTTCGGGCCCAGTCTCAACCTTGGCCACCCACCGGCCAATCATCCCAACGCGAACAAGACACCTGTTTCCTAAAGGAGGACACCATGTCTGAAGACCTGAAAAACGACCTCTCCGTCACCCGCCGCGGCCTGCTGGGGGCAACCGCCACCGGCGCAGCCCTTGCTGCGACCGGCGTCGGCACCGCAATGATGAGCGCGACCCCTGCCAAAGCCTCGGGCAATGAGGCCAGCCTGGCTCCGGGTGAGCTGGACGAGTATTACGGCTTTTGGTCCTCGGGCCAGACCGGCGAGCTGCGCATCCTTGGTGTGCCCTCGATGCGTGAATTCATGCGCATCCCCGTGTTCAACCGCTGCTCTGCCACCGGTTGGGGGCAAACCAACGAGTCGCTGAAAATCCTGACCGAGGGTCTGCTGCCCGAGACCAAGGAATTCCTAGCTGCCAACGGCAAGAAAACCTACGACAACGGCGATTTGCACCACCCGCACATGTCCTTCACTGATGGCGCCTATGATGGCCGCTTTTTGTTCATGAACGACAAGGCCAACACCCGCGTCGCCCGTGTGCGTTGTGATGTGATGAAATGCGACAAGATCATCGAGATCCCCAACGCCCATGACATCCACGGGTTGCGGCCACAGAAATTCCCGCGCACCGGCTATATCTTTGCCAATGGTGAGCACGAAGCCCCGCTGGTCAATGACGGCAAAATCCTGGATGAGCCATCGGAATATGTGAACATCTTCACCGCCATCGACGGCGACGAGATGGAAGTGGCCTGGCAGGTGATCGTGTCTGGCAACCTCGACAACACCGACTGTGACTATCAGGGCAAATATGCCATCTCGACCTCCTACAACTCGGAAATGGGCATGAACCTGGCCGAGATGACCGAGAGTGAGATGGACCACGTCGTGGTCTTCAACCTCGCCGAGATCGAAAAGGGCATCGCTGCCGGTGATTTCCAGGAGCTGAAAGGCGTTAAAGTTGTCGATGGTCGCAAGGGCGCAGGCAACAAATACACCCGCTACATCCCGATCCCCAACTCACCCCACGGTGTGAACGCCGCGCCCGACAAACGCCACATCATGATCAACGGCAAGCTGTCGCCCACGGTTTCGGTGATCGATGTGGAAAAACTCGACGCGCTGTTCGACGACGATGCCGATCCACGCTCGGCCATCGTGGCAGAACCCGAGCTGGGTCTTGGCCCCCTCCACACCGCCTTTGACAATAAGGGCCGGGCCTACACCACCCTGTTCCTCGACAGCCAGATTGTGAAATGGGACATTGCAAAGGCGATTGAGGCCTACGCTGGCGGCGACGCCGATCCGATCCTTGAAAAGATCGACGTGCACTACCAGCCAGGTCACAACTCGACCTCCATGGGGGAAACCTCTGAGGCCGATGGCAAGTGGCTGATTTCGATGAACAAGTTCTCGAAAGACCGGTTCCTGAATGTGGGCCCTCTGAAGCCAGAGAACGAGCAGTTGATCGATATCTCCGGCGACACAATGAAAATCGTCCACGATGGCCCCACCTTTGCTGAACCCCATGACAGTATCATCGTTCATCGCTCAAAGGTGAACCCGGTCAACATCTGGGATCGCAACGATCCCATGTGGGCAGAGGCCCGCGCGCAGGCCGAAGCCGATGATATTGATCTGGACGATTATCAGGACAGCATCATTCGCGATGGCAACAAGGTCCGCGTCTACATGTCCAGCCAGGCGCCAAACTTCAGCCTTGAGAAGTTCACCGTCCAGCAGGGCAATGAGGTCACTGTGTATGTCACCAATCTGGATGATATCGACGATCTGACCCACGGCTTCTGTATGGCCAACTTTGGCGTCGCCATGGAAGTTGGCCCACAGGCAACTGCCTCGGTGACCTTTATCGCCGAACGTCCTGGTGTGCACTGGTTCTACTGCCAGTGGTTCTGCCACGCGCTGCACATGGAGATGCGCGGCCGGATGTTCGTCGAGCCCCGGGAGGCCTAAAATGCGCTGGCTCCTGCTCACAGCAGCTCTGTTGATCGGTGGTGGCGCAAGCGCCGCCGATTGGCAGGTGCCCAATCAAGCGGGGGCCATCGCTGAGACGCTGGCTCGGGCGGCGGATGGGGATAGGCTCCGTCTGGCGCCTGGCACCTATTTTGAGACCCTGACACTGGACCGTTCGGTCATCTTGGACGGTCAGGGCCATGCCACTATTGATGGCAGCAACCTGGGCAGTGTCATCACAGTCACTGGCCCTGATGTCACCGTCACCGGCCTGACTATTGTCGGTTCTGGCTCTGACCATGGCACCATCGACAGCGGCATTCAGCTGACCAAGACCGCCAAGGCACCGGTGATCAAAGGCAATACTCTGCTGGGCAATCTCTACGGCGTTGACATCCACGGTGCGCGTGACGCGTTGGTGGCAAACAATGTCATCGAGGGACGTCAGGACCGCCATATGAACAGGCGCGGCAATGGCGTCTATGTCTGGAACGCACCCGGTGCCATTGTGAGCGGCAATGACATCCGCTGGGGCCGCGACGGGGTCTTTGTGAACTCTTCCAAGCGCAATTTTTTCCGCGACAACCTGTTTCGCGATCTGCGCTTTGCGGTCCACTACATGTATGCTGACAACTCTGAGGTCACCGGCAATGTCTCGATCGGCAACCATCTGGGCTATGCCGTGATGTTCTCGACCCGGGTCAAGATCCAGAACAATGTCTCGCTGAATGATCGCGATCACGGCGTGATGCTGAACTACACCAACAAGAGTGTGATCAGCGGCAACTACGTCAAAGGTGCCCGGAACAAATGCACCTTTCTTTATAACTCCCACAAGAATGATTTCTCTGACAACTGGTTTCAGGGCTGCGGCATCGGCATTCACTTTACCGCCGGCAGCGAGGGCAACCGCATTGTCGGCAACGCCTTTGTCGGCAACCGACATCAGGTGAAATATGTCGCCTCAAAATGGGTCGAATGGTCCGAAGAGGGGCGCGGCAACTATTGGTCTGACAACGCAGGCTTTGATGTGGATGGCAATGGCATTGCAGACGCGCCCTATCGCCCCAATGACAGCATGGATCATGTACTCTGGACGCAACCCGCTGCCAAACTTTTGATGGGGTCGCCCGCCGTACAGCTGGTACGCTGGTCGCAATCGGCCTTTCCCGCATTGCTGCCCGGCGGCGTGATCGACAGCAATCCCCTGATGCGCCCGGTGAAACCCGCAGTCGCCAACAAGGTTGAGAATGATGGATAACACCAACGACACCCCGGTCCTCAAGATCACCGGCCTCGACAAATTTCGCGGCGCCACGCAGGTGCTGCAGGGGATTGATCTCGACCTGCAAGCCGGTGAGCGGCTTGCCCTGCTGGGCCATAATGGCGCTGGCAAATCGACCCTGATCAAGGCCATTCTGGGCCTGATCCAGACCGAAGGCGGCAGCATCAGCATCTGCGGATCTCGCCCCGGCACAGGCGCTGCCCGTACCCACACCGCGTTTTTACCCGAAGCCGTGAGCTTTCATCCCGCTCTTAGCGGCCATGAGCAGCTTTTGATGTTTGCCCGCCTCTCAGGCGAGACGGCAGATATCAAGGCGCTGCTGCAGCGCGTTGGCCTGAGCGACGCCATGCATCGCCGCATTGGCGCCTATTCCAAGGGCATGCGTCAGCGCCTTGGATTGGCGCAGGTGCTGCTGGGACGGCCGAAACTGGCCCTGCTGGATGAGCCCACCAGCGGGCTGGATCCGATCTCGCGTCAGGACCTTTATGCCATCATTGATGAGCTGGCAGGTCAGGGTACAGCCGTGCTGATCGCCTCGCATGCCCTCACCGAGGTCGAAGCCCGCACCGACCGCATTGCCATCCTGCGCAGGGGTGTAAAGGTCGCCGATGATACGCTCGCCAACCTGTCGGCCAAGGCGGGCCTACCGGTAAAGCTGCGCCTACGCGCCACCGAGGCCCAGGCGGATCATCTCGCACAACAAACCGGCGGACGCCGCATCAATGGCGCATCGGTCGAAATCCTTTGCACGCCGCAGGACAAAATGGCCGAGCTGCGCCGCATTGCGGCCCTTGGCGATGTGGTGGTGGATCTCGATATGGTGCCGCCGCGTCTGGAAGATCTGTACCGCCACTATTCAAAGAAGGAGCAGAGCTGATGCGTATCCTCGCCATGACCCGCTCTGAACTGCTGATCCTGCGCCGCAATCTCTGGATCTTTATGGCCACGCTGATCATGCTGGCCTTTGCCCTGGCGCTGTCTTTTGCGGGCTCTGCCCCCACCGGAACGCTTGGCGTTGATATGCTTACCGTTTCGGTGGCCTCAATGACCACGCTATCGGTCTACCTGGCACCGCTTTTGGCCCTGATGATGAGCTTTGATGCCATTGCGGGCGACCGCGAACGCGGCTCACTGGCGCTGTTGCTCACCTATCCTGCCGGCCGGGGTGAGATCCTTGCGGGCAAGTTTCTCGCTCATCTTGCAGCGCTCTCCATCGCCATGGTTATTGGCTTTGGTGCTGCTGGTGCCATCGCTGCCTGGTTTGGGGGAGCCGGCGCAGACAGCCTCACAGCGCTAGCCCGTCTGGTGGCGACCTCAATCCTTCTTGGCGCGGTCTTTCTGGTGCTAGGATATGCGATTTCGGCGATGGCAGGTAGCACCACCGCCGCAGCCGGGCTGTCCGCCGGGCTCTGGCTGGTCTTTGTGGTGCTTTATGATCTGGCCTTGTTAGGTGCAGTGGTGATGGACAGCGGTGGAGGCTTTACCCAAAGCGTCTTTCCCTGGGTGATGGTGGCCAATCCGGCGGATGCCTTCCGGATCTGGAATATTGCCGCCTCTGAAAGCGTCGCGCTCACCAGTGGTATGGCGGGGGCCGCCTCGGCCCTGCCCAGCTGGGCTGCGCCTCTTTCGCTGCTGGCCTGGCCCGTCATCGGCTTCCTTCTGGCCCGCGCCGCTTTTGGAAAGGTCGAACCATGAAACGCCTCAGCCTGCTTGCCGCCCTCTCTCTGTCGGCTTTTGCCCTGTCGGCCTGCCAGGAGGAAGAGGCCAAACTGCCCCCAAATCCCGTAGAGCTGACCCAGACGGCGCTCAGCTATTTTTGCCAGATGAACATCGCCGAACATGGCGGCCCCAAGGGCCAGATTCATCTGGAGGGCTTTCCGGCGCCGCTGTTTTTTGCCCAGGTCCGCGATCTGGTTGCCTATCTCAAAGGGCCCGAGCGCGACGCCGACATCACGGCTGTCTATGTCAGCGACATGGGGGTTGCGATCAGCTGGGCGGAACCGGGCAACGACAATTGGGTTGCCGCCAATGAGGCTTTCTTTGTCATCAACAGCAATGTCGCCGGTGGCATGGGTGCGCCTGAAATAGTGCCTTTTGCCAGCGCCGCTGACGCCGAAAAATTCGCCACCCGCTATGGTGGCACTGTCACCTTGCTCGCAGATATTCCCGCCGAGGCCGCCTTGGGTCCGGTGGATCTGGACCAGATATTGGAGACCCCCTCATGACCGCGTCTTTCTCCCGCCGCCGGTTTCTCAGCATTTCCGCCGCAAGTCTCGCCGCTGGCCCCGCAATTGCCAGCACGCCCCAACAGGCCAGATGGCAGGGACGCGCCATGGGTGCTGCCGCATATATGATGATTTCGGGCATGGACCAGGCCCAGGCCGAGCCGCTGTTTGCCCGGATCGAGGCAGAGCTTATGCGGCTTGAGGCCATCTTCAGCCTGTACCAACCGGGCTCACAACTGGCCCGCCTCAACACCACCGGCCATCTGAACGCGCCCGCCCCAGAGCTGCTGGATGTGCTCAGCCTCTCGGCCAGCCTGAACGCCGCCACGGATGGCGCATTTGACCCCACCGTGCAGCCGCTCTGGCAGGCGATCTGGCAGGCGCTGGCGCTTGGCACAGCCACCCAGCCTCTGTCCCCCACCCTTGGGGCCCAAGTGACCCTTGGCTGGAAACACCTGCGCTATGACAGCCAGGAGGTGCGGTTTTTACGCCCTGATATGGGCCTCACACTCAATGGGATTGCGCAGGGCTATATCACCGACCGGATCGCGGCGCTGCTGCGCGCCGAGGGTCTGAAAAATGTGCTGCTGGACATGGGCGAGATCGCAGCGCTTGGCAGTCGCCCCGACGGGCGCGGCTGGCAGGTTGGTGTGGCCTCTCCAGATGGGAGCTTGCAGTCAAAACTGAGCCTGTCAGATCGCGCGCTGGCGACTTCTGCTGCGGCGGGCACTCAGGTTGGCGACGGCCAAAGCCATATTCTGGACCCGCGCACCGGGCTTGGGGCCGATACAAGCCGCATGGTCTCGGTGAGTGCGCCAAAGGCCGCGCTGGCCGATGGCTTGTCCACAGCGCTTTGCCTGCTGCCTGCAACAGAAGCGCCTGCGGTGATCCGCCAGTTTGCCGGAGCAAAGCTGGAATACCTCGCGTGATTTCAGATCTCTGGCCTGTCTCTGGTCAAAGAAACCTGCGCTCCGTTCAGAGCACAGGAGATCACTCAAAGCAGGGCGCGCACTTTCTCCAAAGTGGCCGCATTCACTGCAACGCCGTTGACCGCAGCCTGCGCGCGGGCCTTGGCGCGACCATCCCCGGGTAGACGGCTGGCATCTTGGTCGCGGATCGACCCCACCAGGGTTGCAAGGCGCTCGGCAAAGCTGTCGTCAGAGGTCGCGCTGGGATCAATCGCGATAAAGAACTGCCCGGTCCTGGGTGGGCCACCCACCGGGCCAGAGAAGGGGCTCGCCTCGGTGCCCAAAGAGGCCCCTGTCATGGCCGCCGCCATCATTTCAACCATCAGCGCAATGCCAACTCCCTTGTAGCCACCCGAGGGCACCATAGAGCCTTTCAACCCCGCGTCGGGATCGGTGGTCGGCCTGCCCTCGGCATCCAGCACCCAGCCAAGGGGCACGGGGTGCCCCTCGCGGGCGTGTTTCATCACCTCGCTTTTGGCAATGGTACTGGCGGATTGGTCAATCAGCACCAGCGCCGCGCCATCCGGACCGGGTGCGGCGATCGAGATCGGGTTGGTGCCCAAAACCGGCACGGCCCCGCCTGAGGGCGCAATAGAGGCCGGCGCATTGGTGAAGCCGATGCCCAGTAGACCCGCCTGCGCGAGGCGCTGGGTATGCACGCCCAAGACACCGCAATTATAGGAGTTCTTCACCGCCAGAACCGCAACACCCTGCGCGCGGGCCAGCGGGATCAGGGCCTCAAACCCGATGTCGATGGCCGCATGGGCAAAGCCCGTGGCCGCATCCACAGCAACGACACCCGGGCGCGGGAGGCTCAGCACCGGCTTCGCCATGCCGTCGACCTTGCCGCAGGCGACATGGCCCGCATAGATCGGCACATAGGCAAGCCCGTGCGAGGCGACACCATCGGCCTCGGTCATCGCGGTTGCAACCGCCAAAGGTCGCGCATTTTCGGGCGCGGTTCCTGCGGCCACCAGCGCCCGATAGGCGAGGTCTTCGATTTCACGTAGGCTGAGGGTTTCAGTGGCGATCATCTGGGCATTTCCTCATTTAGCAGCTGTCAAAAAACACGAGTAGCGGTGCGCCTGTTTGCATCAATCCGTTTCACCGACGCCGACACTGACGTCGGCACTGTCTCCGGCGCCCAGAAGGCGTGAGCTTTCGGTGGCGGGCGCATAGGTGCGTTGCGCAAAACCTTGCAGGCTCTGCCAGGCTGTCTGCGTCACCTCGGCGCGCAGCACAGGCGCGCTCGAACCCCGCATCTCGGCAGGCGCTGCGCAGTTCAACGTAGTAGCATGTGGGGCCAGAATAGCCTCCCGCGCGCCTTCTACACAAAGGTGCTGTCCGTCTGTGGTGAGGCAAACCCCCTGCCAGGACACAGCGACAGGCACCCCCAGTCGCAGCGCGGCGCCGCCCGCAAAAGGCACCAGCAAAAGCGGGAAGGAGACATTTTCCATCCTGATCACCTGCCCCGCCTCCATGCGCACGGCGCAGTCGCTCATGGCGGCGCCGGCAATCAGCGGGCTCATCCGGCCGGCCGGTGCAGACCAGGTCCCGGTCAGCGCCGCAGGCGAGAGATCAACCGCAGGCAGGCGATCATTGAGCAGCAACAGCTCTGCCAGCATTTCCGCCCCCGGAAAGCCAAAAGCCGACAGCCAGCGGGTGCTCTTGGCCACCTCTTCCGCCAGCCCCCAGGCCAGGCCAGCACCGCGGCCGGCACGTTTGCTCATCGCCTCAATTTCGTTCAGCGAATAACTCATTTCCCTAGCACTCCCCTGCCTGCCCGGCAGGCTGTCCAGCAGTTTGGCCAGAAGTTCGGCCAGAAGTTTCGCAAGCAGGCTGACTGGCCTCTGCGACCTCTGGATAGACCCAGAAATCTGCGTCTCGCGTTGCGAGCTCCTCTGGGTAGGGCGCGTTGCCATACATGCAGATCCGCACCCAGCGATCCGAGCGGGGGTCAAAATGCATCGCGCCAAAAAACGCCAGCTTGCAGCGCAGCATGTCGATGGGCAACACATCCTGGGAAATGGTGTTGTCGCGGATCTCGGCATAGGGCGCGCGATTGGCGATCTGCGCCCGACGCACCGAATGGCGGTGCTCTGGGTGGCGCAACAGGAATTCGGCAATCGCAGTCTCATC
The DNA here is from genome assembly GCA_034111985.1 of Pseudophaeobacter sp. Lineage (GTDB taxonomy): Bacteria > Pseudomonadota > Alphaproteobacteria > Rhodobacterales > Rhodobacteraceae > Pseudophaeobacter. The sequence continues at coordinate 16,936 of JAWUWF010000069.1, forward strand.
CGGCCAATGCGCCAGCGCTGCCATGAGCTGCGATGCATCACGCCCCGGCGCCAAAGGTTGCTCGTATGCCTCGATCGGCTCTTCAAAGCGCTGACCCAAACGTGGTTCCAGCTTTTCCTCGGACACATACCAGGCCCGCGCCGTATTGGCAGGCAAACTCCAGTCGATCCGAAGCGCCCAGCCATAGATGTCCCACAGCACGTCACGCAGGCGGGCCACCGTCATGGCGCCGGCAATGCGAAAGGTGGCCGTATTGTCTGCCGACAGTGTGTCAGCCAGATCATCGACCAGATCGCCATAGGGTTCCAGCAGCAAGGAGAGCAGCCATTCCTGCCCCTCAATGGTCAGGGTTGCGGCGCCCCATTGATACAGGCTGTCCCAGGGCTGCACCGCCGCCAGCCCTTCATCCTTGAGCCGGGCGGTGATCAGATCGATATCCGCCTGCAGGGCTGCAAGCCTCTCTCTCTGGGCTGGATGGTCTGAATGCCATTTGGTGACGGAGTGTCGACTACGGCCGTAGAGATCATGGAACATCGCGATCTCGGCCGCGCTGGCGGTTTTGACACCGCGCACCCGCTGCAACGCGATCTCGCGCGCGGCCACCCAGTTGCTGAACAGCACCGGATGGTTGAGCAGGAACGGCGCCATGCCAAGCCCGGTGGAATTGCCGATCCCCAAGCGGCGGGCAATCTGCGGGTCCAGCTGTGCCGCCTGCCTGCCCGCCGCCCCGGCACGCCGGTTAGCCACATGCTGCACCAGATCCCGCACGAAGGCACGGGTCAGAAACACCGAGAGCATCTCGACCTGAAAAGGGGCCGCAAATTCCGCGCGCCCGGCGATCATCTCGCGATCTGCCGCCCCCAGTTTGCCCGATCCATAGACCGCTGTGGTGCGCATCAAATAGCCAACACCCTCAATCTGTTGCAAATCCGGCTGTGCGCCTGCGGCGAGACGCGACACCGTATGTTCCCACAGCCGCACCGAGCGGTTGGCGCGCGACACCGACAGCTCTGATCCGGTGACGCGGCCTGCCTCTTGCAGGGGAATATTCTGCGACAGGCGGGCAATGTCTGCAGCGGTGGGAACACCGTCGAACAGAGCAAAGGTGCAGTCCCAGGCCGTAGCAATCACCCGGTCCGAACGCTGGTCCGCAGGCAGGTCATGAGCAAAGGCCACCAGCGAATAGCTGTGGTCGGGGCCATGAGCACTATAAACCGCGTGGCCAACGCCGGTGTCTGCAATGTCAAAAACAGGACAGTCAAAGCGCCAGGCCTCGCGCTTCATCCGTCGGGTCAGAATGCGCATAAAGGAGAGGCGGGACTGGTGAAAAGAGCCAAGGCGGCACAGACGCATCACCACTGCCGGATCGCGCAGATCTGGCTTGATTGCATTGTCTTGGACTACAGTCATCCCGCTCTCCTGTTTTCAGATTTTCAGTTGCGCCCCACAGGCTAGCCCCAGTTTTCCTAACCCCAGTTTTTTGCCACGCTGATAGGCCATAGGAGGCTCTATTGCTCGCTTATCGCCCCAAAATTATCCTGAAAAAAACGGTACCAGTTGCCGCCCATAATCCCAGAGATTTCTACCTCGCTGAGGCCAGTGGCCTGCAGGCCCGTCTCGATAGTGCCAAAATCACGATTGTCTGCGAACCAGCTTGGCATGGGTGGAAACCCCGGCGCTGCAGCAGAGCCCTCGCCATAGTCGATTTCCTTGCTCCAGCGACCACCCCGCATCCATTCGACAATGCTGTCGGGCTGATCCTGACACAGATCACTGCCAATCCCGAGGTTCTCAGCGCCGTATGTCTCGACCGCGCGGGCAATCATCTCGCAAAAGCTCTGGAGCGAGCAGTCGGATTTACCCTTGAGATGATGCGGGTAGAGCGAAAACCCCAGCATGCCACCGCCCGCAACGACGGCCTGAATGACGGCGTCTGTCTTGTTGCGCAGCGCTGGTGACCACTCAAATGGGTTAGCATGGGTGATTGTGATCGGACGCTCGGAAATCTCCGCCGCCTCAATGGTTGAGCGGTCGCCGGAATGGCTCATGTCGATCACCAGACCAACCCGGTTCATCTCTTTGATCACCTGGCGCCCCATGCGGGTGATGCCCGCGTCTTCGGCCTCGTAGCACCCCGTCGCCAGCAGGGATTGGTTGTTATAGCTGAGCTGCATGAACCGCGCGCCCAGTGTGTGCAGGATCTCGACCAGACCAATGTCGTCTTCAATCGGGCTGGGGTTTTGAAAGCCAAAGAACACAGCCGTGCGACCCGTCTCGCGGGCAATGTCCACATCCCCGGCCCACTGTCCCTTCATGATCAGATCCGGGTAGTGTTCAAACCAGCGGTTCCAGCGTTCAAAATTCAGCACCGTTTCGCGAAAATTCTCGTGATAGGCGATGGTAACGTGGATCGCATCGACACCGCCCGCACGCAGCTGGCGAAAGATCTTTTCGGACCAGTTGGCATATTGCAGCCCGTCAATTCTGAAACCGGGCTGCATCACCGGGGCGTGCCTGCGCTGATATAGGCGGTTTTCACCGTGGTGTAGAACTCGGCGGCGGCTTTGCCCTGATCGCGCGGCCCATAGGAGCTGTCCCCCCGGCCGCCAAAAGGCACAAGATAATCCGTGCCTGCGGTGGGCAGGTTCACAGTGACGACCCCGGTGCGGGCATTGCGGCGAAAATGCGTGGCCCGGGCCAGGTTTTGCGTCACCACGCCCGAGGTTAGGCCAAAGCGGGTGTCATTGACCACGCTCAGCGCCTCATCATAGCTGTCGACCTTGATGACGCAGGTCAGCGGCGCAAACATTTCCTCGCGGTTGATGCGCAAATCATTGTGGCTGTTCAGGAACACGCCGGGGGACATGTAAAATCCCTCATGCGGCATATCCAGACGCTGGCCGCCACAGGCCAGCTCAGCGCCTTCGGCTTTGCCAAGCTCCACATAGGCCAGATTTTCCGCCAGCTGCTGCGCGCTCACCACCGGCCCCATCTGGGTGCCGCTGTCCAGCGCATGGCCAACCACCATCGCCCGCGCGCCCTGCAACAGCTTTTCGACAAAGGCGTCATGCACCGAGGCCTGTACGACCAGACGCGACGAGGCAGTGCATTTTTGACCGCTGCCGCCAAATGCGCCACCCAGTGCAAGCGTTACGGCCAGATCCAGATCCGCGTCATCCAGCACCGCCAGTGCATTCTTTGACCCCATCTCCATCTGGATCTTGGTGAAATTTTGGATCGCAGCCGAGGCAATTCCCCGCCCCACCGGCACCGATCCGGTAAAGGAGATCGCATCTATTTTCTGGCTTTCGACCAGCTTTTGTCCAATGCTGCCGCCTGCCCCCATCACCAGACTGAACAGACCCTTTGGGATGTCCTGACGTTCAATGATTTCGGCCAGCGCGACAGCCGAGGCAGGCGTCAGATTGGCAGGTTTCCAGATAACCGCATTGCCATAGCACAGGGCCGGCGCGATCTTCCACGAGGCCGTCGCGGTGGGAAAGTTCCACGGGCTGATGATGGCAACGGAGCCGACAGGTTCACGCCGGACATCAATTTCCACGCCGTCGCGCACCGAGTCGGCATTCTCGCCCAGCTGACGCAGGCATTCGGCGCCGTAGTAGGTAAAAAACTGACCAGCGCGATAGACCTCGCCCCGCCCTTCGGCCAGCGGCTTGCCCTCTTCGCGGCTGAGCAGCCTACCCAGCTCATCGGCGCGGGCCATCATTTCTGATCCTATGGCGTTCAAAACCGCCTGCTTGCGCTCTGGACCATAGGCGGCCCAGGCGCGCTGCGCGACAACCGCCTGATCCAGCGTGGCCTCCAATTGATCCGCTGAGGCCTGCGCGAACAGGCCAACAAGATCAGACAGATCCGACGGACTACGGTTCTCGATCTCGCTGTCGCCAGCAAGCCATTCGCCAGCAATCAGGTTTTTATGGCGTTCACTCATGAGGTAGGGCCCACTTCCATCTGTGTGCATTCGCGCCTCTTACTATGGACTCGCAAAGTCACTTCGTTCAAACTCAAATAAGTGAAGTTAATTTCAGGAAAACTGAAGTGTCGATCAAGATTGAAATGCTCCGCTGCTTTGCTGTCGTCGCCCGGCACGGCAATCTCAGCGCGGCGGCGCAGCACCTTGGGCGCAGCCCTTCGGCGGTCTCGATGATGCTGAAACAATTCGAAGACCACCTGGGTGAGCCGCTGTTTGAAACGGACCGTAAAAGCAAGTTGAGCCCCTTAGGCGCCTTTGTGCTGGAACAGGCGGAGCATGAGTTGCACCAGTTCGACAGCACTGTGCACGCCATCGAAGGCTTTGCCAAAGCGCGTCAGGGACGGGTGCGGATCGCGGCTGTTCCATCGGTTGCCGGAACCATCCTGCCGCAGGCCATTTCAAACTATGCCAGAAAATTCCCCGAGGTGAAGATCGAGCTGCGCGATATGGACTCGGCCTCGGTCCTGCGCGAAGTGGCCCGCGAACGGGTGGACATCGGCCTTGCAACCGCCAGCCAGCATAGCGGCTCATTGCACCGGCAAGAGCTGCTCTCCGATGCCTTTGGACTGGTCTGCCCGGCCTGTCATCCGCTCGCGGGGCTTCAGCGCCCCCTGACCTGGGCAGATCTCGCCCCACATCCCTTTATTGCCAATGAGCTCTCCGCTCAGATCCCGGCCCCAGCCTCGAAGCACCTGCATGCAAACGCGCTGTTGAATGTGCATACTATGACCTCGATCCTCGCCATGGTGCAGGCCGGGCTTGGCGTGACAATTCTGCCGGAAATGACGGCCAAACTGGCAGAGGCCTCCGGGCTGGTCTTCTGCCCTCTGGCAGATACCCACGCGCGGCGCCAAATCCATTTGCTGCGCAAATCTGACCACCCCGCCTCTCCGGCAGCGCGGGAGCTTGAACGCCATATTGTCGCCACGGCCACAGACCTGCAGCGGCGCAAACATCCAGTGCCCCTTACCCGAAACCCCAAGACATAGCACCTCTGAACTCCCCCTCTGCGGGGGCTGTCTGAGAGGGCGCAACCACACCCCTCGAAACCGTTCAGCAAGCGCACAACATTCCAATACCCTCGCGCAAAATGTGCAAAAAATGATCAGTCTTCCCAATGTGATATCAAATTTGGGAAAGCGTCCTTGCTATGCAGGCGCATAATTTTTAACCTTTGGCCAAGATCCGCCAAGGATCAGCCTTTTAACTCGGGGGAAATTTCTTGACCAAATCCGCATTGGGCGCGCTGTCGCGCCGTCATTTTCTGACCACCAGCGCCGCAGCAGCCTTGACTGTCGGCGCCGTTCTTTCCCCGGCACGACTGCTGGCGGCGGAACCGATCAAGGTGGCCGGCATCTACACCGTCCCCGTTGAGCAGCAATGGGTGAGCCGCATTCATGTCGCCGCCCTCGCAGCACAGGACCGCGGCGACATCAGCTATACCTATTCCGAAAACACCTCGAACTCGGATTACTCCCGCGTCATGCGTGAATATGCCGAGAGCGGCTACAAGATGATCATCGGTGAGATCTTTGGCGTTGAGGCCGAGGCCCGCGAGGTCATGGCTGACTACCCGGATGTCGCCTTCCTGATGGGTTCCTCCTTCAAGGAAGATGCCGCCGTTCCAAACCTTTCGGTGTTTGACAACTATATTCAGGATGCGGCCTATCTGTCGGGTATCATCGCCGGTGCCATGTCGAAATCCGGCAATATTGGCATGGTTGGTGGTTTCCCCATCCCCGAAGTCAACCGCCTGATGCACGCCTTTATGTCCGGTGCGCGCGAAATGAACGCCGAGATGAAGTTCCAGGTCTCCTTTATCGGCTCTTGGTTTGACCCGCCAAAGGCCAAGGAAACCGCCTTTGCCATGGCAGAGAACGGCGCAGATGTTTTGTATGCGGAACGCTTTGGCGTCTCGGATGCCGCCAAGGAAAAAGGCCTGCTGGCCATTGGCAATGTCATCGACACCCAGTCCGACTATCCCGACACCGTGGTGGCCTCGGCGATCTGGCATTTTGAGCCCACGCTGGATGCGGCTATTGCAGCCGTGCAGGCAGGCACCTTTATGGCCAAGGACTATGGCCCCTATTCCTTTATGGCCAAAGGCGGCTGCTCGCTGGCCCCCTATGGCACCTTTGAGGGCAAAATCCCGCAGGCAGCACTGGATCTGGTGGCTTCGCGCACAACTGAAATCAAAAATGGCTCTTATACGGTGGCCATCAACGATGATGAGCCCAAATCGTCTTGATCCGGGCCTGATCGCATGACCACACAAACAGAGGCGCAGGTTGTCCTGCGCCTTCAAGGCATTACAAAACGCTTTGGTCAGGTCACGGCCAATGAGGATGTGAGCTTTGATCTGCAGCGCGGTGAAGTCATCGCGCTGCTCGGAGAGAATGGCGCCGGCAAGACCACGCTGATGAACATCCTCTTTGGCCAGTACACCGCCGATGCCGGTTCAGTCACGCTGTTTGGCCAGCCCCTGCCGCCCGGAGCACCGCGTGCAGCACTGGATGCAGGCGTGGGCATGGTGCACCAGCACTTCACCCTGGCTGACAACCTGACCGTCTGGGAAAATATCGTTCTGGGCGTCGACCGCCTGACAGCGCCCGCGCTGAAGCCGCGCGCGGTCAAGGCGCGCATCCGCGCCCTGTCGCAACAGTTCCATCTAAAAGTGGACCCCGACGCCAAGGTAGGCCGCCTCACCGTTGGCGAACGCCAGCGGGTCGAGATCCTCAAGGCGCTGTACCGCGATGCCAAGATCCTGATCCTGGATGAGCCCACCGCCGTACTGACCCCGCAAGAGGCCGAGGCGCTGTTTGCCACCCTGCGCGAGGCCATAGCGACCGGGCTTTCGGTGATCTTCATCAGCCACAAACTGCACGAGGTCATGGCGATCTCGCACCGGGTGCTGGTGCTGCGGCATGGCAAACTGGTGGCAGAGCGCGCCACTGATGACACCAACCGCGAAGAATTAGCAGCCCTGATGGTTGGGGCAGAGGTCACCGCCCCCAGTATCGAAACACGCCCGCCAGGCGCGCCTCTGTTATCACTGCGCCAGGTCTCTACACCGGATCAGGGCGCGGCACCGGGGTTAAAGTCCCTCAACCTCACGCTGGCTGCGGGCCAGATCACTGGATTGGCCGGGGTCTCTGGCAATGGACAGGCCGCGCTGTCCGATCTGCTCTCGGGGCTGATCAGCCCAGCGCAGGGCGAGATGCTGTTGGGGGGCGAAGCCCTAACGCGCTGGTCGCCGCGCACGGCCATTGCCAAAGGCATCGCCCGTATCCCTGAGGACCGGCACAAGACCGGCACCATCGCCGATTTTGACCTGACCGAGAATGCCATTCTGGAAACCTATGCCAGTCGGTTCAGCCGTCGCGGCTGGATGGATTGGGCTCGCGCGCGTGCCTTCACCAAAGAGCTGATCAAGGGCTATGATGTGCGTTGCCCCGGACCGGACATTCGCATTCGCCTGCTCTCTGGCGGCAATATGCAAAAGCTGATTCTGGGCCGGGTGCTGGAAGAATCCCCGCAGATCATTCTGGCCAACCAACCGGTGCGCGGTCTTGATATAGGGGCTGTGAACTATGTGCATGGTGAGCTGGCCCGCGCCCGCGATCGCAGGGCTGCCGTGCTGCTGATCTCTGAAGATCTGGATGAAATCATGCAACTGTCCGATGTGATCCATGTGATCTCCGAAGGCCGTCTCAGCCCCGGGTTTGCCCGTGGCACCATGCGCCCCGATGAGCTGGGCGGCTGGATGGCCGGCCATGGCTTTGATGCGGAGACGCCTGATGCGGCTTGAACCTATTGCGGCCCCCAGCACAGCCCGACGCATTGTCCCGCCCGCACTGGCGATCATTGCAACCTTTCTGGTGGCAGCGCTGCTGGCGATGATTGCAGGCGGCAATCCCTTTGCCGTGTTTGGCCTGATCCTGACGGGGGCCTTTGGCTCAAAATTCGCAGTGCTGGAAACCCTCAACAGCGCCACACCGCTGATCTTTACCGGGCTGGCCATCGCCGTCGCCTTTCGCGCCAAACTGTGGAACATCGGCGCCGAGGCGCAGCTTTATGCCGGCGCTGTGCTCACCGTGATGCTTGGCACCGGAGCGCTTGGGCTGCCCGCCTATCTGATGCTGCCGCTCTGCGCCATTGCCGCCATGCTGGCGGGGGCCGCGCTGCTGCTGGGGCCAGCACTGCTGAAAACCCGGCTGGGCGTCGACGAGGTGGTGACAACGCTGCTGTTTAATTTCATCTTTCTGCTGTTTGTCTCCTACCTATTAGAGGGACCGCTGAAGGATCCCATGGGCATGGGCTGGCCAAAATCAGCGCGGCTTTTGCCCGAAGCCCGCCTGCCCCGCCTCGTCGAGGGGCTGCGGCTGCACTGGGGCTTTGCGCTGGCGCTGCTTTCGGCCCTTGTGGTTTGGGTGAGCAATACCCGCACGACCCTTGGCTATGAGATGCGCGCTGTGGGCCACAATGCCGAGGCCGCCGGTTTTGCCGGCATTCCAGTGACAACGGTGATCCTGAAAACCGCGCTGCTGTCTGGAGGCCTCGCGGGGCTGGCAGGATTTTCCGAGGTCGCTGGCCTCAAGGGCTCCCTGACGCTCGATCTCAGCCCCGGCTTTGGCTACACTGGCATCGTGGTTGCCATGCTGGCGCTGCTGCATCCCTTGGGTGTTGTACTAGCGGCGCTGTTTGTCGCGGCGATCTTTGTCGGCGCCGACAGTATGAGCCGCGCCGTGGGCGTGCCCAGCTATATTGCTGATATCATGCTGGCCTCAGCGCTGTTGTTCATGGTGCTGGCGATCCTGCTGACCAAATTCCGTGTGCGGAGAGACTGACATGGATCTTTTCGATATTCTACTCTCCGCCAGTTTCTGGGCCGCCGCCATCCGCATCGCCTCACCGCTGATCTTTGCCACCCTGGGTGAGCTGATCTGCGAGCGCGCCGGGGTTTTGAACCTTGGCATTGAGGGCATCATGGTGGCCGGGGCCTTTGCAGGCTGGATCGCGGTCTGGGCCGGATTGCCGCTTTGGGGTGGGGTCGCCGTGGCGATGCTGACCGGCATGATGCTCGGGCTGGTGCATTCCATCCTCAGCGTGCCCTTTGGTCTGTCGCAGCATGTGGTGGGCATTGGCCTCACACTGCTGGCCACATCGCTGACGTTCTATACCTACCGCGTGGTCCTGCCAGAGGTGTCTTCGCCGCCAAAAATCACTGCCTTCCAACCCTATGAAATCCCGTTTCTGTCGGATCTGCCACTGGTCGGCCCGGCGCTGTTTTCTCAGACACCGCTCACCTATGCCGCCTTTGTCCTCGCGGGCCTTACTGCGCTGGTGCTGTACCGCACGCCTTTGGGGCTGGCGGTGCGCGCCGCCGGAGAAAGTCCCTCGGCGGTGGCGGCACAGGGGCTGTCGGTGACCGCCATCCGCATGGGGGCGGTGATTGTCGGCTCTGGCTTTATGGCTGTGGGCGGCGCGTTTCTGACGCTGTCTGCCTTTGACAGTTTCTTTTTTGACATGGTCAACGGGCGCGGCTGGATCTGCATTGCTCTGGTGGTGTTTGGCGCCTGGAAGCCCGGCAAGGCGGTGATGGGCGCCATTTTGTTTGCCGCCTTTGACGCGCTGCAGATCCGCCTGCAACAAACAGGCATTGGCGCTGTGGTGCCCTATCAGGTCTTTTTGATGATGCCCTATTTCCTGTCCATTCTGGCGCTGGTGCTGATGTCGCGCCGGGCCGAAATTCCGGCGGCCCTGATGGTGCCGTTCAACAAGGGTGAGAGATGATGTTTGACCTGCTGATCAAGGGCGGCAGCCTGCCCGATGGCACCCAGATGGATATTGCCATCACAGGCGACCGGATTGCCGCAATAGAGCCTAGGATCAACGCCGAAGCCGTTGAGGTTATTGACGCGACCGGTGATCTGGTTGCGCCACCCTTTGTCGATCCGCATTTCCACCTGGATGCGACTCTGTCCTACGGTCTGCCACGCATGAATGCCTCTGGCACCCTGCTGGAAGGCATTTCGCTGTGGGGCGAGCTGCGCGATCAGGCCAGTGTTGACGACATGGTCGCGCGCGCCCTGACCTATTGCGACTGGGCGGCCAGCCTTGGCCTGCTGACGATCCGCAGCCATGTGGACACCACCCCGGATCACCTCAATACCGTCACCGCCATGCTGGAGGTACGCGACAGGGTCAAAGACTACATCGATCTGCAACTGGTTGCCTTCCCGCAAGACGGGCTCTACCGCGCGCCAAATGGCCGTGCGAACCTGCTGCGTGCGCTGGATATGGGTGTTGAGGTTGTCGGCGGCATTCCCCATTTTGAACGCAGCATGGCCGATGGGGCTGCCTCTGTGCGTGACCTCTG